>CAZCPB010000030.1:0-23040 GCA_964500365.1 uncultured Phycisphaeraceae bacterium
GCGCTGCCGACACTTGAAGGGCATCGCGGGCGCGAAGAGCAGCGACGCGATCCGCACCGCCTCCGCGCAGTGATAGAGAATTGCGCCGAGCTGCTCGCGGGCCTTGCCGGTGTCGTCGGCGTCCACGGTCTTGGCGAGCTTGAACGGGGCGGTCACGTTGATGTACCCGTCCACCGTGCGCACCAGTTCGCTCGCCGCGTTGAGCGATCCGGCGAGATCGAACGACGACAACGCGCTCACGGAACGCTCGACCAGCGCCGAGGTGACAGCCGGCCAGTCCGTCCCCGCGTGCTCGACAACGCCCCGTGCGTCCGGCACCCTCCCCCCGAAGTACTTCTCGATCATGTTCCCGACCCGGCTGGCACAGTTCCCGATCCCGTTCGCCAGGTCCGCGTTGTACACCTCGACGAACTTCGCGTGCGAGAAGTCCGCGTCCGCGCCCGACAGCGGGCCCTGCGTCGCCAGGTACCAGCGCAGCGCATCGAGCGAGTACCGGTCCGCGTAGGCCTTCAATCGCTCCAGGTCGATGAAATTCCCGAGGGTCTTGCTCATCTTCTGCCCCTCGCTGATCCACCACCCGTGCCCGAAGACCGTCCGCGGCAGTTCAACCCACGCGTACTCGGGCCCGCTCTCGCGCAGCGCCATCAGCAGCGCCGGCCAGATCACCGCGTGGAACCACAGGATGTCCTTCCCGATCAGGTGCACGCTCGCCGGCCAGAACTTCCGCCGCTCCGGCGTGTCCACCACCGTCAGGTAGTTGAAGAGCGCATCGATCCAGACGTAGACGCGGTGCGCCGGGTCGCCCGGGACGCGGATCCCCCAGCGCGTCGCCGGGTCGTCGGTCACCGGGCGCGACACCGGCACATCGTTGAGCACCGCGGGCGGACGCAGGCGCCCGAGCACCTCGTTGCGCCGGGCCTCGGGCCGGACGAACCCCGGGTGCGCGCCGTTGTGATCGATCAGGCGCTGCTGGTACCGGCCGAGCCGGAAGAAATAGCACGGCTCGGTCCGCTTCGCGAGCGGCCGACCCGTGATCGCGCTCTTGTACCCCGCCTCGCGCGCGGCGTTGTCGGTGACGTACTCCTCCTGCCCCTCGTCGTACCAGCCCGTGTACTCGCCCTTGTAGATCGCGCCGGACTTCATGAGCGCCGCGATATACCGCTCGACCCGCTCGACGTGACGCCCCTCCGTCGTCCGGATGAAGTCGTCGTGCGAGGAGCCGGCGAATTCGAACGCCCTCTTGAACTCCGCGGCATTGCGTTCGGCCCATTCCTGCGGCGTCGTGCCGTTGGCCGCGGCGCTGGTCACGACCTTGTCGGCGTGCTCGTCAGTCCCGGTAAGAAAAAACACGTCCGCGCCCGAACCGCGCCGCAGCCGCTCGAACCTCGCCGCGATGTCCGCCAGGATCGTCGTGTAGCAGTGCCCGATGTGCGGACGGTCGTTCACGTAGTAAATCGGAGACGTGATGTAGTACGGGCCGTCCATGGGGACGATGCTAGCCGGAATAACCCGGCGCACGACAAGCTCACCTTCCCGGATATCGGACCTGCCGTCGCCCGGGGGGATCATCGAGCAAGCGGCACGCTCGGGACGCCGATGATGAGCGTGCCGCCAAGGTCTTATGCGATTTTCACGTTTTGTTTGGAATTCTTCGCCGAACCCTTGGGGTGGGAGAAGTCGAACAGATACAATGGAGGCGCATCCAACGTCTCGGACGGCGTTGGGAGGGATGATGGGCCGCACTTCACACAGATCAGGCGCGGGGCGGGCCTGCCGCGGCTTGGCCGTGGCCATTTCGCTCGCGGTCGGCCAGGCGGCCTCCGCGCAGTACCTGTCGCAGACGGGCAACGCCCTCTCCGGCGGCCTTTCCCGCAGCAACCCCTACGCATCGAGCGGGCGCGACTTCGCGGCCGAGGCCAAGTACCGCAACTCCATCGTCTTCAGCCAGGCCCCCGGCGGGTTCTCGTTCCGTGGGCGGCTGGGCTACAGCGACCCGTCGGAGTTCGTGGGTCGCCTCGGGTCGAGCACCCTCAACAGCTTCCGGCGGAACTCCGAGCTCTCGACCATCGCGGCACAGGGCATCCAGCGTTCCCAGGCCATCGACGCCCAGAACGCCCTGTCGACCGGCGGTGTGTCGCGCACCTACCAGCCGGGACGCGGCGGGGTGAACTTCAGCTCGTTCTACACGCCGCGCACCGGCTACGCCAAGCCCACGGCAACCCAGGGTGTCGGCGCCGCGCTGCCCTCGCTTTCCAATTCCGCCGCGGCACGCTCGTTCCAGAACAACGCCATCCAGCGCGACGAGCGGCTCGACCGCAGCTACAACGTCGTCAACCGCCTCAGCGCGCCGGTGAACTCGCTCTCGCGGGCCGACAGTTCCGTGCCGCGCCTTTCGAGTCTCGGTTCCTCCGCTGCCTACACCGACCCGACCCGCTCGGCGGACATCACCGATCGGCTGGGCCTGAGCGGCCCCTCCTCGCGGATCTCGGGCATGGACTTTGGCCGGACCGACTTCGCGGCAAAGCTCGACGGCGAGCGCACGCTGGCCAACTCCGCGACGGCCCGCGGCCAGGCGGAGCGCGCGGCGTTCGAATCGCAGCGGAGCCGCACGCGCGTCGATTCCCCGCGTCCGACCCTCCCGGGCTCGGGGCGCATCGACACCAGCGCACGCTCCGGGGTATTGCCCGACGCCCGCCTCACCGAGGCCGCGGCACCTGTCACGGCCTACGACGAACTCCGCAAGAAGCTCGACGACCTCGGCATTGTCGGAAACGAGCCCGTGCCCCCCGGCACTACGGACGCCCCCGGTCGAGGCACAGACGCGCCCGAGGGCGTCTCGCGCGACTGGCGCGACCGGCTCGACGACCTCCGCTCGCAGCTTCTCCGCCCCGACGGCGCCTACCCCGACCGGATCTCGCTCCTCGACCGCTCGAAGCGCCCCGCGCGCCCCGGCGACAGGTTCAGCACGCCCGCCGCGCCGACCGAGAAGCCCGAGGCCGACGCCGAGCCCGGCACGAAGGACGACGACAACCTGCGCTCGCGCATCGACCCCGAGACCCTCAAGATGATCCGCGACGTCTCCGGGCGCGTGGACACCTTCATTTCCTCCAACGCCGGGAAGCGGGACTTCTACGCCGAGCACATGCAGAACGGCCAGCGCCTCCTCTCGGAGCGCATGTACTTCGACGCCGAAGAGCGCTTCAGCCGGGCCCTGTCCAACAAGCCGGGCGACGTTTCGGCCCGCACCGGGCAGATCCACGCGCAGATCGGCGCGGGGCTGTGGATGTCGGCGGGTCAGCACCTCCGCCGTCTCATCGCCGAACACCCCGAGACCAGCGGCCAGCGGTACGCCGCCGAACTTCTCCCCGACCCCGACCGCACGCGTCGCGCCCTCGATCAACTCCGCGCCAACGTCGCCGGCACCGGGAAGCTCCGTCGAGAGTCGGCCCTCCTCATTGCGTACCTCGGCTTCCAGACCTCGGAACTCGCCACCGCGCGCGAGGGCCTCGAGGCCATGTCGCGGATCTCGCGCCAGGACCCCGCCGCCGGCTCCGACGAGCGGCTCGTTGACCTGCTCCGCGGCGTGTGGCTCGACGCCAGGCTCTACGAGGGCGGCGCGCCCCCGGCGGGCGGCGGGCCGGGGAACGCCCCGAAATAGCCGCGATGCCCGCCCCAACGACAAGCAACGAGCCGGCCCCCGGCGAGTCTCCGGCGGTCGGGAGCGAAGCGCCCGGCGAGCGGTCGATCACCGACTTCCTCACCGACGGCTCCCTGCTGCGGCTCTGCGCCGAGTTCTCGGCGCTCACCGGGGTGCACGCCGAGGTGCGCGACCCTCGAGGACGGGCCGTGGTCTTCTCCGACGGCGCCCGCCCCTACGAGGTCGTGGACCCTTCCGGCGAAGGGGGCACGAGCTTCCCGCTCATCGTCGGCGGCGAGCCGGTGGGATCGATCGTCCTCGACCCGGGCCAGCCGCGCCTGTCGGGCGCCGGGCGCGAATCCCTCGAACGGGCGCTCGCGCTCCTGGCCTCGACCGCGGCCGAGCTCTGCAACGACGAGATGGACCTGCGCCACCGGGTGAAGGAACTCGGCGCGCTCTACCGCCTCAACTCGCTGCTGGTGCGCGCCGGGGGGCTGGACCGCGTGCTCGAGGTCGCGCTCGAATCGGCCCTCGACGTCCTCGAGCTCGACGCCGGCTCGATCATGCTGCTCCGCGAGAACGCCGAACGCATGACCAGCGCCGGCGAGGACGACCTCACGCTCATGGCCTCCCGCAACCTCAGCCGCCGCTGGCTCGAAGACCCGCAGGCCCTCAGCAAGGACCGCCTCTTCGACCGCCTCGCGCTCGGCGGCGAGCTGGTCGCCGTCGAGGACCTGCGGCACGACGACCGCGTGCAGATCCCCGACCTGGTCCGCGAGGAGGGCGTGGTCTCCTTCATCAACGCCGGGCTGCTCTTCCAGGGCCGCCCGATCGGCGTCATCCGGCTCTATTCGCGCCGTCCCCGCTCGTTCAACGAGTGGGACCGCCGCCTTCTCCGGGCCCTCTCCCAGCAGGCCGCCGTCGCCGTGCAGCAGGCCCGCCTCCTCCGCCACCGCGAGGAAGAAAAACGCATCCAGCGCCAGCTCCAGCTCGCGGCCGACGTCCAGCGACGCATGCTCCCCGCACGCTCGCCCAGCGTCCCCGGCCTCGACGTCGCCGCACGCTACGAGCCCAGTTTCGAGCTCGGCGGAGACTTCTACGACCTGCTCGACCTCTCGGGCAACCTCGGCGTCGTGGTCGGCGACGTCGCCGGCAAGGGAATCGCCGCGGCCCTTCTCATGAGCGCCGTCCGCGCCAGCCTGAGGGCCCACACCGAGTCCCTCTACGACCTCGACGAAGTGATCGCCCGCGTGAACCGCGCCCTCTGCCGCGACACCCGCCACGGCGAGTTCGCCACGCTCTGGTACGGCGTGATCGACGCCGCACGTCTCCGCCTCACCTACACCTCCGCCGGCCACGAGCCCACCGTGGTCGTCCGCCTCCCCGGCGGACGCCCGCCGAGCCCGGCCGACATCGTCGAACTCGGCATCGGCGGCATGATCGTCGGCGTGGACCCGGCGCAGACCTACCAGCGCGGCGTCTTCGACCTCACGCCGCGCGACGTGATCGTCGCCTACACCGACGGCGTCACCGACATGACCAACTACGCCGGCGAGAAGCTCGGACGCTCACGCTTCCGTGAGATCCTGCTCAAGGTTCTGGGGGCCGAGCCGGCCGCGTCGGCGGCACGCGTGCTCGAAATGGTCCACTGGGAACTGAGGCAATTCGGCGGAATCGAGCGTAGACCGGACGACCAGACCATGGTCGTCGTCAGGGTCAGTCCGGGGTGATCGTTCGTCGTCGTTATTTCGTGTCATCGAAGCGACGGCGCCACGCGTCCCATTCGTCGGCGTTCCTTCGCCCGGGCTCCGCCGCCTCCGACGTCGCGTAGAGCCGCTCGATCGCTCTCCTCAATCCGAGCCTCGCCGCGTGTTCGGGCTGGAGCCCCTCCACAGCGGCGGAGCCGGCGGGGAGCAGGACGGCCCGGGCCTCGGGCCAGCGGCCCGAATCGATCAGGACGTTACCGAGGTCCGCCGCGGCGGCAAGCGTCCTGGGATGCCCGGGCCCCAGCGAGCGCGTGCTGCCGTCGAGCGCGGCGCGACAGTCCGACTCGGCCTCGTCGAGCCGGTGCTGCGCGTGAAGGAGGCGGCCGCGGCCCCCGAGGAAGAGGAACGTGTCCGTGTGATCCGGGCCGAGCGTCCGGCGTGCGCCGGCGAGGGCCCCGTCAAGCAGGGGGGCCGCCTCGTCGAGCCGTCCGGTGGCGCGCAGAAGGTCCCCGAGCGTGTACATCGAGTCGAGCACGTCCGGATGGTCTTCTTCGAGCGTGGCCAGTCGCCCGTCGAGCGCGTCGCGGAAGCAGGCCTCGGCCTCGGAGTTGCGCCCGAGCTGGCGCAGGACCTGCCCGAGGTTGTTGACCGACATCAGGGTTTGCGGGTGGCGCTCACCGAGCACGGCGCGCCGCTTCTCCATCGCCTCGCGCCAGTACGGCTCGGCCTCGGCCGCACTCCCTCGCGAGAAGAGCACCAGCCCCATGTTGCTGAGCGACGCGAGCGTGCTGGGGTGGTCCTCTCCGAGCACGCGGCGCTTTCGATCGAGCGCCTCGCCGAAGCATTCCAGCGCCTCCGCGTACCGGCCCTGCGCGCGGTACAGGAAGCCGAGGTTGTTCAGAGAAATCAGCGTGTCGGGGTGATCGTCGCCGAGCACGCGGCGCCGGGCGTCGAGAACCTCGCGCCACAGCGGCTCGGCCTCCGCCCGCTTGCCCTGGTCGTACAGGAGGGACGCCAGGTTGTTGATCGACAGGAGCGTGGCCGGGTGATGCCCGCCGAGCACGCGCCGGTTACCTTCCGCCGCGGCTCGACAGTACGGCTCGGCGTCGGCCAGCCTGCCCTGTGCCTGGAGCACGTCGCCCAGCCCGTTGACCGAGAGGAGCGTGTCGGGATCGTCCTCGCCGACCACGCGCCGGCGGCGCTCGACCGCCTCGCGGTAACAGGCTTCGGACTCGGCGAGTTCTCCCTTCTCGCGCAGCAGTCTTCCCAGGCTGCTGAGGCTGGCGAGCGTGCTCGTGTGATCGTCACCGAGCACGCGGCGCTTGCGCCTGAGCGCCTCGCGCAGGAGGGGTTCGGCCTCGGCCAGCTTGCCCTGGGCGTTCAGCAGCAGCGCGGAGTTGTTGAGCGAAATGAGGTAGAAGCCGTGGTCCTCCCCGAGTTCCCTGCGCCGGATCTCCAGGGCCTGAGACTGCGGCTCGGCCGCGCGGTCCAGAAGCCCGAGCTGGGCCATCGTGTCCGCGAGGGACTGGAGCAGCTCCGCTTTCACCAGCGGCTGGGAGGCAAATCGCTCGTCGATCGCCTTCAGCGCCCGCTCGAAGATGTTCTGGTCGAGCGCGCTCAGCGCGACGTTCGTCAGGTTGGCGTGCCCGAGTGCTTCGCGGAGTCGTTCTGCCGCGCTGTCGATCTCGTCTCGCTCGGCGCCGCCGCGCTCCAGCCCGGACACGATTTCCGCGGCCAGACTCGCTCCGAGCCGCTCTCCCATGGCGTGGGGGTCGATCTCGCGGAGCTGGGAGGCCTGGAACTCGGCTACCTCGCTCAACTGCGCCGCGCGCTGCCTGGCGTCGAGCTCGGCGGCACGGGCCCGCCGCAGCGCCGCCGACGTCGCGATCAGTCCGGCGATCAGCGCCAGCACGGTCGCGCCGACCCCGGCGACGAGAACCCGGTTTCGTCGCGAGAATTTCGCGAGCTGGTACCACGTGCTCGGCGGTCGCGCGGCGACGGGCTCATGCCGCAGGTAGCGGGAGATATCCGCCGCCATCTCCGCCGCGGTCTGGTAACGCCGCGCCCGCTCCTTGGCCAGGGCCGTGCCCACGATCGTCTCGACGTCGCCCCTGAACACGCGATCGATCGACGAGAGCGGTGTCGGCTCCTCCTCGCGGATGATGCGCACCGCCTCGTGGATCAGCTTGTTGCGCAGCTGGTGCGGCAATCGCCCCGCCAGGAGCTCGTAGCACACGACGCCCAGCGCGTACACGTCGCTCCGCGTATCCAGCTGGTGCGGGTCGCCCGCCGCCTGCTCGGGGCTCATGTAGGGGATCGTGCCGATCAACTGGCCGACGTCGGTCTGGAGCGTCGTCACCTGCACGTCCGACCCCGTGAGCCGCGCGATCCCGAAATCGAGGATCTTCGGCTGCCCGCTCTCGTCCACGAGGATGTTCGCGGGCTTGAGGTCGCGGTGCACGATCCCCTTGGTGTGCGCGTGCTGGACGGCGTCGCAGATCTTCACCATGAGCCCGAGCCGCTCGCGCGTGCCGAGGCGTTTCTCCTCCGCGTAGCGCGTGAGCGGCACGCCCCGGATCAGTTCCATGGCGAAGTACGGCTCGTTCCGCCCCCCGGCGTCGAACGTCCCGGCGTCGTACACCTGCGCGATCCCGGGGTGCTGAAGCCGGGCGAGAACCTCGGCCTCGTGCTCGAATCGACGCAGCGCGTCGCCGCTCGCCGCCGACGCGCGGATGACCTTCAACGCGACCATCCGGCGAGGGCGCTGCTGCTCGGCCTCATAGACGGCGCCCATGCCGCCCTCGCCGAGCATCCGGACGATCCGGAATTGTCCGAGGTGCGCCGGCAGCGAGCCCTTCGTGCCGCGGGGAGGGGCCGTCCCGGGAACCCCCGATGTCGGGCTCTCCCCCAGCGACCGCGTGAGGTCGGCGGACGGTTCGGCCCGCCCGGATTCGCCCGCGTCCCCCTGCGTCATGCCCGCAGGATACCGCGCCGCCCTTGATCACTCGGGCGGGCCGCGGTCACCTCGCTTGGAAACGGTCTTCCCGTCCACCGTCAGCGTCGCCCGCTTCTCGCCCCGGCGACGCCACCGCCTCGGCATCAGCCCCCGCGGCAGGACCATCCGCGCCACCACGAACGCCGCGGCACACGCCAGCGCCGTGACCACCCAGAACTGCCAGTCGTCAACGGGCAGCGGCATCGAGGCAACGGTACGGCGGCCGCCCTAGCGCCGCGACGACGGCGCGAGCGTGAACGTCGCCGGAGTCTCCGCCACGCGCGACTCGATCTTTTGGTACTCGATCACCATCCCGCCCGTCAGGTCGCTCTGGTACTCGACCCGGAACGGGATCACCATCCCCTCGTGCTCCCTGTAATCGCCGTACGTGATCGTCACCGGGATCGCGCCCACCGACGCGACCGTCACCGCCGTCTCCTCCCTCAGCGGCAGTCCGTTCTCAGGGTTCAGCACGTACCGCGCGCGGATCTTGCCGTCGTTCTCCGACGCCTTCACGACCACGCCCTCCACCCCGCCGGCCGTCTCGCGCCCCGAGACCTCGACCGTGTCGTACAGCGTGCGCAGGTCGGCCCAGAACGTTCCGGGGCCCTGCCGGATCAGTTCGTCCCGGCGCGACCCCGTCACCTCGTTGAATTCTTCCCCAATCGACTCGCTCAGCAGCGTCCGCCCGTCGAACGACTGCCGGATGAACCCGAACGGCGGGAAGTCGATCGAGTTGTGGAACCGCGCCGGCCCCGACAGCACCGTCGTCACCGTGCCGCTCACGCCCTGCATCGGCAGGGCCACCCGCCCGCTCAGTCGCACGATCCCCGCCGCGTCGTACGCCGCACGGGCCAGGTCCCGCTTCTCCATCAGCGCCCCGATCGACGGCAGGTCCGCCGGCGCCGCTCCCCCGCCGATGCGCGGCAGGTGAAAGTTCTCCCCCTTCTGGTGCGCGTGCATCGCGACAACCGCGCCGCTGTCATCTCGCTCGAACTCGCAGGTCAGCTCCTTCAACTCCTGAAAGACCCACGTCCCCTTTTCGTCCGGCCACCTCAGCGTGAAGGTGAACTGCTTCGGCACCTCGCAGGCCAGGCGACCCTCGCGCACGAAGACTTTCCAGTCCTCCGAACGGCCCAGGTACTCGAAGTGGTACTCGCCCGTGAACTGCGCGAGCTCGCCCTCGGTGTACGGCGGCGGCGGGACCGGCGCGCCCTTGCGCGGCAGGTCGAACTCGAGCCCGGCCTGGTAGAGCGTCATCGACGTGATGCGGTTCTTCTCGTCGCGCACGAAACCCGCCGCGATCGCGTCGGTGATCGCGAAATACCACTTGCCCTCCTCGTCCGGCCACTTCAGCTCGTAGACCATCTGCCCCGGCACGTCCAGGTGCAGCTTGCCGTCCTTGACGAGGGCCTTGACGTCCGTCGCGAGGTGCGTGAATCGGTACTCGCCCACGTACTCGCCGAGCATCTCCGCTGCAATCGGCCCCGGCCCCGCTTCCCCGGGCCCCGCCGTGAGCGCCTCCCACACCATGCCGGGAGATTCGCCCTGGAGCGCCGTGGCCGTCACGTTCATGAGGAGCACAAAGCCCAGGTCCTCGTCGGGCAGCATCGCGACCTGGGCGGCGAAGCCGTCGATGTTCCCGCCGTGCTCGACGACGCGCTTGCCGTTCCATTCGGAGATCACCCAGCCCATGCCGTAGCCGCCCCCGGGCACCGCGATCTGCGTCGTCCACGTCTCGTTCAGGGCCTCCTTCGACACCACCCTCTTCCCGTCGAACTCGCCCTCGCCCAGCTGCAGCCGCACCCACCGCGCCATGTCGAGCGCCGAGGAATTGATCGCCCCCGCCGGCGCCGCCAGCGTGAGGTCCCGCATCGGCTTGTGCGTGCGCTCCTTCTTCTCCTCGTCCCACTGGTACCCCTTCGCGGCGTTGGCGTCGGCGAGCATCGCCTTCACGCTCGTCGTGCTCCGCGACATGCCCAGAGGCTCGAAGATCCGTTCCCGGACCATCGTGTCCCAGTCCGTGCCGGCCGCGCCCGCCGCCGCGAACCCCGCCGCGGCAAAGACGTTGTTGTTGTAGTTCCACGCCTTGCGGAAACCGTCCTTGAGCCTGGCGCGCCCGAGCGCCGCGTACACCTGCTCGATCGACGCCGTCCCCGCGTACCACAGCATGTCCGTCCGGGCCACGCCCGTGCGGTGCGAAAGCGCGTCACGGACCGTCGCGCCCTTCGCCGCCTCGTCGGCAAGCGAGAACGCCGGGAAGTGCCGCGAGACCGGGTCGTCCCACGACATCCTGCCTTCGTCCACCATCATGCCGCAGAGCGTCGCGGTGAACGCCTTGCTCGAACTCCCGATCGCAAAGAGCGTGTGCTCATCGGCGTCGAGGCCGCGCTCCGCGTCGCGCTCCCCGAAGCCGCGGGCCAGCACGACCCGGTCGTCTTTCACGACCGCGATCGCCATGCCGGCGATGTGATACTCCTCGCGCTTCTGCTCGAGCTTGGCGCTGAGCGCCTCGAGCCGCCCGCTCAAGTCCGATTCCGGACCGGGCGGCTGCGCGTACGCCGTGCGCTGGAGAATCCCGACCAGCCACCACGAGGAAAGCCCCGCGACCTTCACCGCGGGAGAGCAGCGACACATGAACGGCCTTTCGATGCGCGAACCCCTCCGCCCATCCGTGGGCGGGACGAGGAAGATTACCGGTTCGCCTCTGGCCGCCGCCAGTGAAAACCCGGACCTCGTGTCAATAGCGGGAATCCGCCTCAGGTCGCCCGTCGCCCGGCTCACCCGACCACGGCCGATGCCAACCGGTGCACGAGCGCCGCGGCACCGTACGCCACGGCGCTCATCCACGCGAACTGGAGCAGCGCCCACTTCACTCCCCCCGCTTCGCGCGCGGTCACCGCCAGCGTGGGCAGGCACTGCATCGCCAGGACGTAGAACACCAGCAGCGACCACGACGTTGCGGGCGTGAACACCGGCGTCACGCCGTCGGCACGCCGGGCCTCCCTTATCGCCTCGACCACCCCCTCAGATTCCGCGTCCTCGTCGCCGGCAATGACGACGGCCATGGTCGAGACAAAGACCTCCCGTGCCGCGAAGCTGGTGAGGACGCCGATCGAGAGCTGCCAGTCGTACCCCAGCGGCTCGAACACGGGCTGGACGAACCGCCCCATGCGCCCGATGTACGACTCGGCCTTGGCGTGCGACGCCTCGAGGCGCGAGGCCTCGGCGTGCCACCCCTCGATCACCCGGTTCCGCTCGTTCTCGGGGAGCAGCGCCGCCCGAAACCCATCCGCCAGCACCGACGCGCGGGCGGCCTCCCCCGGGGTCGCGCCACGCTCGCCGATCGCGCTCTGGCGGGCGATCTCTGCCCGGAGCTCCTCGTCCGTCAGCATCCGACCATCACGCTCGCCATGGACTGTCGGCGAGACCGCCAGCGCGATGCGCTCGCGCAACTCCGCGGCCGCTCGCGGCGGCTCCACCCGCGGGAACGCCCCCAGCCACCACAGCACGATGCAGATCGCCAGGATGCTCGTCCCGGCGTTCTTCAGGAACATCATCGCCCGGTCGTACGTGGTCAGCAGCGCCGTCCGCACGCTGGGCACCTTGTACGTCGGCAGTTCCAGGGCCATCGCCCGCCCCGCGCCGCGCAGGATCGTCCGGCGCACGACCACCGCACTGAAGAGCCCCGCCGCGATCCCCAGCGCGTAGCACCCCACGAACGCCAGCGCCGCCATCGCCGGCCGGTCACGGAACAGGATCCCCGTCACCAGCACGTACACCGGGATCCGCGCCGAACAGGTCATGAACGGCGCCACCAGGATCGTCGCCAGCCGCTCGCGCCGGTCCGGGATCGCCCGCGCCGCCATGATCCCCGGCAGCGCGCACGCGTGGCTCGACAGCAGCGGCACGAACGCGTGCCCGGGCAGCCCGAACGGCCGCAGCAGCCGGTCCATCAGGAACGCTGCGCGGGCCAGGTACCCCGTGTCCTCCAGCAGCGAGATCAGGAAGAACAGGAGACAGATCTGCGGCAGGAAAATCACGGTCGAACCCACGCCCCGCACCACGCCGTCGGCCAGAAGGTCGCGGATCATCCCCGCGGGGATCACCGCGTGCACCACGTCGGCCAGCCGCCCGAAAACCAGGTCCACCAGGTTCATCGGGACCTCGGCGATCGCGAAGAGCACGTAGAACAGCGCCCCCATCACCAGCGCGAACAGCAGCGGCCCGAACAGAGAGTGCGTGAATGCTCGGTCAAGCCGGTCGGTCAGCGCGCCGCTCCGCCCCGGGCCGCGCTCGCCCGGCAGAACCGACGCCGCGCCGTAGCGGCAGCAGTTCGCCGCGACCTCGTCGGCCCACTGCTCGAGCCCGGCGCGATCCCCCGGGGGCGTCCGGTTCGGCACGCGCGCCCGCGCGAGCGCACCCCTGACACCGTCGACCCCCTCGCCCGTCCGCGCGTTGCACGCCGCGACCGGGCAGCCGAGCGCCTCCTCGAGCGCGGCCAGGTCCGGCTTCACCCCCGCGCGGTGCGCCACGTCGATCATCGTCAGCACCACCGCCATCGGGAGCCGCTGCGCCATCATCTCGCCGACGAACGACAGGTTCCGCGACAGGTTCGACGCGTCCGCCACGATGCACAGCGCCCTTGGGACGCCGGCACGCTCGCCCGCGGGAGAGACCTCGCCCGCCAGCACCTCGCGGCAGATCTCCGCCTCGCTCTGCTTCAGCCCGAGCGAATAGATCCCCGGCATATCGACGATGTGCAGCTCCCCGCCGCCCGCCGCCCGGGCCGTCCCGACCCGCGCCTCCTGCGTCGTCCCGGGGAAGTTGCTCGTCTTGTGGCGCAGGCCGCAGAGACGGTTGAAGAGCGTCGTCTTCCCCGTGTTGGGGTTGCCCAGGAGCGCGATGCGTCCCGCCCCCGCCGCCGGGCCCCCGACAACCCCGCTCTCCTCTTCGCCGCGTGAAACGGTCGCTTCGGCCACCACCGTGCCCCTATGCCGCGCACACGCCCGCGATCTTCACGCGCCGCGCCAGGGGGCGCGAAAGGCCGATGCGGCAGGCGCAGCCGTTGACGCCGAGAACCTCAACGATGCACGGCTCCCCGACGCGGCAGATGCGCACGATCGAATTCGGCCTCAGCCCCATCGCCCGCAGCATCGCCGCGTCGTGCTCGTCCAGCGCGGTGTGGCAGATCGCGCCGGTCTGCCCCGGCGCCGCGTCGGCGATCGCGACCGCGGCAACGCCGCAGGAACAGCCTGAATCTGTTGCCGCCGCGGCCATGTCGCGGTTGGAATGGACGGCCTTCACAGACACATGGTAGAGCGAATGAGACTGAGTCTCAACGCAGGCGACGGTCAGTTCGTTCCCCGAGGCAACGGCCCCGCGGGAATCCCGACCACGGTGGCTCCCTCCGGAACGTCCTGCACCACCACCGCGCCCGCCCCGACCGTGCTCCCCGCGCCCACCGAGATCCCGGGCAGCACCCGCGCGCCGATCCCGACCAGCGCCCCGCGTCCGACCTTCACGTTGCCCGCGAGCGCCGCACCCGGCGCGATGTGGGCGTTCTCGCCGATCTCGCACTCGTGCTCGATGATCGCGCCCGTGTTGATCACGGCGTGGGCGTGCACCGTCGCGAGCGTGTGGATCACGGCCCGGGCGCCGACAAAGACACCGGAGCCGACGACAGCGCTCGGCGACACCGACGCGTGCGGATGAACAACGCTCCAGGCGCCCGGCCCGTGCCGCGCACTGAGGTCGGCCAGGAACGCGCCGCGGAGACGCAGGTCGCCCAGCGCGACGATGAACGCCGGGTCGTTCTCCACGTCGTAGAAGTCCACGAGCGCGCCCAGGCGCTCGAGCCCCAGCCTCTGGGCGCACGCCGCGTGCGCGTTGTCATCGTAGAACCCGGCGACGGCGGCCCCGGCGAGCCGCGCCGCCTCAGCCACCACCAGCCCGTGCCCGCCCCCGCCGATCAGGATGAGCGATTGCCCCGTCATGCTCCGCCACTAGGGTAGAGCGGACGCAGGGCGCATGTCGGATGTGGGATGTGGGATGTCGGGGATGGAATATCGCCGAGCCGCGCGTGGCCCCGGCGGTCTCACCTCCACATCCGCCATCCCGCATCCGCCATCCCACATCAATACACTCCCCCATGCTCCCCACCCGCATCGGCTGCGTCAGCTATCTCAACACCGTGCCGCTGATCGAGGGGCTGGACTTGTGCGACAGCCTCGCGCTGGTCCGCGCCGCGCCCGCGATGCTGGCCGGGATGCTCGAACGGGGCGAGGTCGACATCGCGCTGGCCTCCCTGATCGACGCCGCGCGATCCGGCGTGCCCCTGGCCCTGCTCCCCGTCGGAATGATCGGGTGCGACGGGCCGACGATGACGGTGCGGCTCTTCTCGCGCGTGCCCTTCGAAGACGCGTCGCGCGTCCACGCCGACACCGAGAGCCACACGTCGGTGGTCCTCTGCCGCCTCGTGTTGAAGCGCAGGTTCAGCGCCGACCCCTCGATCGTGGACTTCGATGCGCGCGAAGGCGTCGAGATCACCCGCGGCCGGTCGAGCGCCCGCACCAGCGCGACCCCGCCCGAAACGCTCCTGCTCATCGGCGACAAGGTCGTCACCTGCGCCCCGGACCGCGGCCGCTACCCGCACGAACTCGACCTCGGCGAAGCCTGGAAGGAACTCACGGGGCTGCCCTTCGTCTACGCGGCGTGGATGTGCCGCGCCGGCGAGGCGGACGACGAGCGGATCACCCTCGCCGCCGCGATCCTCGACCGTCAGCGCCGCCGCAACCGGATGCGCCTCGACCGCATCGCCGACGTGCGCGGCACGGAGCACCGCTGGCCCGCCGACCTCGCGCGCCGCTATCTCCGCGAACACATGAGGTACGACGTCGGCGAACGCGAACGCCGCGCCGCGCAGACGTTCTTCGACCTCGCGAGCGCCGACGGCCTGGTCCGGCCGTTCACGCTCGAATGGGCGCCGCAACCGCCACGCCAGCCCGGCCGCGCGGACCCGAGCACCTTCGCGCTCACGGCGAAGAACGGTTCACTCGCGCCCTGATCACTTCCCCCGCGCCGACTTCTTCGCGCGGACCTTCCGGCGCCGGTCGGTGATGTGCGAGGGCTCCTCGCGGCTGGCGTTGTGAGGATTGCTGGTGGGCGAGCGGCGCTTGCGGCCACCAGAGGTGCGGGCGGTGCCGGCAGCGGCTCGCCGGCCTTTGCGGGGGGTCTTGCTCTTCATGGTGTGGTTTCTCCGCGGCATGAACACGCCGCACGCTCACGCGTCATTCAGCACCTCGACCTCGCTGAACTGGTCGAGGTTGCAGACGACCATCTCGCCGTCGTCCTTCCTGAGTTCGAGCCGGTCGAGCCAGAGCTTCTTGTCCTTGCTGTGCGCGAACCACGAGCCGGTCTTGCCCTGGTACGCGCGGGTGATCGTGCCCTCGATCGCCGTGGACATCGTGCCACCGCCGGGCCGGTCGATGCGGACGACCCGCTGCGTGATGCGGACGCGCTGGCCGGGACGGAACTCGGGCTGGGTCAGGGTCATGGGGCGTGACTATATCGGGACCACCGGGCCCGGGTTGCCCTGTCACGTCGAGCGCCGGCGCGATCGCCCCGTTCCCTCGGTGATGGAAACGACGAGGCACGCGAGCGCATCGGGGTGATCCGCACGGAACTTCCGGCCGTCCGCGAGGTTGAGCGTGTACGCGACGAAGGGGCGTTCATTGTGAAGACGCTCAAGAATTTCCGTGGTCATTTAATGGTCGAGCGAAGAGACGCTCGCAAGCGCCGGCGCAGAACGATCAAGGGTTGAACTTCCGCACCACCAGCGTGTCGTTCTGCCCCCCGAACCCGAAGCTGTTCGACAGGCACGCCTCGACCCCGCCCGACGCGTTCATGTCCCGCGCCTTGTTCGGGACGTAGTCAAGGTCGCACTCGGGGTCGGGGTTCTGCAGGTTCATCGTCGGCGGAACGATCCCCGTCTCGATCGCCTTCACGCACGTGATCAGCTCGACCGCCCCCGCCGCCTGGATCAGGTGGCCCATCATGCTCTTGATCGAGCTGAACGGGATCTTCCCCGCCAAGGGCCCGAAGACCTGCTTCACGGCGAACGTCTCGATCTTGTCGTTCTCCTTCGTCCCCGTGCCGTGCGCCGAGATGTACTGGATCGGCGGCCGCGCGCCCGCGGGCTCGCGCGGCGAGATCCCCGCCTGGCGCAGCGCCTGCATCATCGCGGCGACGGCGCCCTTGCCCTCGGACTGGATGTCGGTGATGCGGAACGCGTCCGCGCTCGACCCGTAGCCCGTGATCTCGGCCAGCGGCGTCGCGCCCCGCGCGCGGGCGTGTTCGAGTTCTTCGATCACGACGATCCCCGCGCCCTCGCCCATCACGAACCCGTCGCGCGTCTGGTCGAACGGCCTCGCCGCCGTCTGCGGAGACTCCGTCCGGCCCGACATCGCCGTCAGCCGGATGAACCCCGTCATCCCCAGCGGATGGATCATCGTGTGGCAGCCGCCCGCCATCATCGCGTCCGCGTCCGCGCGACGGATGATCTCGAACGCCTCGCCGATCGCCTGCGTGCTCGCCGCGCACGCCGTCATGCAGTTGAACGCCGGCCCGCGGCAGCCGAACTCCTCGGCCAGGTGCGCGAGCGCCATGTTCGGCTCCTGCTCCAGCTCGTGCAGCGCGTCCAGCCGCTCGAAGGCCGTGCGCGCCCACACCGCCGCGTCGACCCGGCGCGTCTCGTCGCGCCAGCCCGCGAGGTTCGTCGCCATGAAGTTGTCGTAGTCGGGCGTCCCCTCGCCCGCCCCGAGGTAAAGCCCGATGCGCTGGGGCCGCGCCGGTCGGGCCCGGTCCAGGCCCGCCCGCCGCCACGCCTGCGCCGCCGCGGCAAGGGCGAACTGCGTCGACGGCCCCGCGCCCTCGTGGCGCGCCGGGTCCACGCCGAAATCTTCGAGACGGAAGCCCTTCACCTCAGCCGCGAAGTTGGTCGCGAACGTCGAAGCGTCGAACCGCGTGACCGGCCCGATCCCCGTGTCGCCCCTCAGCAGACGCGACCACGCGCCGTCAATGTCGTGCCCCAGCGGCGTGACCCAGCCCATGCCCGTGATGACGACTCGGCGTGTAGTCATTCGAATCAGGATTCACCACAGAGGCACAGAGCCACAAAGAAGAAACGAGCCGAAGAAACGGCGCTCAGGGGCTCGCTCCGCCGCTCGCCCGTTCAAGTTCGATCCCGATTTCCTGTGCTGCTGGCCTGTGCTCCCATGGCCGAATCCAATTCCTCCAGTTTCTTGCCTTGATTCCTTCTTCTCTGTGCCTCTGTGTCTCTGTGGTGAATCCTTCTTCCCTACGAAAAGCTCACCGTGTCCCCGTGCTCGGGCTCGTCCTCGTACCCGTCCTCGCCGCGCTCGGCGTTGAGCTTGTCGATGTTCAGCACCCGGACAAGCCCGTCCTTCAGCCGCCGCTCCCCGAAGTTGATGATCAGCCCGAGCTCGAGGTCCGCCGCCTTGAGCTGCGACCGCAGCTGCGCCCGCTCGTACCCCCCGATCTCGCCCGGGCGGTTGAGCAGCGTGACCAGGAACTTGCGGTCCACGAACATGTCCGCGTGCGTCGTGCCGACGGTGCTGCCCTTGTACGCCACCGCGATCGGCGCGTTGAACTCGGCCGTCACGCCCACCGCCGTCATCTCCGACTTCAGCGCGTTTACGTACACTTCCGTCGGGTACCCCGGGCCAAGCGTCCGGTGCACGTCGATCGCCGCGCCGATCAGCTTGCGGCTGCAGTCCGTGAGCGCGGGATCAAGGTCCGACAGCGGCACGCCGCGGCGCTGACCGCCGTAGCCGCCCTGCCCGCCCCCGTGCCCCCCGTGGCCCCCGCGGTGCTGCCCCGAGCGCTGGTCGTAGCCGCGCTGGTAAGGGTCGCGTTGATGTTCGTCGTGCATGCGAAGTCTCCAGAAAGAAGGGATCGAGAGCGTGTAGGCGCTCAGCCTGCGGCCCTCAACACGAGTGCCGCGTTCTGCCCGCCGAGGGCCGACGTGCAGACAAGGACGTGACGGAGTTCGGCGTCGCGAGCGGGCGCGGGGCCCGCCTGAAGGTCGTCCGGGCAGCGCCCGGCGTGCAGCCGCGCGGGGAGCTTCTGGCCGTGCAGGCACCGCGCGCCCACCGCCGCGCCGAGCGCGCTCGCCCCGGCCATGCAGTCGCCGATCGCGGGCGTCACCGTGACCAGCGGAGTGTTCGCCAGATGATCCCCGAAGACCGCCCGCAGCGCCCCGGCCTCTCCCGCATCGATCGCCCTGATCCCGGCGCCGTGCGGTACCACCGCGTCGATATCCGCCGGGCCGACGCCCGCGTCCTCGAGCGCCCGCTCGACCGCGAACATCAACCCCTCGTCCGCGCCCGCGGCGTCCGGCCCGATGCCGGTGTGCGCGCTCGCCCGTCCCGACTGCGCCGCGCCGAACCCCGCGACCTCGGCGTAGATCCTCGCCCCGCGCTTCTTCGCGCTCGACTTCTCCTCGAGCACGAGGATCCCGCCCCCCTCGCCGAGCAGCTGCCCCGGCGCTCCCCGGTCGTACGGACGCACCAGCGTCGAGCCGTCCGTCGCATCCCCCGTCGGTGCCAGCCGCCCCGCGACGATCATGCGGTGAAACCCGAGGAACGTGAGCCGCGACTCCACCCCGCCCGAGAAGCACAGGTCCGCCGCGTCGCGCTCGATCACCCGCACGCTCTCCCCGATCGACAGGAGCCCGCTCGCTTCCGCGCACGTGATCGTGTTGCTGGGGCCCTCCGCGCCGTGCAGGATCGTGACGTGGCACGCCAGCATGTTCGGCAGGTACTTGAGCAGCCACAGCGGCGGAAGGTTGTCCATCCCGCCCGTGGCCCCCCCCGCGGGGGCCCCCGCCCGCGCCTAGGAACCCCCCGCCCCGGCGGACCCCGGGGGCCGGGGGCGCGCCGTCGCCAGCGCCGCCGCCAGTTCGTCCGTCTCCGTCGCGATCAGCCCCGCCCCGATCTGGCACCCCATGCGCGACGGCGCGTACGTCAGGCCCGTGTCGAGCCCCTCGGGTGCCGCGCCGTTCTTCTCCGTGATCGTGGCGCGCGTCACCAGCCCCGCGTCCAGCACCGCGCTCTTGGCCGCCCCGACCGCCAGCTCGATGTCCCGGGCCATCACCTTGACCGCTTTGCGGTAGTACTTGGGAACGTGGTCCTTGGCGGCAAAGCCCTTGACCTCCGCCGCCAGCCGGGTCGGGAACCCCGACGCGTCGAAGCGCGTCACCGGCCCGAGGCTCGAGCGCCCGGAAAGCAGCCCATCCCACAGCGCATCGGCACCAAGGCCGAAGCCGCTGACGGTGCCAAGCCCGGTGATGACCACCCCGCGGGACATCGTGGACGGATGGTATTCCCCCCGTCCCCGGGCAGGCTCCGGCATGTCCGCCGAAGTGCGCACTCGGGCGCACGTGCGCGCCGTTCCCCGGCGTGGCGGCACGGATGTCCGCGTTTTTGCGCGCCCGTCCCTACCATCCCGCCCACCGCTTCCCGGCGTCCGGAGGGCCTTCATGCGTCACGTGTGGCTGACTTCACTCCCCAAGAGCGGCAACACCTGGGGCCGGTTCCTGCTCTACCAGTACTACTACGGCGAGGTCACCGACAGCAACGAACTCTGGAAGAAGATCCCCGACGTGCACGCCCCGGGACAGTTCAAGCAGGCCCAGGCGCTCGCCCGGAACGAAGGTCGCGACCGGCTCATCGCCAAGACCCACCAGCTCTACTTCCCCCAGATGCACGTCGGGAACTACATCTACCTGATCCGGCACCCCCGCGACATGATCCTCAGCCTGATGAAGTTCTACGACCTCGTCGCCCCGAAGAACATGCCCAAGCGCCTCCCCGACGAACAGTTCATCCGCCTCTTCATCCAGCGCGGTCACAACCCCCTCAACCTGACGCCCGAGCACGGCACCGTCGAGCAGCACTGGAAGAGCTGGCTCGAGCAGACCAAGACCCCGGGCATCGTCGTCCGGTACGAGGACATGAAAACCGAGCCCCTCCGCGAGCTGCGGCGCATGGTCGAGAGCCTCGGCGACGCCTTCGACGAGGAGAAGGGAAAAAAGGCCGTCGCACTCTCCACCTTTGACCGGATGCGCGCCCTCGAAGTGAAGGAAAAGACCGCGGGCAAGGTCAGCGAGGTCTTCGTCGGCGAGGGCACGAAAGTGAAGGAGGGCCTGCTCTTTATGAACAAGGGCAGGAGCGGCCAGTCCCTCGACACCTACGCCAAGGGCCTCAACGCTCTGTGCGATGCCGGCTTCAAGACCACGCTGGAGCGCTTCGGCTACCCGCCCTCCGCGTGAACCGCGGCCGGAATCCGAACGCAGGCCGGCGGCGCGGGGCCATAACCGGCGCACGCCCCGACCCCGGGCCAGATTCTCGACCCGCGTGCCGGGGATTCCCGATACACCGGCCGTGACCGCCCATGCCGACAACACGGCCCCGCGCCTCGACCCGGGCTGGCTGTTCCTCGCCGCCGGGCTGATGGTCATCGGCGCAACCGTGCTCATCCCCGCCGCCGACGACCTCAGCGAGGCCCGCTTCCTCCGCGACCGGGCACGCCTCGTCGAGGGCCACCGCGAGGAGCGGCTCACCCGCTACGAGAACTACCTCGGCGCCCTCGAGCGCCGCGAGCCGCCCCTCGTCCTTTCCCTGGCCGCGAGCCAGCTCAACCAGATCCCCGAGGACCGCGCTCCCTTCCTCTCCACCGCGGCATCCGCGACCGCGAACGCCTCCGTCTACCCCGCCCTCGAGCCCGCGCCCCTGCGCCTCGAAGAGCGGCAGAAGATCGGCTCGACGCTGGAGCGCTGGACCACCGACCCGACGCGACGGCTCTGGCTGATCGCCGGCGGCGCCGTCTGCGTGCTGGTGGGCCTGCTGCCCAAGGCGCGCCGCTGAACAGGCGAGTCTCGTCCGCCAAAGCCGCGCGATAGACCCCGGGCGATCCCAACGTTTCAATCACCATCGCACCGATTCCCTCGCGCCTCGGCGCGTCCCGAAGCCCCGCGCCACAGGAACCCGAACCCCCCTCGCGCATAGTCACTCACGGGCCGGCGCTCAGGCCCGGGAGTACGAACGATGAACCGCAAGGCAGCGTTGGTGAGTGCCTCGATCCTCTCCCTCTTTGCCGCGATGCCCGCCTTCGCCGACCGCGATGGTCACCGCCGCCACCGCCACGAGCACGCCCGCGTCGTCTACCGCCCCGTCACGGTCTGCCGCCCCGCCCCCGTGTGCAGGCCCGCGCCCGTCTGCCGGCCCGTGCCGGTTTGCCGCCCCGTCCCCGTCTGCCGCCCGGCGCCCGTCTGCCACCCCGTCCCCGACTGCCGCCCCGTCGTCCGCGCCCCCTACGCCGGCTTCGTCGGCCTCGGCGGCGTCAGCATCTCCATCCGCTTCTGACCGCGGCCCGCTCATCGGCGCGGTGAGATCCGAGCGCACCACGCGCGACCGAGAGCACAAGGCCCGATCCGCGCCCGCGGCAGACCCGCCGCGGGCGCGATTCACGCGTCCGACGACGAACGTGTTCAAGTCGAACCACACCAGCGATCCGGACCTCTCTGATCTCCTCGCATCGCCGCGTGTTCACGACAAACCCTGAACGAAGTGACGGGGCGAGCGACCACCCGCGCCCGAAAGAAGCAAGGACGGGCCGATCCGGCTAGTGCGAAGCGAGTGCCCGGTTCCACTCCCACTGGCGCGCCAGCCCCTCTTCGAATTCCACCCGCGCCTCAAACCCCAGCTCCTTCGACGAGCGCGCCAGGTCCGCCCACGTCCGCTCCACGTCGCCCGGAGGCACCGCCCCGCGCTTCACGTTCGCCTTTGTCCCGACCACCCGCTCGATCGCCGCCACCATCTCATCCACCCGCCGCGGCCGGTTCCCGCCGAGATTCCACACCCGGTACCCGAACCCCGGCACCCGGTCGTACGCCGCGAGCACCCCCCGCACGATGTCGTCGACGAACGTGAAGTCCCGCGACATGCTCCCGTCGCCGAAGACCGTGATCTCTTCGCCCCGGGCGATCTTCGTCATGAACGACTGGATCGCCAGGTCCGGCCTCTGGCGCGGGCCGAACACCGTGAAGAACCGCAGGCACGCGGTCGGCATCTTCGTCAGGTGCCAGTGCGTGTAGCAGATCAGTTCGCACGCGCGCTTCGTCGCCGCGTACGGGCTGATCGGCTCGCCCACGTCGAACTCCTCGCTGAACGGCATCCGCGCCCCGTTCCCGTACACGCTGCTCGACGACGCCACCACGATCCGCGAGCACCCCGCGGCCCGCGCCCCCTCCAGCATCACCGCCGTCCCCGTCACGTTCGCGTGCGCGTACCCGACCGGGTCGGCGATCGACGGCCGCACGCCCGCCTTGGCCGCCAGGTGGATCACGCCCTCCGGCTTCACCCGCTCGAACACGCCGCGCACCGCCGCCGCGTCGCAGATGTCCGCCTCGACGAGCTCGAACACACCGTGCGCTCCCGAGCGCCCAGCCTGCTCGACGACCTCGCGCACGTTCGCGCGCTTCCGCGCCGGGTCATAGAACGGATCGAAGTTGTCGAGCCCGACCACCCGCGCCCCGCGCGCCGCCAGCGCCCCGCTCACGTGCGACCCGATGAACCCCGCCGCGCCGGTAACGAGAACGGTCGTCATGGTGTGAGTGCCAC
>CAZCPB010000031.1:0-22890 GCA_964500365.1 uncultured Phycisphaeraceae bacterium
ACTGCTTGCAGCATGAGTTGAGGTGCTCGATGAAGCGCAGGTCGATTTTGCCCGCCAGGAGCGTGAAGGGGATCGCGCGGAGCTCATCGAAGGTCCACCCCTTGCCCTCGCAGCCGGTGGTGAGGGCCTCGTCCCAGACCGCCACGACCCTGTCGCGCAGACCCGCGTCCTTGATGTCCATCAGGTTCGGGAAGAGCGTGGCGATGTCGGCGACGGAGTGCTTCTGGCCCATGGACGGAGTGTACCGTGCGCCGGCGGTCGCGCGCGAACGCTATTCGAACAGCTCCGTCCCTGCCGCGGCACGGATCAGCGCGGCAACGGGCCTGCTCTGCGCGAACGCGGCGTCGGGGACTCGCACGAACCGCTTGAACTTGCCCGTGCCGAACATGAGCCCGGCGGGGTCCGGCACCTTGGCCCCGTGGATCAGGGAGAGCAATACCTTGCCGCGCTTGATCTCGATCATGCAGATGTTGCCGCCGATCGACTTGAGCCACGCGTCGTCGCGGTAGTAGCAGAGCACGTGGAACTTGAAGGCCTCGGCGGCCTCGGGCGCGGCCTTCAGGACCGCGGCCCGCAGGGCGCGGACGGTGTGTCGGACTTCCGGGGTCTCGGGGAGCAGATGCTCGGCAAGTGCACGCGCGGAAAGGCGGGGCGGGGGCATCCCCCGATCCTACCGGATCACCGCCCAGTACTCGCCCGACGTGACGACGCGCACGACCTCGAAATCAACGAGGTCGGACCACGCGTCGATCCACGGCTGGAGCGCCGCGGCGTCCGGGGCCTGCATGACCTGGAAGCAGCGCGTCGTGGCCGGGTCGATCCACGACGAGATGTACTCGACGCCCGGGGGCATCATGCGGCCCAGGCGCCGGAAGCGCTCGCCGACCGGGCGCGGGTCGCCGTTCCTGAATCGCTCGATGACCATGAAGAGCATGTGCGGTGTACGACCGCGCGGCGCACCGGGTTCAGCCGGCGCTCAGCACGAGGTCGAACACCGCCGTTTCGAACTCACCGCCCTCGCCGGACTTTTTCACGATCGGCACCATGAGCGAGGCGTCGAACAGCCGGTCCTCGTCCTGCTTGGGGTCCCCCTCGAAGAACACCTGCGTCACCAGCGTGCGGTACCCCGCGCTCGTCACCCGGTAGTGAATGTGCGGTGCCCGCAGGTCCCCGTTCTGGTTGTATACCACCGGGTGGATCGTCTCGTACTCGTACGCCCCGGTCTCGGACGTGATGATCCGGGCCCGGTACCTGAACTCGCCGTCGTTGGTCGAGTAGTTTCCGTGCACATCGCAGTGCCACAGGTCGATCACCGCGCCCGGGAGCGGCTTTTTTGTGTCGAAGCCCCACACCCGCCCGCTCACGACCAGCGTCGTCCCGGGCGCCCGCGCCGGCGACACCTTGCCGCGGTACGGCGCGCCGGCGATGAAGAAGGGCCCGAGCGCGTTGCGGTTGGTCGGCTTGGCGCCGTCCTTCATGGTGACCGTCGGCGGCTCGCCGAACGCATCGAACGCCTGCGCCTCGATCGCCGCGTTCGCGCTCATCGGCGTCGGACGTGCGCCGGCCCGCAGCGTCAGCACACCCCCGGCGGCGCCCGCCGCGGCAAGGCCGGAGATACGCAGAAAATCACGACGTGATGCGGCCGACATCGGGTAGCTCCTTCGAAGCCAGGAACGCCGATCGATTATCGCAGGAGTCCGGGGCCCGAAGCAATCACGTGTTGCGCGGGTGTTACGCGCGCCCAGTCCCGGGCGGGGGTGATCACGGCAGCGGGCCGTCGTACGCGTGGTTCACCGGATCGATCCGCCGCATCGGTCGCTCACGCGTCTGCTCCTCCGTGACGTGGGCCACCAGCCCCGGCGTCCGCGCGATCATGAAGATCCCGTTGAACACCCGCGGGTCCATGCCCAGGTCCGCCAGGATCGCCCCGATCGCCCCGTCCACGTTGATCGGCAGCGGCTTGCCGATCGCCGCGAACGCCCGCTCGATCGCCCTCGCGGCACCGATGTACGTGCCCGCCGACTCGCTCAACCCCGCCGCCGCGGCAAGCTCGAACAGGCGCGCGGTCCGCGGGTCCTTGATGTGCACGCGGTGCCCGAAGCCGCTGATCCGCTCGCCGCTCGACTTGATCCGCGCGACCTCTTCCGTGGCAAGCACATCGATCGCGCGATTCTCGTCGCGCGCCCTGGCGAGAAGAGCCCCCAGGTATCTCGCACAATCCTCGATCGCTCCGCCGTGGTGCCGATTGATCGACGCGATCCCCGCCGCGACGCTCTGCGAGAGGGAGGCCCCCGTGCTCGCGACAGTCCTCGCCGCGAGACACGACGGCGGCGTCGCCCCATGATCAATACTCGACACCAGAATCGCATCCATCAACCGCCCGACCCGCTCATCGGGCATCTTTCCCGTCAGGATCAGGTACACCGCCGCGCCGAACGACACCTTCCCCATCAGCCCCGCGATGTCATGCCCGCGAACCGCGACCTTGTTCGGCTCGATCAGCGTCACGCCCGTGGTCCACACGGCCTTCTGTTCCGCCTCGCTCATGAGACTCCTGCTCCCCCGCGCCCGCAGCAGCCCCTCCACCGCCGCGGGCACGTCCCCGAACGCGTCCACGACCGTGGCCCCTGCCGCGCGCAGTGCCGAGGTCTTCCCCGCGTGCGTCCCCGTGTTCCCCTCGATGATCGCCCCCGCGTGGCTGAAGCGAGTCCCGCTCCGCGCGGCCTTGCCGCCGATGTACGCGACCACCGGCTTCGTAACCTTCTTCGCCGCGATCAACCCCGCCAGGTCCTCCTCCTGCGAGCCGCCGATCTCTCCGAAGATCACGATGGCGTCGGTCGCCGCGTCCTCCTCGAACAGCAGCGCGGCATCGGGGATGCGCAGCCCCAGGACCGAGTCGCCGCCGACGTGCACGATCGTCGAGATGCGCACGCCCGCCTGCCCCACGTAGTACGCGGTGCTCGTGCCCATGCCGCCGGAGCGCGAGATGACGCCGACGCCGGTCGGGCGCGGCGGTTTGAACCATTGGCGGGCCGACTCGGCCCGTCCGCCGATCATGCCCGCGAGGGCGCGGCCGGGGCTCACCACGCCGAGCGTGTTGGGGCCGATGAAGCTCGCCCCTGCTTTCCTTGCCGCGCCGGCGATCTCCATGGCGTCCCACACCGGCACGCGGTCGGCGACCAGCACGAGCAGCTTGACCCCCGCGGAGATCGCGTCGAGCGCCGCGGGTTTGACCGCCGTGCCGGGGACAAAGAGGACAGAGATATCGACGGCCCCGAGCGCGCTCACCGCGTCCGCGCACGAGTTGAACACGGGCACGCCGAGCACTTCACTCCCGCCCTTGCCCGGCGTGACACCCCCCACGACCTTCGTGCCGTAGTCGAGCATGAGTCTCGTGCGCGCCTGGCCTTCGCGCCCGGTGATTCCCTGCACGATCACGCGCTTGGTCTCGTCGATGAGGATCGCCATGAATTCACCACAGAGAGCGCAGAGCGGCACAGAGAGCGGCGTGGAGTCGGGAATCAGAACGTCAGAGAATGCGCCGGGTGATCCCGTCCTTGAGCAGTCGGACATTGAAATTAATGAGCAGACCGATCCGCTTGTCGCTCAGTTTCATGTACGTCAGCATCTGTGCCTCATGGATCGGGATGATCTTGTCCACAGCCTTCAACTCAACGACAACGCTATCGGACACGAGCATGTCGATCCGAAAGCCGCAATCGACTCGCTGTCCCTTGTACATCACGGGCACGTCGAGTTGGCGCAGAGATGGAACACCGCGAAGCGTCAGTTCGTGCGCCAGGCACGCTTCATACGCCGACTCGAGCAAGCCCGGCCCGAGCGCATTGTGCACCTCGATAGCCGCACCGATGATCGCTTCAGTTACCGCCTGATTCGGATAGGTCTCTTCCGAGTACGTATTCATTCTTTTCCCCCTCTGTGCCGCTCAGTGCTCTCTGTGGTGAATCCTCCGCCTTCCGGCATGTCGAGTTCGACGAAGAACCCCTCAACACCGTCGCGCCGGCACTCCACCTCGCACGCGATGCACTCACTGTCCTTCGCCGCGAATTCGTCCTCGGACACAGCCAGCGTCGGATCATCGATCGCGTCCTTCAGAAGTCCGCTGGAACGCGGAACGATCGCTCCCGCATTCTTCTTCCACGCCGCGCGATCGATCCACACCCGTCCGCCCTTGACAGCGAACGACGCCGCGTCGCTCGACCCCACAAACACCGGCTTTCGCGCCCCCCGCGGCCGCCACGAATTCCCCGCTCCCTGACGGTCGCGGCTCTGTTCAACCAGTTCCCGAAACCGCGCCGCGATCTTCGCCGGCGGATCACTCTTCCTGTACCCCTCGACCGGTGCCTTCACCGCGCCGCGCACCGACTCCAGGATCTCAACCGCCCGGTCCTCCGTGTTCCCGCCCAGCCTGACCACCACCGGGATGTCGATCTCCATTTCCCAGAACGCCTTGGCAAGCCCGTACGCGCTCCAGAACTGCTCCTGGCTCGCCACTCCCGACCCCGACCCGAAGTAGCCGCAGAGCCCGGGCTGACTCAGGATGATCCGTGCCGCGCGGTACACCTTCGCCGCGGACGGGTTGCCGCTGGTGTCGGTGAAGTTGGCGATGGTGAATCCCTCGGCGGTCAGCGCGTCCATCGACATCATCGACCCGCCGCCGCCCGCGCCATGGAAGCCCACGAGCCCGCGCGACCCCGGCGCCGCCTCGGTCGCCAGCTGCGCGAAGTAGAACGTGCCGCGATGGTCCGCCTGCTCCACGGCGTACGCGGTCTTCTCGAGCGCGGTCGGGGGGTGGTCGAACTCGCGTGCAATCTCGATCCCGAGCTCGGGGTGACGCGCGACCGCGTAGTCGTCGATCGTCACGCGGCAGTCGGCGGCCATCACCCGCCCGTCGCGCGTGATCACCATGGGATTGATCTCGACGTTGCGGGCCTCGACGGCCCGCGCGATCTCGAAGACCTTGCCGATCGCCCCGGCGACGAGCGCGCCGTGAGCATCGGGCACGCCGGCCTCCGCGACCGCGCGACGGACCGCGCGCGCGTCCGGCCCGTCCGCGACATCGCACGCCAGCCGGAACGTCTCCGCCGCCCGCTCTTCGATGCCCGAGCCCCCCGCGCCGGCGAACAGAATGACCGGCGCTCGGGCCCGGTCGTCGATCGTCAGCGACACGAAGAGCTCGCGCGCGATGTCCAGCTTCTCTTCGACCAGCACGCTCTCGACCGCGAACGAGCCGACCTTCATCCCGAGCATGCGCTCCGCCGCCGCGCCCGCATCGTCCGGCGTTCCCGCGAACGCCACGCCCCCGATCGCTGCACGCCCGGTGGTCCACGCCTGGATCTTGACGACAACCGTCCCGCCGACCGCCGCGGCCGCCACGCGGGCCTCGTCGGGCGTGCGGGCCGGGCTGCCGCGCGGAACGGCAAGGCCGTGCTTGCTCAGGAGCGACTTGCCTTGGTACTCGAGGAGACGGGCCATGGGGAGTTGGAGGGGCGCGGGAATCGGGGCCGGTGGAGGCGTTGGAGGTGATCGGAAGGGTAACTTCGCGAGGGTATGTGGGGATCGAGTTCAGCGAGCAGCGGGCGTGTGCGAAGCACCAGAACCCGGGGGAGGCACGGGCTTCTTCCAGATCGGAACATCGCGCTTCATGCGGTCGATGAACTCGTCCGCCGCGGCGAGCGCTTCCTTGCGATGGGCGGACCAGATCCGCAGCCGGAACGAGCATTCACCAGCGAAGATGCGCCCGCGGCTGTGCTCGACGGCGATGCCAAGCACGCCGTGACGGCTTAAGACATCTTCGGCGAGTCGTTCGAGCTCGCGCTCGGCCATGGGGTCGTAGGTCTGGTACTCCAGCGCGACGATCGGCGCGCCCTCCTCCAGCGGCCGCACGATCCCTTCGAAAGCGAGCGCGGCACCGGCGCCGTCTACGCCCGGCGGAACCGGCGCGGTGCCGGAGAGCGGTCCGTCGATGATGGAAACTCGAACGCTCATCCGCCGGAGACCAGGGAAATGAGGGCCACCTCGTCACTCTCCCGGATCGCAAAGTCCGGCCCGGCGAACGCGTGGTTGACCGCGAGGCGCCCCGCTTCGACGAACGGCTGCAGCCCGGGGTGCGATTCGCGCAGGGCCGCGAGGGCTTCGGATGCCGTGCAGCGGTCCGGCACCCGGACGACGGCGCGGTCTGAATTCGCTGCCGCGGCAGCGCCGCCGAAGAGGAGAATCTGGAGCGTCACGACGTGAAGTCTACGGTCCGGTACCGGCCGGATTGCAGCGGGGGCACGGATCGAAGAGACTGGGGCATGGCCGTGCAGCGCAGGAAACCCGGGCTGTCGCACGTCTCGCCCGCGGGCGGCGCGCGCATGGTGGACGTCGGCGCCAAGCCGGTGACCCAGCGCACCGCGCGGGCCGAGGCGTTCGTGCGGGTGAACGCCGAACTCGCGCGCCTGATCCGTTCGGGCGGCCCGGCCAAGGGGCCGGTGTTCGAGGTGGCCCGCCTGGCCGGGATCCTGGCCGCCAAGCGCACGGACGAACTGATCCCCCTCTGCCATTCGCTCCCCCTCGACGGCGTCGAGGTGACTCTGAAACTGGTCGGTCGGCGGGTCCGGATCGAGACGGTTGCGCGGACTCACGCCCGGACCGGCGTCGAGATGGAGGCCCTGGTCGCGGCAGCGGTCGCGGCGCTCACGGTGATCGACATGGGCAAGGCGGTCGATCGCGCCATGGCGGTGGAAGGGCTGCGGGTCATCGAGAAAGCAGGGGGACGGTCCGGCCACTTCCGCGCCCCCGCGTCGAGAACTGGAGGTAAAAGGTGAACGGAGCCATCCGCGCCGCCATCCTCACCGTCAGCGACCGCTGCTCCCGCGGCGAAGCGCAGGACACTTCCGGCCCCGCCCTCCGCCAGATCCTCGAACAGCGCCTGAGCGCCACCGTCCTCCGCACCGCCCTCGTCCCCGACGAGCCCGACATCATCGCCGCGCACTTCCGCGAATGGGCCGCCTCCGACGACCAGCTCGACCTCATCCTCGCGACCGGCGGCACCGGCCTGAACCCCCGCGACCGCACCCCCGAGGCCGCGAAACAGGTCTGCGACCGCGAAGCCCCCGGCATCATGGAGCTCGCCCGCGCCCGCTGCATCGCCAAGGACCCCCGCGCCGCCCTCTCCCGCGCCACCGCCGGCACGATCCGTTCGACGCTGCTCCTCACGCTCCCCGGCTCGCGCAAGGGCAGCACCGAATACCTCGAAGCCCTCCTCGACGTCCTCCCCCACGCCATCCACATCCTCCGAGGCGGAGGCCACGAACAACGCCAGTCCACGATTCCCACCGACAATCATTGACATCCGACATCCGACGTCGGACACCCGACATCCGGCTCCGCTCCCCTACCCTCCCCCCATGCTCCGCCTCGAAGGTCTCTCCAAACTCACGGGCGCTGAGCGCTACATCGACGATGAGCCCATCGAAGGCTGCCTCTGGGGCATGACCATCCGTTCCCCCGCCCCGCGCGGTCGCATCAAAGAACTCCGCTTCGACCCCGCGATCGACTGGTCCCGCTTCACCATCGTCGATCACCGCGACATCCCCGGCCCCAACGAAACCTACCTCATCGAGAACGATCAGCCCGTCCTCGCCGGCGCGTACACGCGCCACGTCCACGAAGCCGTGGCGCTCATCGCCGGTGAAGACCGCGAAGAAGTCCGCCGCGCCGTGCGCGCCGTGAAAGTCATCGTCGATCCCGACGAGCCCTATCTCGACTACCGCATTCCGCCGACTCCCGCACAAATCCAGCGCGAGCCCGGCAACCTGCTCAAGCTGCTCTCGATCAACAAGGGCGATGTCGATCGCGCCCTCGCGCAAGCCGCGCACGTCGTCGAAGGCGTCTACGAAACGGGCGCGCAGGAACACGTGTACATCGAAAACCAGGGCATGGCCGCGTGGCTCGAACCCGGACCCGATGGCGATGTCGTCTGCGTCAAGGGCTCGCTCCAGTGCCCTTACTACGTGCTCAACGCCTTGAAGCACGCCCTCGTGCGCGACCAGTCCCGCGTGCGCGTCATCCAGTCTCCGACCGGCGGCGGCTTCGGCGGCAAGGAAGACTACCCGAGCACCATCGGCCTCCACGCCGCGCTGCTCGCGCTCAAATCCCGCCGCCCCGTCAAGATCATTTACGACCGCGCCGAGGACATGGCCTCGACCACCAAGCGCCACCCCTCGCGCGTCCGCCACCGCACCGGCCTCGACAAAGACGGCAAGCTCATCGCCCAGGACATCGACGTTCTCCTCGACGGCGGCGCGTACGTCACGCTCTCCCCCGTCGTCCTCTCCCGCGGCATCATCCACGCCGCCGGCCCGTACTCCTGCCCCAACGTCCGCATCAACGGGCGCGCCCTGCTCACCAACACCGTCCCCTTCGGCGCTTTCCGCGGCTTCGGCGCACCGCAGACCCAGTTCGCCGGCGAGCGCCACATGGACGTCATCGCGCGCCGCCTGGGCATCGACCCCATCGAACTCCGCCGCATCAATCTCCTCCGCGACGGCGAAACGACTTCAACCGGCCAGGTCATCAAGGGCGGCACCGATCGCCACGCGATGCTGGACGAAACCAGCCGCATCGCGGACCTGCCTCGCAAGCGCGAAGAGCACAGGTCCTTCAACGCATCCCACCAATTCCTCCGCCGCGGCATCGGCCTCGCGTGCATCTACCACGGCGCCGGCTTCACCGGCAACGGCGAGGTCTACCTGAACTCGCGCCTCGCCGTCGCCGGCCTGCCCGATGGAAAAATCGAAGTCCTCGCCGCCAGCACCGAGATGGGCCAGGGCACCAACACCATCTTCACCAAGATCGCCGCCGACGCCACGGGCTTCGACCCGAGCGACATCGTCATCGCCAACCCCGACACCGCCCGGGTCCCCAACTCCGGCCCCACAGTCGCCTCCCGCACCGCCATGGTCGTCGGACGCCTCATCGAGCGCGCCATCGACGTCCTCCGCGCTGAACTTGACCTCCCGTCCGACACCAGAGGCGCTGCGCTCAAGAGCGCCATCATCGCGTTCCACAACCGAAGTACCGACTCCTCGGCCCCAAAGGGGCCGCGGCATGTAGCCACGGGTGGAGCGAGTCTTCGAGCGCAACCCGTGGGCACCGGCGCGCAGAACGCACCCGCCCCGGAGGGGCAGAGGAATTCGCCCAACGCGCGCACCGATTCTCCTGACTCTCCATTCCCGCACCCCCTCCTCGCTTCCGTCACCTACGAGCCCCCTCCCGGCATCCACTTCGACGACAAGACCTACAAAGGCGACGCCTACGCCACCTTCGCCTGGGGCACATACATCGCCGAGGTCGAGATCGACCTCCGCACTTTCAACACCCGCGTCATCGACTTCGTCGCGACCCAGGACATCGGCGCAGTCCTCAACCCCACGCTCGCCAGGGGCCAGGTCCAGGGCGGCGTGGTGCAGGCGATCGGCTGGGCGCTCATGGAAGATTGCCGCTACAAAGACGGCGCCATGATCAACAACCAGCTCACCAACTACATCATCCCCACCAGCGACGATCTTCCCCCCATCCGCGTCCATTTCTCCGAGCACCCCTACCAGTTCGGCGGCGGCGGCGCCAAGGGCGTCGGCGAACTCCCCATGGACGGCCCGGCCCCCGCGATCCTCAACGCCGTCGCCGCCGCGCTCGACATCGACGCGCCCGCGATTCCACTCACGCCTGAACGCCTCATGTCGCTATTCGAAATCTCAAATCCCAGATCTCAAATTTGAAATCCGGGGTTTGAGAATCTGAGACTCATTTCGCCCCGTTCACATCCGACATCCCACATCCGACATGCCCTCCCCCCTCTCCATCACCTTCACGCTCAACGGCGCACCCACGACCGTCTCGATATCCCCGCACGAGCGCCTCCTCGACACCCTCCGCTACACACTCAGTCTCCCCGGCACCAAGGAAGGCTGCGGCGAAGGCGAGTGCGGCGCCTGCACGGTCCACATGGACGGCGTCCCCGTGAACTCCTGCCTCGTCCCCACGTTCCAGTGCCGCGACCGCGACATCCGCACCATCGAGTCCATCCCGCGCGAATCGCTGCAACCCATGCTCGCCACCGGCGCAACCCAGTGCGGCGCCTGCACCCCCGGCGTCGTTATGACCGCGCACTGGATCGCGCACAACCCCGACCTCCTCAAGACCCACACTCCCCGCGAGCTCATGGCCGGCAACCTCTGCCGCTGCACCGGCTACGACGGCATCATGGACGGCATTAACGCCTGGCTCCGCGAATCGACACCCGCCAATCGAACGAGCGCATGAGACCACAACTCTTGTCCAGCGTCGCGCTTTCGCGAGCGCTCCTCGCCGCTTCGGCGAACGGTCGTTGCGAGGGGCGCAGCGCTTCGCAAGCCCCTCGAAGTCGCCCCCGGCTCTCCCGCCCCTCGGGCGGACGAAGTTTCCCGCAAGCCCCGGGCTTCGGCGCGCACCCCGGAGTGCCGGACTAATGCGCGCCCTCCTCCCCAACTCGCTCCCTGAAGCTCTGGACCATCTCGCGCGCGACCCCTCTCTCATCCCCCTCGCCGGCGCCACCGACCTCCTCGTCCACTGGCCCACGAACCTGGACGCCCACGACCGCAACTACCTCGACCTCTCCGCCCTTACCAATCTCCGCCCGATCACCTTTACGAACGACACGCTCACCCTCGGCGCACTCACCACCTACTGGGACACCATCCGCCACGAGCAAGTCAACAAAGAGTTCCCCCTCCTCGTCGCCGCCGCACGCACCGTCGGTGCCATCCAGATCCAGTCCCGCGGCACGTGGGCCGGGAACATCGTGAACGCCTCCCCCGCCGCCGACGGCGTCCCCGCGCTCATGGCCCTCGACGCCGTCGTCGTCCTCACCTCTCGCGCCTCCACCGAGCGCATCAACATCTCCAACTTCTACCTCGGCTACAAGAAATTCCGCCGCCGCTCCGACCAGTTGATCACCGCGATCGAGATCCCCCGGCGCGCCCACGATTTCTCCACGTTCGAGAAAGTCGGCGCTCGCCGCGCCCAGGCGATTACCAAGGTCGGCCTCGCGATCGCGCACTCCGCGCACGGCTGGCGCATCGCGGCCAACAGCGTCGCACCCACCGTCGTCCGCTGCCGCACGATCGAATCGCTCCTCGACTCCGCCGCGCCCCTCTCCTCCCCCGCCTCATTCCTGACCGCCGCGCGCCAGGACATCTCCCCCATCGACGACATCCGCTCCACTCGCGACTACCGCGAAACCGTCTTCTGCCGCGTGCTCTACCATGCCCTCAGGGGCAAATGCCCGGGCGTGAGTTGAGCGGACGTGAGCACCGATCTTGAAATCCTCCGCACCGCCGCCGACCTCGTGAGCGCCGGCTCCCCCTTCGTCCTCATCACCGTCACGTCCACCAAGGGCTCCACCCCGCGGGACCCCGGCGCCAAGATGCTCTGGCGCCCCGGCTCCAATGGCCTCGTCGGCACCGTCGGCGGAGGCCAGTTCGAGCTCCTCGTCCTCGATGCCGCGCAGCGCGCCCTCGACACGCGCTCCGCCTTCACCGAGAAGTTCACGCTCGGCGCTGATGCCGACCAGTGCTGCGGCGGCATCATGGAAGTCTTCATCGAGTACATCGGCCCGCGCCAGCGCCTCATCATCTTCGGCGCGGGGCACGTCTCGCACGAACTCGCCAACCTCCTCGACTCCGCCGGTCTCGAGCTCATCATCGCCGACGACCGCCCCGACTGGAACTCCGCGGAACGCTTCCCCCGCGCCCGCCGCGTCCTCGACTGGGACCAGGCCATCGCGCTCGCCCACGAGCGCCCGCACGAAACCCTCGCCTGCGTGATGACCTGCTCCCACGACACCGACTTCGATCTTCTCCGCAAACTCCTCGGCCCTTCGCGCGAACAACGACCCGTCCCCGCCTTCACCGGCCTCATCGGTAGCAGGTCCAAGCGCGTCTGCCTCTTCGGCCGCCTCGTCGCCTCCGGCCTCGACGAGTCCATCGTGCAGAAAGTTCACTGCCCGATCGGGGTGGGCGACACCGGCAAAGAGCCACGCCACGTCGCGATCTCCATGGCCGCGCAGCTCCTCCTCGAATGCAAAAAACTTGCCGCTCACTGACTGCCACATTCTCATCCTCGCCGCCGGCAAGGGCTCGCGCATGGGCGCACCAAAGGCCCTGATGGATGTCGGCGGCACGCCCTGGTGCCGCGTGCAGCGCGAGCGGCTCGACCGGCTCGAACTCCCCGTCACCTGGGTCATCTCTCCCGCGCTCTTTACGCAGGCTCGCACGCTCGGTGTGCTCGACGCCATCTCGCCGCGCCTCACGTCAAGCCCCGATGCGCCCATGTTCGAGAGCATCCTCAGCGGCGTCGCCCACCTTTTCCCGGTGTCCGCGGGCGCGGGTGGCCTGTTCATTCTGCCGGTCGACGTGCCCGCGCCGGCGCCCGAGGTCTGGCGGAACCTCGCCCGCGCGCCGCACGTCGGAGTCCCCAGCTTTCGCGGCGCGCACGGGCATCCGGTTTTCCTCACCTGGAGGTGGGTCGAGAGCCGCCTCATCCCCGCCGCGATGAGCGCCGCTGCCGCCCATCGCCTCGACACCCTCATCGCCCCCGACGCCAACCTCATCGAAGTCGACGACCCCGACATTGCGGTGAACCTCAACACACCCGATGATGTCACCCAATGGCTCGCCTCGCGCAACCTCTGATGCCCGCCGCTCCTCGACCCGCGCAGCGGGTCGCAGCCGTTGGCCTCGGGTGGAGCGAGTCTTCGAGCGAAACCCGTGGACACCCGTCTCCGCGCGCACACAAGCCCGCGCCGCGGGCGACAGCCGGCGCCGGCGTTTGCGCTCCCGCGCATTCCGCGTCCTCCGCGCCTCTGCGCGCAACCCCTCCTCCATGATCTCCCCCGACCTCCTCTCCATCTCCCGCGGCGATTCGCCCGCCGACCTCCTCCTCACCAACGCCCAGGTCGTCAACGTCTTCTCGCGCACCATCGAGCGCACCAACATCGCCGTCCACCTCGCCACGGGCAGGATCGCCGGCCTCGGCGACTACACCCGCGCGCACGCCACCATCGATCTCAACGGCGCGTTCCTCGCCCCCGGTTTCATGGACGCCCACATGCACGTCGAATCGACGATGCTCCCGCCCTCCGAGTTCATCACCCTCGCTCTTCCGCACGGCACCACCGCCGCCGTCTTCGACCCCCACGAAATCGCCAACGTCCTCGGCCTCGACGGCATCCGCTACCTCATGGACGATGCCCGCGATCTCCCCTTCCACGCCCTCTTCGCCCTTTCCTCCTGCGTCCCCGCCTCGCACCTCGAAACTTCCGGCGCCCGCCTCGAAGCGGCCGACCTCGCGCCCCTCTTCGATGACCCGCGCGTCGTCGCCCTCGCCGAGATGATGAACTTCCCCGGCGCGATCAACGCCGACCCCGCGATCCTCGCCAAGATCGAGCTCGGCCTCGCGCGCCACGTCGTCGACGGCCACGCCCCCGGCCTCCGCGGCCACAAGCTCAACGCCTACATCGCCGCCGGCATCTCCTCCGACCACGAGTGCACCACCCGCGAGGAAGCCGAAGAGAAGCTCCGGCGCGGCATGCACATCCACATCCGCGAGGGCTCCGCGGCCCGCAACCTCGACGCCATCCTCCCGGCCGTCACCGAGTCCAACGCCCACCGCTTCAGCTTCTGCACCGACGACCGGCACCCCGCGGACTTGGGCCGCGAGGGCCACATCGATCACGTCGTGCGCCGCGCCGTCGCCCGGGGGCTGCCCCCCGCCACCGCGATCGCGATGGCGAGCCTGCACACGGCGCGCCATTACCGGCGCGCGGACCTCGGCGCGGTCGCGCCCGGCTGCTTCGCCGACCTCATCGTCTTCGACGATCTGCAGAATCTCGTCCCGCGCAGCGTTTACGTTCGCGGCAGACTCGTCGCGGAGAACGGCGCCTGTGTCGACGTGCCCCCGACTCGCTCCCGCGCCGTCCCGCCCGCGTCTTCGGTTCGTCTTCCCGCGGACCTCGGCGCGGGATCGTTCCGGATCAGCGCCACAGGCGGCACGAGCATCCGCGTCATCGGCATGCACGCCGACCAGCTCGTGACCGACAGCCTGCTCGAACCCGCGCGCCCGATCTCCGGCGAACATCGCGCGGACCCCTCACGCGATCTGCTCAAGCTCGCCGTCATCGAGCGCCACCGCGCCACCGGCAACATCGGCCTGGGCTTCGTGAGAGGTTTCGGCCTCCGCGAGGGCGCCATCGCCAGCACCGTCGGCCACGATTCTCACAACCTCGCCGTCGTAGGCGCCGCCGACGCCGACATGCTCGCCGCGGCACGAGCGCTCGAGCGCGCCGGCGGCGGGCAGTGCGTGGTAAAGGGCGGCGCGGTGATCGCGCTGCTCCCCCTTCCCATCGCTGGGCTCATGTCCGAAAAGCCGGCCGCGGCGGTGATCGATGACCAGGGCCGCCTGCTCGCCGCGGCACGCGCGCTCGGCTGCCCGCACGCCGACCCCTTCATGCCGCTCTCGTTCCTGCCGCTGGCGGTCATCCCGAAGCTGAAGCTGACCGACCGGGGGCTGGTCGACGTCGAAAAGTTCGAGATCGTTCCGCTCGAACTCTGATCCGCCGGGATTACTGGGTCTGCGCCTGCGGCGGAATCACGGCCTCGCCCGACCGACGATCGCGGATCGCGCGGATCAGCCGCTCGGCCTTCTCGGGCTTCACGGTCCCCCACGCGACGCCGTCGGCGATCATGCGCTCGGCATCGTCCGTGTCGGAGCTCAGGATCTTCGCGGCATCGTCTGCCGTCAGCGAGCCCTCGGCGACGTACGCCGCGATCTCGCGCTTGGTCCGCTCCCGCGCGCCCTTCTCCAGGATCTTGCGGATGCTGTACAGCGTGTAGAAGATGATGCCCGCGCTCACGAGCATCCCGATCAGGAACAGGCCCGAGTTGCTGATGTCCGCGAGAGTCAGAACGGTTGGGATTCTCATCGCGCGCCTCCCCGGGGCGGGACCGCCGCGCCGGGCGCCGCCCGATTACCGAAGTCTATTCGGCAACCCGCCCCCGCGATTTCACGGCGATTCATGCCCGTGCCGGCGGGCCGGCCGGTAGACTGGCGCCGTGGGCACTCGCCGCGGTTCGCGTCGGTCTCGCTGGCTTTCCGCGCTCTGGATTGGCGCGGCAGCATCGGGCGTTCTGTTCCTGATCGGCTGTCTGGTGAACGCGCGTGTCCAGAGCCCCTGGGGCTCGGCCCGCCTGCGGGAGGGCACCGTTCACGTGAACTGGGAAGACCCCGCCTACGTCTCGAAACCCGCCCGGCCGAACGACCTGCGGTTCGCCCCGGAAGCGCCGCGCTTCGCGCCCGACTGGCACTTCTACCCGGCCCGGACCGATCCGACCGGAACACTGACCCGCCCGCCGTGGTGGTTCGTCCGGCTGCCCCTGTGGATCCCGACGCTGGCGTTCGCGCTTCCCGCGGCAGGCTTCTCGGCGTGGAAGCGATTCCGGCGCGAGGCGTGGCAGTGCCGCGCTTGCCGGTACGACCTGCGAGGCCTCGCGCCCGGGACCCCGTGCCCCGAGTGCGGACGTCCGGCGCGGCCGATCGCGCGAGCCGCGCCCGGCGGCGCCAGCACACCGAGAACCCCCGCGCCGGGGATAGGAGATATCTCATGCAAAGGCTGATGGCGGCGGTGATGACGGCGTGCACGACCGCGGCGCTGTTCGCGGGAACGGGGCGCGGCGACGAGCCCGGTGTCGATGCCGTGCGCTTCGAGCGCGACATCGTCTACGCGACGCGCCCCGGAACCGGCGGCGACATCGAGCTGAAGCTGAACCTCGCACGCCCCGCCGACGACGCGGACGCCCGGGCGTGCATCGTCGCGATCCACGGCGGCGCCTGGCGCGCCGGCGACCGCTCGCACCTCGATGCGCTCGTGCAGGGGCTGGCGAGGGAGGGCTTCGTCGCGGCAACGATCTCCTACCGATTCTGCCCCGAGCACCGCTTCCCCGCGCAGGTCGAGGACTGCGCCGCGGCGGTGCGCTTCCTGCGGGCGCACGCCGGCGAGTACGGCATCGACCCGGACCGGATCGGCGCGATCGGGTTCTCGGCCGGCGCGCACCTCTCGATGATGCTCGGCGTGCTGGACCCCGGCGACGGGCTGGGGATCGCGGGCGAGGACCCGCGGGACACGGGGAAGGTTCAGGCGGTCGTGTCGTTCTTCGGACCGACGCTCCTGGGGGCGAGCGATATCCCCGTGCAGTCGCGCGGGCTGGTGGCTGACTTTGTCGGGCCGGAGCCCGAGGGCGCGCCGGAGCGGTGGAAGGCCGCGTCGCCGGTGACGTACGTGACGCCCGGCGATGCGCCGGTCCTGCTGTTCCAGGGGAGCCAGGACCGGCTCGTGCCCCTGACGCAGCCGGGGCACATGATGGAAGCGATGACCAGGGCCGGCGTGGCAGGACGAGCGGAGATCATCGGCGGCGCGGATCACGGGTGGGGCGGAGCCGAACTGGAACGGACGCTCCGTGTGTCCAGAGAGTTCTTCGCCCAGCACCTCCGCGCGCCCGAACCCGCCCCAACGGACTCCCCGACCAGCCCGAAATAGCACCGCCGCGCACACGCCCTCTCATTCGGAGCACGCCCGCATGCCCAAGCACACCCCCCGGCACAAGCCCACGTTCTCGACCAGCATTGACCTCCCCGCCAAGACCCGCGAAGAGATCGTCGACCTGCTGAACCAGCACCTCGCCGACACCCTCGACCTCTACAGCCAGATCAAGCAGGCTCACTGGAACGTCAAGGGCCCGAGCTTCATCGCCCTCCACGAACTCTTCGACAAACTCGCCGAAACCATCGAAGATCAGGCCGACGAAATCGCCGAGCGAGCCACCGCCCTCGGCGGTGTCGCCCGCGGCACATCGCGCATGGCCGCCTCCGCCTCGCGCCTGCCCGAATACCCGGCCGACGCCGCCGACGGCTCCGATCACCTCCGCGCCCTCGCCGATCGCATCGCCGCCGTCGCCAAGAGCACCCGCAAGGCCATCGACAAGGCCGGCAAGAAAGGCGACGCCGACACCGCCGACCTTTTCACCCAGGCCTCACGCGAACTCGACAAGGGCCTCTGGTTCCTCGAAGCCCACCTCCAATCCTGATCCCTTCACCATTCACCTCCCCACCTCCCAACCTCCTCACCTCCCTACCGCCCCTCCAACCCCCACCCCAAGCGCCCCATGCACGGCCTCATGCGCCGCACCGTGCAGCATCGCATCCACCTGCTCCAGAGTCAGCGCCTGCACGTCCGCCAGCGCCTTGATCTTCCGCGTGATCTCGCGGATTTCCTCGTCCTTCAGCGTGAGCCCGAGCTGGTCCGCACGCCCCTTCACCGCGTTCCACCCCGTCAGCCGGTGCGCGATGTTGACGTAGCGCGAGAGGCCGAAATCCTCGGGACGCAGGGCCTCGTACGTCGTCGGATCGTTCAAGACCGCCTTGGCGTGGATCCCCGCCTTGTGCGTGAACGCCGCGAACCCCGTGATGTAGTTGTTGAACGGGACGTCGATCCCCACCAGCTCCGCGACCGTCTGGTCGATCTCGCGCAGCAGCGGCAGGTTGTACTTCTTCACGCTCGCCCGGTCCACCGCCGCCAGGCGCGCGATCAGGCCGCCCAGGGGCGTAATGCCGTTCCGTTCGCCGATCCCCAGCACCGTCGTGTCGATGTGCGTGGCCCCGGCCTCGAGCGCGACGAATGCGTTGGCGATGGCGCACCCCGAGTCGTTGTGCCCGTGGAACTCGATGTCGGCCTTGACACGCCGCCGCAGCTCGCGGACCAGTTCGTACAACTGCCGCGGCGAGCCGACGCCCACCGTGTCCGCCACGCCCACCCGGTGCACGCCCAGCGCATCGGCGGCCTCGTACACCCTGAAGAGGTCCTCGGGCTCGGAGCGCAGGCTGTCCTCGGTGCTGAAGCGGACCTCGACGCCGGATTCCAGCAGCGCGGGGATCACGTCCCGCGCGATCCCGATCACTTCGTCGATGGTCTTGCCGTGGCTGAAGCGGCGGAGGTGCGAAGATGTCCCGATCACGACATCGACGCCATCCACGCCCGTCGCCAGCGCGACCTTCGCGTCGTCGGGGTGGCAGCGGATGTGCGTGAGCACCTTGGCGCGCAGGCCCAGGCCCGCGATCGTCTCGCAGTCGGCGCGGCTCTGCGGGCTGGCCACCGGCGAAGTCAGTTCGAGGTACTCGACCCCGAACTGGTCGAGCAGCCGCGCGAGATGCACCTTCTGCTCGCTCGAAAAGAACGCGTTGGCGAACTGCTCGCCTTCGCGGAGCGTGGACTCGATGATCGAGAACGGGGGGACGGTGATGGGGCCGAGCATGGGGACTCCTGATGGCGGATGGTGGATCTCGGATGGCGGATGTACAGAACGGGAGTGGAAATGCCTGGCCCGCTCGGGCCAAAAGCGATAAGGCCCGCGGGTTGCTTTGCCGCGGGCCGGTCAGAAGGCGATGTGGGGATCGCTCAGACGGTCAACGCGGGAAGCGCGGCGGGGCCTTTGGCCTGTTTTTTGAGCGATTTGGCGGCGGCGTGGCAACGCCCCGTGACAGGAGAGCCGAAGTTGTGGTGCGGGCCGCCATGAGCATGGGAGAATAGGTCGAGTATCGACGCAAGGCCAGCGCGCGCTGAGCGCAGCGAGGAGGCGACCCCGCCCATTCAATATGCCTGTTGATTATGAACGGGATACCCCCCGACCAGGTCCGGTAGGATCTGGTCATGCCCTCCCCACTCGCGCTGGTCGAGAAACTCGCCACCCGCCACGCCGTGGGCCTCACGCCGGGCCGCGCCGTCCGTTCCGGCGACTTCATCACGATCCGGCCGCGGCACGTGATGACCCACGACAACACGGGCGCCGTCATCCCCAAGTTCAAGCAGATCGGCGCCACCAAGGTCGCCGACCCGCTCCAGCCCGTCTTCGCGATCGACCACGACATCCAGAACGTCACCCCCGAGAACCTCGGCAAGTACGCCAAGATCGAGGCGTTCGCCCGGCAGCACGGCATCGACTTCTACCCGGCGGGCACGGGCATCAGCCACCAGGTGATGGTCGAGCAGGGCTACGTCGTGCCGGGCTCGATGGTCGTCGGCAGCGACTCGCACTCGAACCTCTACGGCGCGATCTGCTGCCTCGGCACGCCCGTGGTGCGCACCGACGCCGCCAGCCTCTGGGCGACGGGCACGACGTGGTGGCAGGTGCCACCGGTGGCGAAGGTCGTGCTCAAGGGCAAGTTGCAGCCCGGCGTCGTCGGCAAGGACGTCATCGTCGCGCTCTGCGGCCTGTTCAACAAGGACGAGGTGCTGAACCACGCCGTCGAGTTTCACTCGGCGGAAGATGCCGCGCCCGGCGAGGGGGTGTCGGGGCTCTCGATCGACCAGCGCATGTCGATCGCGAACATGACGACCGAGTGGGGCGCGCTCGTCGGCCTCTTCCCGTTCGACGATGTGCTCAAGAGCTATCTCTACACCCGCGCTGACTACTTCGCCGCGGGCAAGCGCCCGGGAACGCGCAACCCCGCCTCGCTCGGACGCTACACCCGCGCCGACATCGATGGGTGGTGGGACGGGCGGTCGTCCCTCGTCCCCGACCCCGGCGCCCGGTACGCCGTCGAACTCGAACTCGACCTCTCCACCATCGTCCCCCACGTCTCCGGCCCCAACGACGTCAAGACCATGCACGCGCTGCCGGAAATCGAGGCCCGCCACGTCAAGATCAACAAGGCCTGGCTCATGTCCTGCGTCAACGCCCGCTACGAGGACATCGCCGGCGCCGCCGCGATCGTGAAGGGGAAGAAGGTCGCGCCCGGCGTTGAGTTCTACCTTGCCGCGGCGAGCGCAGAAGTCCAGGAGCGCGCCGCGCGCGACGGCCACTGGGGCGCGCTCCTCGAGGCCGGCGCGATCGAGCTCCCCCCCGGCTGCGGCACGTGCATCGGCCTGGGCAGGGGCACGATCAAGGCCGGCGAGGTCGGCATCAGCGCCACCAACCGCAACTTCGAGGGCCGCATGGGCGACCGCGCGGGGCAGGTGTACCTGGGCTCGCCCGCGGTAGTCGCGGCCAGCGCGGTCGCCGGGCACATCTGCGCGCCGACGAAGTACGCGGATGCCAGGCCCCGGTTCGCGGTCCGGAGGCCGGCGGACACGAGTCCGACACACGAGCCCGGAAAGCAGGGGCCTGCCTGCGAAGTGATCGAAGGCTTCCCCGCCCGCGTGAAGGGGCGGCTGCTCTGGCTCGACAAGGACAACCTGAACACCGACGGCATCTACGCGGGCAAGCACACGTACAACGACGCGATGACGCCCGAGCAGATGGCCGCGGTGATCTTCGAGAACTACGACCCGGCCTTCAAGACGACCGCGCAGCCGGGGGACGTGATCGTCGGCGGCCTGAACTTCGGCACCGGCTCCAGCCGCGAGCAGGCCGCGACGGCGCTCAAGCACTTCGGCATCCCGTGCGTGATCGCGGCATCGTTCAGCGAAACCTATAAGCGCAACGCGTTCAACAACGGGTTCGTGGTGTTCGAGTGTCCGGGGCTGGTCGAGCACCTGCGAAGTGGCGGAGTGGCAAAGCCGCAGAACGGCACAGTGGAAGGCAAGACGCGCGTGATCGGCGGGATCGAGATTGACTACGGGCGGTCGGTGCTGAGCATCGACGGGCGCGAGTTCCCGTTCCCGGCGCTGTCACCGGTTGCACAGGAGCTGGTGGTGGCCGGGGGGGCCGAGGCGGTGATCAGGCGGCGCCTGGCCGGCGCTCAGTGATCGGCGGGACACGTCTCTGCCGGGCCCGCGTCAGGGTCGGTACAACTCGCTCTGCGGGATCCGGCAGCACGACTCGCACCCCAGCGCCCGCCACGACAGGACTCGGATCCCCGGCGTGCGGAACTCGTCCCGCGCCGGCTCCTCGTGGCACAGGTCCGTGCTCAGGTACTTCTTGTTGCTGTCGGGGAGCACCGTCGCGACCACGGCGTCATCGCCGAGTTCGTCGAGCAGCGCATCGGCGCCGAGCAGGTTCGCGCCCGAAGAGATCCCCACCGCGAGCCCGACGCGCCCGAGCGCCTGTGCCGCGAGGATCGCGTCCCCGTCCCACACATCCACGATGCGGTCGAGCTCGTCGAGCCGCACGATCGAGGGGATGAACTCGTCGGAGATCCCCTGGATCCGATGATGGCCCGTCTTGCAGCCGGTGCGCAGCGTCGGCGAGTTGGCCGGTTCGAGCGGGTGCACGCGGACGTGCGGCCACCTCCGCCGCAGGGCCCGCCCCACCCCCATCACCGTCCCGCCCGTGCCGACCCCGGCCACGAACGCGTGGCACTCGAGCCCCTCGAACCCCAGCTGGGCCGCGATCTCCGGCCCCGTCGTGAACTCGTGCGCCTCGGTGTTGGACGGATTCTCGAACTGGTGCGGCAGAAACACCCCCCGCCCGTGACGCGACTCGCTCGCGGCAAATTCGTCCGCCATCGCGATCGCGCCCTGAAACCCGCCCTGCTCGCGCGAGACCGGGATCACCTCGGCGCCGAACGACATGATGAGCGTGACCCGCTCGCGGCTCATCCAGTCGGGCATAAAGATGCGGACCGGGTGCCCGAGCGCTCGGCCCATCGCGGCAAACGAGATCCCCGTGTTGCCGCTGGTCGCCTCGGCGATCGTGTCCCCCGGGCGCAGCGCACCGGACTGCCTCGCGCGCTTCAGGATCCACAGCGCCATGCGGTCCTTGACGCTGCCGGTCATGTTCTTCTGCTCGTACTTGGCGAAGACGCGCCGGCGCCGGCCGCGGGACTCGTAGCGAATCTCGAGGAGCGGCGTGCGGCCGACCATGGCGTCGAGCGCAACGTCCTGCGAGCAGACGCCGCCACCGCACGGCGTTCGACATGAGCAGGCGGGCGACCCCATGCTTCGACATGATACGGGATTTGCCAGTCCTCTATCAAGCGCCGCGGCACGAAGTCAGTGAGCCACTACACTGCGACTCGCCGCGATCCCGCGGCAAGACGGAGAGACCGCATGGCCAAGTACAGAATCGCCTGGATGCCCGGCGACGGGATCGGCAAGGACGTGATGGACGCCGCGAGGCTCGTGCTCGACGCCATGAAGCTGGACGCCGAGTACGTCCCTTGCGACATCGGCTGGGAGTTCTGGTGCAAGGAGGGCAACGCGCTCCCCGACCGCACCGTCAATGCCCTGCAGGGCACCACCTGCGGCCTGTTCGGAGCGATCACGAGCAAGCCCCAGGACGACGCGAAAAAGGAGCTTGCTCCCGAGCTCAAGGACAAGAACCTCGTCTACTTCTCGCCCATCGTCAAGCTTCGCCAGATGTTCAACCTGCACACCAACATGCGCCCGTGCAAGTCGTACCCGGGCAACCCCCTCAACTACCGCGGCACGCGCCTGGGCAATCCCTCCGGCGACGACGTGATGATCGACCAGGTCGTCTTCCGCGAGAACACCGAGGGCATGTACGGCGGCGTCGAGTTCTACCCGCTCCCCGAGAGCGTCTACACGGCCCTGTGCGCCAACCCCAAGATGAAGCCCTGGAAGGACAAGGGCCTGGAGAACGTCGCCCTCTCGACGCGCATCGTCAGCAAGCAGGGCTGCACGAACATCTGCCGCCAGGCGTTCGAGTACGCGAAGAAAACCGGTCGCAAGCGCGTCACGCTGGTCGAGAAGCCCAACGTGCTGCGCGAGACAGGTGGGCTGATGACGCGGATCTTCCGCGAGATGGCCAAGGAATACGAGGCGCCCGCGAACGGCGGGATCTGGGCCGACGAGGCGAACATCGACGCGATCTGCATGTGGATGTTCAAGAACCCGCA
>CAZCPB010000032.1:0-22508 GCA_964500365.1 uncultured Phycisphaeraceae bacterium
CGCGGCGTCCATCGCCTGGAAGATCAGGAGCACCGCCCAGCGGTCCTGCGCGTAGAGCATGTCCTGCAGCGCCGCGAGCGCCTCGACGCCCGTCCGGAGCGACTGTTCGGCGCGGGGCTTGTCTTCGGCGTCGAACCCGAGCGTGTCGCGCGGGTCGAAGTCCTTGAGCCGGAATGCTCCGCCGTCATCGACGCGGAAGTGCGCGGCCAGCCGGCGCGAGGCTTTGACGACCTGCTTGAGGTTCACGGGCCGGTCTCCTCTCGGCGGGCGGCCTCAGCGCCATCGCCCGACGGTTTCCTGCCAGTGCTCGAGGACGGCCCGGGCGCGCAGCGTGACACGGTCCAGCTCCTTGGCGCGGTCCTCGGGTTTGGAGTTCTTCCAGAACGGCGCGGGACGCGCCGCGCCGGCGCGGGCGATCTGGGTCACCGCGGTGTAGGCGGCGGACTGGCGCGCGGTGTGCTCGTCGGCATCGGGGGGCGGCATTTCGGGGATCAGCCACTCGAGCGCGGCCGGTTCGGCCCTCGCCAGCGCGCCGGCGGCGTCGCGGTCCCCGGAGGCGGCTCGCTCCAGCAGCGCGACGATGCACGGCTCGGTGGCGATCGAGGCGATCATGGCGTAGAGGCGCTTGCGCTCCGTGGGCGTGAGGTCGGCGCGATCGAGCAGGGCAACCACGTCGCGGTCGGCGGCGAACATGCCGAGGCGCCAGACGGCCTGGACGGCGCGCCGGACCTTTTCCTTCGGGGCTTCGGGGTCCGTGACGATGGGCTTGAGATCGCTCTCGTAGAGCCCGTCGCGGTACCGGCGCGACGCGGCGGCAAGGCGCTCGGCCAGGGCCTGCGGCTGGGCGACCTCGCCGGGGTCGATGCGGTCGAGGACCTTGCCGTCGGCCGTCACGAGCGCAACGTACAGGCCGAACTCGGTCGGAAGGCCGAGCTGGCGGGCCTCCTCCAGCACGCGGCTGTTCCGTGAAACCCGCACGGGGACGTAGCGCTCCTTCGCCAGCCACGCCACCGTCGGATCGCGGAATGCGTGCTCCTCGGCGTCGCGGAGGTCGTCGCCGTCGAGGTTGTCGGAGCGTTGATCGACCCAGAACATCAGGGGCAGAGAGAGTTCCCGGGCGCGCTCGATCGAGGCGCGGGCGTTGCCGCTCCACTGGATCGGGTTCTGGGCGAGCGCGGGGGCCCACGACAGGATCGCGACAAGGGCTGTCAGGGACAGGCGGGCGATGGGGCTCACAGGGATTCCTCCGGGGATCGGGTGCCGGCGCAGCATATCCCCGGCGCGGTAGGATGGCGGGGCGTGGAGCGGGGAGGTGAAGCGTGCCGAAGTTCGAACGGATCCTGCTGCCCACCGGCTTCTCGGAACTCTCGCGCCGCGCCGCGGCGTGGGCCGCGCCGCTCGCCGTGGCGTTCGAATCGGAGATTCATGTCGTCCACGTGGTCCCGCACACGGAGTTGATGATGGCGGCGCCGGCGGTGGAGCCGGGGATAGGCATGGCGATGCCGGTTCCGGGCCCGCCGCCGGACGAACTGCTGGCCTCGTCGCGCGATGCGCTCACGCGCTTCGCGGATGAGACGCTCTCTTCGGTCTCCGGGCGCGTGAAGGTACACGCGGTGATCGGCGGGATCGTGGACGAGTTGATCCGCTACGCCGAGGCGAACGCGGTCAACGTGATCGTGATGGGCACGCACGCCGACGGGATGCTCAAGCGGATCGTGTACGGCTCGGTGGGAAAGTCGGTGCTCGAGATGGCGCCTTGCCCCGTCCTGCTGGTGCCCGTGCGGGATGCCCCGCGGACGTGACGCGCGGGCGTTCAGCGCGGCGGCGCGGGCGACGAAGGGGGAGAGAAAGATGCGATGCGGTCGCAGATCTCGCCGTAGGACATGCGCGCCTCGTGCAGGCGCACGGCGCGGATGAAGTCCTGCTCGGCCGCCGGCGCAAGCCCCACGGTGAGGACGAAGACGCCGTGCAGCTTTTCGTCGCAGTGGGAGCGGAGGCGCGCGAGATCGCGCGTGCCCCCGGCCCCGTCGTCGAGCCGGGGCGGCTCCGGGCGGCGGTGGCCGAAGTCAAACTGAAGGAGGACGTGCCGCCTGCCGGGGTCCCGCCCCGGCCGCACGGGGATGACCCTGACGGCCGAGGGGTCGCGGACGGCGAAGTACACGAGCGGCCAGGCATGGGTCGGACGCATCGCCACCGAGCCCGAGGCGTGCAGCGCGGCACGCCTGGGCAGTAGCCATCGCGCGACCGTGAACTGCTGGACACAGGACGACAATCCGACGTACGCGCCCGCACCGGCGAATGAATGGTCCGTGGCGCTCCAGGTGATCGGGGCGATCATGCGATCGCTCTCCGTGCGCGCACGCCGCGCGGCGTGGCGGGCCGGAGCCCTCCGGCACACCCGGGGGACGCGGCCTCGCTCGGGGTTCCTACCGAGCGCTGCGCGTCCGCGACGGAAATGAGGCACGCCCAGGGTGAAAGCGGTCGTACCGGCCGGTCGCGAACTGATCGGGACGGCCGGGCGCCCCGGCCGCGAGGGTCGCCCTGCGCGGCCGGGGCGGCCTCAGGCATGGCGCGGGCTCCGCAGCGCTCGAAGGGACAACTCGCACAGCGCCGGCTCGCCGCGTGCCCCCGCGAGGATGAGCCGCAGAAGTTCGGACAACTCATTGTCCTTGAGCACGTACCCGGCCGCTCCGGCGTCGAGCGACCGCTCGACGAGTTCGCAGGAGAGCAGGCCGGTGAACATGATGACGCGGACGTCTGGGAACTCGCTGACGAGCGCTCCGAGAAGCTCGAACGCTTCGTCGCGGTCGAGCCCGACGTCGAGCAGCACCACGTCCGGACACGCCGCGCGGACCGCGGCGCGGACCGCGGCCGATTCGCGCACGGCGCCGAGCCAGCGCACGGCGGGGACCGCACGGAGCCATCGCTCCATCGCTTCGACGACGGCGGGCTCGTCATCGATGAGCATGACGCCGACCGGCCGAGCGGGCGTGCTCATGGCGAACACCCCGCGGCCGGAGACGTGCGCGAAGACCGCTGCGCCACGCTATTCGCGCGATCCAGCGACGCGACCAGTTTGATCCAACCCCTTGGCGTCTCCTCTTCCCGGCTCGACGTGAGCGGGCCAGCGGTGGGACAGCCTCCAGAGTGCGTGCAGGGTAGCAGCGCGGGGCGGCGCACGCAAGCCCCGGGCGGGGCCGGCGGGGCGTGAGTAGACTGCGGCGGTGAAGGTTCCTCACACCACGCCGGGCGTCTGGCCCGCCGACATTCCGCCGTCGCGCTTCGCGAGCTTGGTGCGCAGGGATTCGGCGAAGGGGTGCGCGATCGGGCTGATCGGGCTGGCGGACGACCTGGGCGTGACGCTCAACGGCGGACGGCCGGGGGCCAGGGAAGGGCCGCGGGCGTTCCGGGAGGCGCTGTCGCGGTACGGGGTGGCGGACCCGCACAAGTGGGAGTGGGAGCGCGTGTTCGACGCCGGGGACATCGTTCCCGCCGAAGGCCGGGACGAGGCGGCGCTGCACGAGACGCACCGGCGCGTGTCCGAGGCCACGCACGCGGTGCTCGATCTCGGCCTGCTGCCGGTCGGAGTCGGCGGCGGCCACGACCTGACCTTCCCGCTCGTGCGCGCCGTGGCGGAGCGGGCGAAGGCCGAGAAGAAGGGGGCGGTGGAGGGCGTCTACTACGACGCTCACCTGGACGTGCGGGAGACCGCGGGGAGCGGCATGGCGTTCCGGAAGCTCGTCGAGGACTGCGGCGTCGGCCCGCTGCTCGTCCGCTGCCTCAACCCCCTGGTGAACAGCGCCGAGCACGTCCGGTGGTTTCTCGATCACGGCGGCACGATCGCGCCCGCCGGCATGCTGATGCCCGCCTTCGAGGCCTCGAAGCGCGATGCGCGCATGTTCGTGAGCTTCGACCTGGACGTCATGGACGCGGCATACGCGCCCGGGGTCAGCGCGCCCAACCCGTGCGGCGCATCGTCGTCGTTCGCCGCGGCGCACGTGCTGCACGCCGGCATGACCCCCCACGTCCGGTGCTTCGACATCATGGAGCTCAATCCCCTGCACGACCCCGACGGAAGAACCGCGCGGCTCGCGGCGTACCTCTTCCTGACGTTCCTGCTCGGGCATGGGCGGCGGGCCCGCGCCGGGTCCAAAGGGGAAGCGTGGGACTGGCCGTGACCGGCGCCGGGTCTTCCATCCTGATCCGCGGGGCCCGCGTGCTGACGCTGCGCGGTCCGCGCCCTCGCCGTGGAGAATCGCTGCGCGACCCCGGCACGCTCGGCGCGGCGGACGTGCTGGTGGAGGGCGCGACGATCGCGGCGGTGGCGCCCTCGATCTCCACGGTGCGTGCCCCCGACACGGTGATCGACGCGCGCGGACGCGTGCTCATGCCCGGCTTCGTCGACTGCCACACCCACGCGTGCTGGGCGGGGGACCGAATCGACGAGTGGCAGCGGCTGCTCCGCGGCGAGAAGTACCTCGACATCCTCTCGTCGGGTGGCGGGATCATGGCGACGGTGCGGGCGGTTCGGACCGCGTCGCGCGAGGAACTCACGACGGGCCTGCGGGCCCGGCTCGATGCCATGCTGCGGCACGGGACAACCACGGTCGAGGTGAAGTCGGGATACGGCCTGACCACGCCCGATGAACTCAAGATGCTGCGGGCGATCCGCGATGCAGCGGAGGACTGGCCGGGGACGGTCGTGCCGACGGCACTGCTCGGGCACGCGATCGACAGGGACCAGCCGGACTTCATCGAACGGACGATCCGCGAAACGCTCCCGGCCGTGTCGGAGGAGTTCCCGGGGATCGCGGTGGACGCCTACTGCGAGAAGGGCGCGTGGTCGGTCGAGGACGCGGCGCGGCTGCTGGAGGCCGCGCGGGCACGCGGGCACCCGGTGCGTGTGCACGCCGACCAGTTCAACAGCCTCGGCATGGTGCGCGAGGCCGTGCGGCTCGGCGCCGCGAGCGTCGATCACCTCGAAGCTTCGAGCGCCGAAGATCTCCAGCTTCTCGCGCGGTCGAGGACCTTCGGCGTGATCCTGCCCGTGTGCGGCCTGCACACCGACGGACGGTATGCGAGAGGCCGCGAGTTTCTCGATGCGGGCGGCGCACTCGCGATCGCGACCAACAGCAACCCCGGCTCGGCCCCCACTGTTTCCATGGCCCTCGCGCTGTCCCTGGCGTGCCGGTTCTGCGGCGTCCTCCCCGAAGAGGCGATCGCCGCGTGCACGGTGAACGCGGCGGGCGTCCTCGGCCTCGAAGACCGCGGTACGGTCGAGCCGGGCAGGCGCGCGGACCTCCTGCTCCTGCGGCACACCGACGAGCGGGCGCTCGCGTACGAACTAGGCGGTAACCCGGTCGATCAGGTCATCTGCGGCGGGAAGGTGGTCGCGTGACGACCGCAGCGCGCCAGGACGAGGGTGGACGTGCGCTCGCGGCGATCGACAAGCACGCCGGCGTGATCCTGGCCGCGATCTGCATCGGCGCGGCGGCGCTCGCGTGGGTCAACCGGTTCATCCAGGACGACGCGTTCATCTCCCTCCGCTACGCCCGGAACCTGGTCGACGGGCACGGGCTGGTGTGGAACGCCCCGCCCCTGGGCGAGCGCGTCGAGGGGTACACCAACTTCCTCTGGACGCTGATCCTGTCTGCCCCGCTGAAGCTCGGGATCGACCCGTTCCTGTTCGTGTCGCTGCTCGGCGCGGCGATGATGCCGGTGACGATCGTCCTGACGTACCGGCTCGCGCTGGCGATGTACGGCTCCAAGCCCGTCGGGCTCGCGGCGTGCCTGCTGCTGGCGACCAACTACACGTTCAGCTGCTACGCGACGGGCGGGCTGGAGACCCACCTCCAGGCGCTGCTCTGCACCGCCGCGCTGATGGAATCGGCGAGGATGTTCGCCTCGCACGGCGGACCCACGCGCCTGCGCCTCGTGACGCTGTCACTCGTGTGCGGGCTGGCGGTGCTGACGCGCCTCGATTCGGTGCTGATCGTCGGCCCCGCCGCGGCGCTGGCAGCGTACGCGCTGGCGCGCGATGCACGCCGGACCCGGAGCCTCCTCTGGCTCGTGCTGCCGGGCGCGGCGGTCGTCGGGGCGTGGCTGGCGTGGAAAGTGGCGTACTACGGCGAACTGCTGCCCAACACGTTCTACGCCAAGGCCGCGAGCCGGAGCCTGCCGCTGCGCGGCGTGTTCTACATCGCGTCGTTCTTGATCTCCTATTTCCTGGCTCCCTTTGCTGCCGCGGCGGTGTTTTTCGGGCGGCGCATGGCCCGGCAGAACGGGATCCCGAAGACGGCGCTCGCCCTCGGCGTGCCCGCGCTGTGGTGCCTGTACCTCGTCAAGGTGGGCGGGGACTTCATGGAATTCCGCTTCATGGTCCCGGTAATGCCGCTGATGATGGTGCTGGTGGCATGGGTTATCGTCGGAGTGGTGAACAGGGTGGCGTGGTCGGCGGCGATGATCGCGGTGCTGGTCGGCGCATCGGCGGTGCACGCCGCGGCGTTCGATCGCTCGCCCCTCAAGCGTGGGCTCGAGTCGATCGCCGACCTGAAGCGGAACCTGCACGCGCCGGCGTACGACTGGGTGGGGATCGGCGAGTACCTCCACGACGCGTTCGAGCCATCGGACGCCAAGCCGCTCATCGCGGTGACGCCCGCGGGCGCGATCCCGTACTACTCCGGACTGCCGAGCGTGGACATGCTCGGGCTCAACGACCGCTGGATCGCGCGCCATGGGGCGACGCTCTCCGACCGCCCGGGTCACCAGAAGATCGCGACCGTCGCGTACATGGTCGAGCGCGGCGTGACGTTCGTGATCGGGCACCCGGTGGTCGCGAGCGCCGGATCCACTTCGCCCGACCTCAACATCGCGACGTACCGCGACGGGGTGACCGTTGAAGAGCTGCGCAAGATGTTCGTGGGCAAGCCCGTGCCGGACCCGGGGTCATTCCCCGCGGGGGCGAAGGTCGCATTGATCCCCTTCGCGCCGGGGCGGCATCTGGTGGCCGTTTATCTGAGCCCGAGTCCGGCGTGGGATGCCGATATGGCGCGGCTGGGCTGGGAAACGGTCGAACTGAAGACCGATTGAACCCGGCCGTTCGTAGGCCGAGTCGCCGTGCATGTCCGCGGCGTTGCGCGCTCCGCCGTACATCCACGGCCCGTGCCCGCCCGGTGCGAGAACGAGAACGGCGGGCGCTGCGCCGAGCGGCCTTCGCCCGGCTATCGCCCCGCCATCACACGATCACATCCCTGGTCTCTTCGAGCCCCTCGGTCAGGATTCGGTTGCCCGTCTCGGTGATCAGCACGTCGTGCTCGTAATGAACGCTGACCGAGCCGTCGGCCGTGCGCTCGGGCCACTTGCCGCGCCCCGGGGCGAGTTCGGAGGTGCCCAGGGCGATCATGGGCTCGACGGCGACGAGGGTGCCCGGGCGGCAGGGCATGTCGCCCTCGGGCCACTCGTTGAACATGGTGGGCACGACGTTGCTGACGAAGGGCGGGGCGTGCAATCCCCAGTCGGCGCGGCGCTCCTTCTTGCTGCCGGTGAGCTTGTAGTAGCCGTGCCCGCCCAGGCCGCGCACCAGGTGGAAACCGCACTCGCGCTCGACGTGGTTCTGCACGGCCCGGGCCCAGGCGACGTAGGTGTTGCCGGGGCGCAGCTCGCGCACGCCGCGGCGGAGGGCCTCCTTTCCCGCGTCGGTGAGCCGCTTGAGGACGGGGGTCATTTCCCCGAAGACGTAGGTCCACGCGGCGTCACCGACCCATTTTTCCGAGCGCCCGTAATGCACGCCCACGTCGACCTTCAGGACGTCGCCGTGCTTGAGGGGGATCTCGCGGCCATCCCTGGTCGAGTGCGAGTCCGGCGTGCCGTGGACGACACAATCGTTGACGCTCAGGCAGGCGTGCCCGTGAAAGGGCGCCTTGCTGCCGACGCGGTAGCCCTTGAAGCACGATTCGCAGCCCAGTTCGTCGAGCGTGCGGCCGATGAACGAATCGATCAGGGGGAGCGTCTGACCGGGGCGGAGGAAGGCGCTGACGCGCCGGTGGACGTCGACGACCTTCTGGGCGGCGGCGTAGGCGGCGTCTGCCTCGGCTGGAGTTACGGGGGGGACGATCCTGGGCACGGGCCGGATCGTAGCGAGAGAAAGCGGCGCCGACGGCCTGCACGGCGCGCGTCGCGGCGGTCGATACCATCCACGCGAATGTCCGGCATCCCCACCAACCCCGCGACCCCCTCCGTGAACGCCGCGTCGCTCCCCGTCGGGCAGGCGCCGTCGGTGGACGCCTCGCTCTACCTGCACCCGCAGACGCTGGCACGCCTGGGGTCGTTCGAGCTGCGGGCCCGGATGATCATCGAGGGGCTGTCGAGCGGCCTGCACCGCTCCCCGTTCCAGGGGTTCAGCGTCGAGTTCGCCCAGCACCGCCCGTACGTGCCCGGGGACGACCTGCGGCACCTGGACTGGAAGGTCTACGGGCGGAGCGACAAGCTCTACCTCAAGCAGCACCAGCAGGAGACCAACCTCGACCTCCTGGCCCTGGTTGACTCGTCGGGCTCGATGGCCTTCGGCTCGCGGAGCTTCGCCGAGGCGTCGGGGATCGGCCGCCGGACCAGCGTCGACGGTCGCTCGGACTGGAGCAAGTTCGACCACGCCACGGCCCTGGCGGCGGCGCTCTCGTACATCACCATCCAGCAGGGCGACCGGGCGGGGCTCATCGTCTTTGCGGACAGCGTGCGGGCGGTGGTGCGGCGCTCGAGCAGCCAGGGAACGTGGCGGCAGATCGTGACCGCGCTGGCGACGCACCCCGTCGAGTCGGAGAACCGCAACCGCAGGACGGACCTCGTCCGGGCGGTGGACCAGATCCTGGCGAAGGTCACCAACCGTTGCCTGGTGGTGATCGTCAGCGATTTCTTCATGGATTTGACGGAGCTGCGCGAGGCGCTCGCCCGCGTGCGCCACCACCGCCACGACCTGATGGCCTTCCAGGTGATGGACCGGGCGGAGCTGCGCTTTGAGTTTTCGGAGCCGGCGCCCTTCGAGGGTCTCGAGGGCGAAGGCCGGCTTCGGCTCGACCCGCGCGCGATCCGCGAGTCGTACCTTGAGGCCGTGGGGTCGCACATGGGGGCGGTCGAGAAGGCCGTGCGCGGGGCCGGCTTCGACTACCAACTCGTCGATACGCACGACTGGCTGGGCCCCCCCCTGGCGTCGTTCATCGCGCGCCGGAACGCGCAGATCAAGAGGAGCAAGTACGGGTAAGGTCTAAACAAGTGGCCAGAGTGCATTCGGCGTGAGGCGGCGAGCCCCCCGCGCACTGTCCACCCATCTTGGCCGCCTTGCCCCCCGCCACCCGTCACACTGCCCCTTCCTCACATGACCTTCCTCACCCCCACCCTTCTCTACGCCGGCCTGGCCTGTATCGCGGTGCCGATCATCGTGCACCTGCTGACGCGCCGGCGGCGCACGCCGATCGCGTGGGGCGCGATGCGGTTCCTGATCGAGGCGTACAAGAAACACCGCCGCCGCCTGACGCTCGAGCAGCTCCTCCTCCTGGCCTGCCGCTGCGCGGTCGTGGCCCTGCTGGCCCTGGCGCTGGGCAAGCCGATCGTCTCGGGGATGGCGGCGGGGTCCGACGTCCCGCGGACGCTCTACCTGCTCATCGACAACAGCGTCGCTTCGTCGCTGACGCAGGAGGGCACATCGGCCCTCGACCGGCACAAGGCGGGCGCGGCGACGCTGCTCGGCAAGCTCGATGCGCTGCGGGGCGACCGCGCCGCGGTCATCGCGCTGGGCACACCCGCCGATCCCGTGATCGTGCCCCCGTCGAACGACCTGGCCGCCGTGGGGCGGGTGGTCGCCTCGCTCACGCCGACCGACGGACGCGCGGACCTCGAGGGCGGGATCGCGAGAGTCGCCGCGGACCTCGCGACCGCGCAGGACGGCACGGTGTCCACGATCGCGATCCTGAGCGAGTGGCGGGCGGGGTCGGCGGACGTGGAGCGCCCGCTCCCGGCGGTCGCGCCCGCGGTGCCGCCGGGCGGGACTATTCCTTCGCTGATCGCATCGTCCCCCGCCGAAACCGCCGTTGACAACGTGTCGATCGTGGACGTCGAGCCCCTGCGCCCGATGCTGATCGCCGGGCCGGCGGACGCACCGGAAGGAGCCGGCCTCGATCCGACCCCCGTGCGGGTGACGCTGCTCCGGCGCGGGCCGGGCACGGGGAGCGCCGCGGCGAGCACACTGAGCGTCCGCGCGGAAACGATCGGCGCTGCAGGCGCGCCGGGGGAGTCGGTTCAATCCGCCGTGAGGTGGGCCCCGGGCCAGGAGCGGGCGAGCGTGACGGTGAGCGTCGCGGCGCCGACGGCGTTGCCCGCGTCCGGTTCGCTCATGGTGATCGCGGAGATCGACCGCGACGCGCTGGCCTCGGACAACGTGCGTCGCCGCCCCGTCGAATCGCGACCGTGGCTCGGGGTCGGCCTTGCCGCGACGCCGGGGGCCGCGCGACCGGCGAGCATCGACCGGTTCGGGCCGGCCGACTGGCTTCGGCTCAGCGTGGCGCCCGAGGGGGCCTCGGGGTCGGGCTCGGCGCTCCGCGTGATCGACGTCGAGCCCCGTTCGATCGGAGCGGGGGGCGCTCTCGCCGGGCTCGATGCACTCCTGATCCCGTCGCCCGACCGGCTCGACGGCGCCGGCTGGGAGCGTGTCGGCGAGTTCGTCCGGTCGGGCGGGCTGGTCGTGGTCTTCGCGCCGCCGTCGGGCGGCGCCCAGCTGTGGACCGACGCGTTCCTCAGCACGACGGGGCTCGGCTGGAGCATCGCGCGCGAGGCGCGGTCCTACGCGCCGGCGACCGACCTGGCGGACGTGCCGGCAACCTCGGGGCTGCTCGCACTCATCGCGGGGGAGATCGGCGAACTGGCCAGGCCGGTCCGCGTGTCGAGGGTGCTCCCGGTCGATCCCGGGTCGGCGGGCGCGGACGTGGTGCTGCGGCTGCGCGACGGGACACCGCTCGTGCTCGCGGGCGCGGCGCGCGCGGGCGAGGGGCCGCGCTCGTCGCCGGCCCGCGGCCTGGTCGTGATGGTGACCAGCGCCGGCGACCTGGAATGGACGGACCTTCCGACCAAGCCGCTCATGGTCCCGCTGATGCAGGAGATCGTGAGGCAGGGGATCGGCGCCGCGAGGGGCGTGTGGACCTCGGAAGCGGGCACGGCGCCCCTCACCCCGCCCGGGGCGGTCGAGCTCCTGAGCGTGGATTCGGGCGAGACGGTCTCGCTGGCCGCCGGCGCCGCGGCGCCGCTGCGCCGCGCGGGCACATGGACGGCGCGCGATGCCCGGGGGTCGTCGCTGGGGCTGCTGGCGGTGAACACGGACGTGGCGGGCGCCGACACCACGCCGCGGGCGGTCTCGCAGCTGGCGCCGTGGCTGGGCACGGTGACGGGCGGGGCGCGCCTGGAGTGGAGCGCGGACTTGTCCGGGGAACCCGGCGGTGGCGGCGCGGGCGCCGGCGTGCTCGAGCGTGACGACCGGCCGCCGATCTCGGCGCCGCTGCTGTGCGGCGCGGCGGCGATCGCGCTGATCGAGCTGCTGCTGGCGCGCCTGTTCAGCCACGCGTCGATCTCGGGCGCGGGGGCGGCCGCCGCGCCCGGGAAGGGGGCGGCGTGAGGGACTTCCTGTGGAAGATCCTGAGCGTCGAGCGCTTCGAGAGCGGCGACGCCGAAGTCCGCTTCGCGATGGCGCGCGACTTCCCGGCGTGGGCCTGGGCGCTGACGGTCGCCGCGCTCGCGCTGGTCGCGGGGTGGAGCTACGCGCGGCTCACGGGCCCGCGCGGGGCGCGGATCGCGCTGGCCGCGCTCCGCACCGCCTTCCTTGCGTTCGTCCTCTGGCTCGCGGCGGGCCCGCAGCTGATCAAGCAGCCCGAGCGTGTGGAGCGCGACTGGGTGGTGGTGCTCGCCGACCGCTCCAGATCGCTGACGGTGGCCGACGCCCCGGCGGGCGCGGACGGGGCGCGCCGGGCCCGCGAGGAGCAGCTCCGGGCGGCGCTCCGGGCCGGCGCGCCGACCTTCGAGGCCCTCGCCGCGGAGCGCAACGTGCTCTGGCTGGGCTTCGACTCCGGCGCGTTCCCCCTGGGGCCGGGCGCGCCGGACGGGGGGCCGGTCGAGCTGGGCGAGCCGGCCGGACGCAGGACGGCGCTGGGACGCGCGATGGAACAGGCGCTGCAGCGCGTCGCGGCCCGCCCGGTGAGCGGCATCGTCGTGCTCTCCGACGGGCGTTCGGCGGACCAGGTGCCCCGCGCCGTGCTGCGCAGGCTCGAGTCCGAGCAGATCCCGGTGTTCACGGTTCCCCTGGGCAGCGCGGGCGCCGTGCCCGACTACGCCGTGGTGCGGGCCGACGCGCCCGGCGTCGCGTTCATCAACGACGTGGTGCCGGTGAACGCCGAGATCGCCGTCAGCGGGGTGGAAGAGTCGGGCGCGCTGCCCGCGCGCGTCGAGCTGGTCGACAGCGCCACCGGGCTGGTGCTCGATTCGCGCCGGCTGGACGACGGGTCCCGCCTGGCGGGCCAGCCCGCCCGGGTGACCCTCTCGGGCTCGCGCGACCGGGCCGGCAAGGCGGCCTGGAGCCTGCGCGTCGTTCCCGATGCGCCCGACCTCGCGCCCGCCAACAACGCCCTTGACGTCCCCGTCGAGCTGGTCGATCGCCCGATCCGCGTGGTCTACTTTGACGGGTACCCGCGCTGGGAGTACCGCTACATCAAGTGGCTGCTCGTGCGCGAGGAATCCGTCCGCTCGTCGGTGATGCTGCTCGCGGCGGACAAGCAGTACATCCAGGAGGGATCGGAACTGCTGGCGGCGATGCCGAATTCGCCCGGCGAGTGGGCGTCGGTCGACGTCATCGTGATCGGCGACGTGCGGGCCGAGCTCTTCGGCGACGAGCAGATGCGCCAGATCCGCGACCTGGTCTCTCTGCGCGGGGCCGGCCTGCTCTGGATCGGCGGGCCGGGCGCGACCCCCCAGAGCTATCGCTCGAGGCCCCTGGCCGACCTGCTGCCCTTCGCGCTCGACGCGAGCGCCACGCGCGGCGACAGCGGGATCGGGACTTACGCCGAGCCGGTCGTCCTCCGCCCCGCGCCCTCGGCGGCACGCCTGGGGCTGCTTCGGCTGGGCGAGGCGGGGATCCAGGCCTGGCCCGCGCAGCTCTCCGACCCCGCGCTCGGCTGGCCGCAATTCCACTGGGCCCAGCGGATCGCGCCGGGGAACCTCAAGCCGACCGCCGAGGTTTTGGCGAACGCCGTGCCCGCGTCGGAGAGCGGCTCGGCGGCGGAAGGATCGCCCCTGGTGGTGACCATGCGGTACGGCGCGGGACGAAGCGTGTACGTCGCGACCGACGAGGTGTGGCGCTGGCGGTACGCCCGGGGCGAGACGCTCCCCGAGCGGTTCTGGCTACCGCTGCTGCGCTTCCTGGCGCGCGAGAGCCTCGGGCGGACCGGCAAGCGTGCCATGCTTGAAGCCACGCCCGACCGCGCGATGGTCGAGCAGCCCGTGCGGATCACGCTGCGGCTGCTCGATCAGTCGCTCATCGACGCTCGTTCCGCGGCGCCGGCGCTGCCGGTGCGGATCACGCGCCGGCCCGACGGCGTGGGCGGACCGGAGACGGCGGGGATCGCCGAGTCGCTGACGCGCGAGAGCCCCGGCGTCTTCAGCGCGACGTGGATCCCGTCCGAGCCGGGGACGTACGAGGTCGAAACCAGCGAAGCAATCCTCGCGGGCCTGGGGCTGGCGGCGACCGTGGACGTCGCCGCGCCCGACGATGAGCTCCGCAGACCGCAGACCGACCACGCGCTCCTGGGGACGCTGTCCGACGCGACCGCCGGGCGCGTGCTCACGGTCGATCGCCTCGCGGAACTCCCCGGCCTGCTGCCGAACCGCCAGGTGCGCCTCCTTGGCGCGCCAGAGATCGAAACGCTCTGGGACAAGGCGGCGATGCTTATCGCTCTCATGACGCTCGTCACCGCCGAATGGCTGGGCAGAAAGTGGATCCGGCTGGCCTGACGGCGTCCGCCGGGAACTCGGGGCGCCGGGCGTGGTACAAACTAGTGACGGAGCCCGCCGGCGCCGGCGTCCGTAGAGTTTGTGACGCGTTGGGGGACGAACGCCGATGCTGATCGGGGACGCGCGTGGGCGCGTCCGGGAGCCCTGACGGAGCGCGGGCCATGACGACCACTCCGAGCACCGGACGGGAAGAAGCCCACGCGGCGACCGCGCGCGAGATCGCACGCCCGCTCGCGGGCGTGCGCCGGGGGGCACGTCGACTGCTCGTGGTCCGCGAGACGGCGTGGATCGTCGCCGCCTTCTGCGGCGCGGTTCTGGCCCTCGCCCTGATCGACTACCTGCTGCGCCTGCCGTGGGGACTGCGCCTGGGGTTCTGGGCGGTGGGCCTGGCGGTGCTGGGGGTGGAGGCATGGAAGCGGCTGTGGCCGGCGTTGCGGTTCAATCCGCCGCTCAGCGAAATCGCGTTACGCGTGGAGCGCACCAAGCCCGCCCGTGCCGCGGGGCTGAGCGGGGTGCTCGCGGCCGGGCTTGAGCTGTCGTCGAGCGCGGATCGCGAATCGGAGGACAGTCTGCGCGACCGGGTGGGCGCCGACGCGGTGACGCGCTTGAAACTCCTCTCGCCGGGACGCGCCACGCTCCTCAAGGCGCCGGCGCGCCGGGCCCTCCTGCTCGCGGCGCTCGCCCTGGCGCCTTTGGCGGCCGTCACGGCGTGGAAGCCCGACCTGGCCGAGATCGGGTTCCGGCGCGTGATCATGCCCTGGACCGGCGCTTCGTGGCCGAAGCGCACGGCGGTTGCCGACGCGACCGGGCTGCGCGCGCACCCGATAGGTTCAGCGATGCCCCTGCGCGCCGTCCTGGCGCGCACCGACCGCCCCCCTGGAAAGACCGACGTGTGGGCGATGTACAGGCTGATCGGGCCCGGGCGCGACGGAACGGTCCGGCGCGCTCTTTTGACGGGTCAGGGCCGGACGGGGGCCGTGCCGGGAGATCCTTCGACGCGGGGCGAAGTGTACGAGCGGCTGATCGAACCGACCGGTCTGGGCGAGCCGGGCCAGTCGCGGGACGCGGCGCCAGCCTCGGGCGCGGAGCTCGAGTACTGGTTCGAGACCGCGGACGATTCGACGGCGGCGGTGCGCGTCGCGCTGGTCGAGCCGCCCGTGGTCGAGCGTGCCTCGGCCGTGGTCGAGCCGCCGCTCTACGCCGGGACCGGTGGCGACTTCGTGAGCGGCACGCGCGACCTGGGCAACGGGCGCGACGAGCGGGCTTCCTTCGGGCCGGTGCTGGCGGGGTCGAGGATCTCGCTGCGGATGACGCTCAACAAGCCCGTGCACCCGCCGTCGAACCTCAGCGCCGCGTTCCCCGGTGCCGATTTGCCGCCGGGCGCGGACATTTCCGTCGAGGGACGGGAGTGGACGCTCGCGTGGGACGCCGCGGCGCCGCTTCGACTGCCTGTGATGCTCGTGGACGAGCACGGCATCCGCACCGACCGTGATGCCGCGTTCCAGGTGGGGGTCATCGCCGACCGGCCGCCCGCCGCGGCCGTCATCGAGCCCGGTTCGGACGAGTCCGTGCTGGCGACGGCGGTGCTGGACGCGGTGGGCGAAGGGCGTGACGACGTGGGGCTGGCGTGGGCGACGATGGACATGCAGGTCGCGCGGGCGCCGTCGGGCTCGGAGGGCGCGCCGGCCGAGGCGGCGGGGCCCGTCGAGACCGTCGCCCGCGTCGAGCCGCCGGGGACGGCCGAGCGCGAGCTGCGGGTGAGCGTGGAGCTGGACCTTTCGACGCTGTCGCTCAAGCCGCGCGACGAGGTCTGGCTCACGACGCTGGCCAAGGACACGTTCGTGCGCGGGGACGAATCCCACGGCCCCGTGAGGTCGGGGGTCCGGCGCCTCCGCGTGATCGCCGAGTCGGAGCTGATCGAGCAGGTGCGGGCGGAGCTCGCCGGGGTGCGCCAGGCGGCGCTGCGGCTGGACCAGGACCAGGGCGACATCGCGCGCCGGGCCGGCGTGTCGGACCCGGCGGACCTGCGCCCGCTCCAGGAGGGCCTGTCGCAGCGGGTCGTGCCCCAGGGCGACGTGCTCGACCGGCTGGCGCGCCGGGTCGAGCGCAACAACCTGATCGACCGCGCGCTGACGGGGCTCCTGGAGGATTCGCGGGGCGCGCTCGAGGGGGCGCGCGACGCGAGCGGGCGGGCCGAGCGGGGCCTCGAGCAGGCCGAGCGCGCCGAGGGCGGCGCGCGCGAGGCGGCGATGCGCGAGGCCGAGGCCAGCCAGCGCCAGGTGCGCGACCAGCTCGGGCGGCTCATCTCGATGCTCGACCGGGGGCAGGACGGGTACACCGCCCGGCGCGAGGTGCAGCGGCTGATCGAAGAGCAGCGGCGGCTCATCGACGAGACGCAACGGCTCGGCGAACAGACCCGGGGGCAGGAGTCGGCGTCGCTTTCGGCTTCGCAGCGCGACCAGCTCGCGCAGACCGCGGGGCAGCAGCAGGAACTGGCCCGGCGCGCCGCCCAGATGCTCGCCGACATGGCCCAGCGCGGGCTCGACCTGCAGCGCCAGGACCCCGCCCTGGCCCAGGCGATGCAGAAGTCCGCCGAGCGCGGACGCGAGGAGGAGATCGCCGACAACCAGCGCCGGGCCGCGGAGGAGATCCGCCAGAACCGCACCGGCTCGGCCAACCAGAGCCAGGAGCGGGCGCTCGAGAGCCTCCAGAAGATGATGGAGGACCTCGACCAGACGGAGCGCACGCGCGACGAGGCGCTCAAGCGCGTGCTCGAGGACGCCATCCAGTCGATCCTCGCGCTCGTCGAGGCCCAGGAGGCCGAGCTTGCCGCCCTCGGCCGTGCCCTCGCGTCGGGCGCGCTCACCGGCCTGGACACCGGCATGATCCGCCTCAACGCCGACACGATCGGCGTCGCGGACAAGATCAGGTCCTCGTTCCGAGAACTGGCCTCGGTCGCCGAGATCATCGACGCGGCGTCGCGCGCGCAGGCGACGGCGATCACCATTCTCCGCTCCGAGGCGCCCGACGGCGTCGAGGCCGACCGCGCCGAGCGGGTCAGCCTCGAACGGCTCCGCGCGGCGCTCGAAGAGGCCGAGCGCCTGCGGCGCGAGGCCGAGGAGAAGGACCTGGCGCAGAAGCGCGAGGAGCTCCGCAAGGCGTACGTCGAGACGCTGGAATCGCAGGTCGCGCTGCACGCCAAGACCGCGCCCCTCGCCGGGCAGGCGCTCGACCGCCGGCAGCGCGCGGGGGTCCGCGGCCTGAGCGATGAGCAGGTGAAGATCCGTGCCCGGCTCACCACGCTCCGCGACGAAAACCCCGGCCTCGCCGACGCGCGGCTCTTCGAGTATGCCCACGAGCGGCTCGATCAGACCACGGGACGTGCCGCGGCAACGCTCGCCGAGGGGAACGTGACGGTCGCGGTGGACCGCGACCAGCAGAGCGCAATCAGGGTGCTCCAGTCGCTGGTCGAGGCGCTGAAGGACCCCAAGAAGCGCGACTTCCGCGACTCGCCGCAGGACGGCTCGCAGGGCGGGCAGGGCGGGCAGAACGGCGAGCCGCCCCTGATCGCGCCCCTGGCCGAGCTCCGCCTGCTGCGGCTCATGCAGGTCGAGGTCGCGGAACTGACGATGGACGCCGACGCGGCCCGTGCCGCGGGCACGCTCGAGCCCGGCTCGATCGCCGACGTGGCGCGGATGCAGCAGGAATTGACCGAGCGCGCCGAGGAGTTGTTCGAGGCATCACGCCCCGAGGCGCCATCGCGCGAGGAGGGCGCGGGCGAAGACAACCCCGGGGCGAGCTATGGAGCCCCGCCGCGCGACCCGCCGCCGTCGCCCGGCCCGCCCGAGCACCCGACCTCGCCCCGCCCCCCGGACGATGAACCGCCGCGACGAGACCCGCTGCCCTCGCTCGACGACCTGCTGGGTCTGCCCGAGGGGCCCGAGACCGGGCGCGAGGGCGACCCCGGGATGGACGCGGCGCGCGAGGAACTCGAGCGCCAGCTCTCCCCCGCGCCGGGCGGCGGCCAGGCCGAACTGCTCAACCTGCTCCGCCAGGCCTCGCAACGGCTGCGCGATCAGCTCGACCCCGGCGTGACCACGCAGCGTGCCCAGGCCGAGGCCATCCGCCGCATCGAGCAGTTCATCGACCAGCAGGAGCAGAACCAGTCGCAGTCCCAGAGGCGCCAGCGGTCGCGTCAGGAACAGCAGCAGCAGCAACAGCAGCAGCAGGCCCAGCAGTCCCAGGCCCAGCAGCAGGCCGCGGCGGGCGAGAACCGGCGGATGGTCGATCCGCCCGGGCGTGAAGACGGGTCGCTCTCACCGCCGGCGCCCGGGGTCGGGGCGCGCTGGGGCAGCCTCCCCGCGCACGTCCGCGATGCCCTCCAGCAGGGCAGCAGCGACCGCTACAGCGCGCTCTACCGCGCCCTCACCGAGGAGTACTACCGGCGACTGGCCGAGCAGCCCTCATCCGGAGCGCCGCGATGACCATGCTCGATCTCGTTCTTGCGGCCTGCATCGCGGCGGGCGTGTGCGCGGCCCCGGTCGCCCGTGCCCAGGAGCCGCCCGCCGCGCCCCCCAGCGCCCCCACCACCCCCATCCAGCCACCGGCCGAGCCCCCGGGGGGGGAATCGTCGCTCCCGCCGACCGAGCCCGAGAGCGCGCAGAACAACGCGCTGGCGAACGAGATCACGCCCGAACTCGACGGCGCGGTGACCCGGGGCCTGGCGGCGCTGGCACGGATGCAGAACGAGGACGGGTCGTTCGGCGACGGGCGGTTCGGACGCTCGGTCGCGATCACGGCCCTGGCGTGCATCGCGTTCATGGCCGACGGGAACCTGCCCGGGCGCGGCGCGTACGCCGAACAGGTCTCGCGCGGGTTGAACTTCGTCCTGGACAATTGCTCCGAGAGCGGGCTGATCGCGGCCGACGCGTCCACGGGCCCGATGTACGGGCACGGGTTTGCGACGCTCTTCCTGGGCGAGGTGTACGGCATGACGCCCGGCGGGGGGGACACGGCCCAGGCCACGCGCGTCCACAACGGGCTGCTCAAGGCCGTGCGGCTGATTCAGTCGACGCAGAACTCGCAGGGCGGGTGGCGGTACAACCCGATCCCCTACGACGCGGACGTCTCGGTCACAATCTGCCAGATCATGGCCCTGCGATCGGCCCGCAACGCCGGGCTGGACGTGCCGAAGGAGACAATCGACAAGGCGGTCGAGTACGTCCGCAACTGCCAGAACCCGGCCGACGGCGGCTTCCGGTACCAGCTCGACTCGGGCGGCAGCGCCTGGCCGCGTTCGGCCGCGGGCGTCGCGAGCCTGTACTACGCGGGCGTCTACACGGACCGCGCGATCGACCGCGGGCTCGAGTACCTCTCGGCCAACGCGATGCCCGGCCGGGGCGACGCGGCGAGCAAGGCGCATTATTTCTACGGCCACTATTACGCGGTGCAGGCGATGTACCTGGCGGGGGGACCCAACTGGGCCGTGTGGTGGCCCGCGATCCGCGAGGAACTGCTGGCGTCGCAGGTGGCGGACGGAAAATGGGAGGACCCGAGCGTCGGCGAGGCTTACGGGACGTCGATGGCCCTGATCATCCTGCAGATGCCCAAGCGTTATCTGCCGATCTTCCAGAAATGACGCGCACCCGCACAAGCCTTTCGTTCGCGGGCGTGTCCCCGAAAGGGGACAGGCGCGTCGCGGCGCGCCGGGTCGCGACGGCGACGCTCGCGATCGCGCTGGCGGTCACGGGCGGGGCGAACGCCGCGGGCCCGGCCCGGGGCCAACCGGCCCCGCCCTCGCCCAAGGACCGCGTGCTGCTCGACCGCGAGCTGAACGAATCGGTGGTGCAGGTGGTGCGGATCGACGAGGCCGGCGTGTGGTGTCGCCTGGCGCGCGAGCCGGCGTCCACCGTGCCGCGCCTGCGGCCCGCCGCCGAGCTTGTCGCGATGACCAGCCCGCCGTCGATGGCGCCCGCGCGGCGCGCCGCGTCCGATCCTCGCCCGCTCCTCACCGCGGTCCTGACGGACGGGCAGCGCGTGATCGGCCGCGTGCCGCAGGCCGAGGGCGCGGAGCCGGCACCGGCCAAGGATGCGCCGCTGAGCCTTGAAACCGCGTTGGGCGTCGTGCGGCTGCCGCTCGACGTGGTCGGCACGATCGGCGTCGGGCGAGCGCCGCCCTCCGCGCCCGAGCCGCCGCGCAGCGATGTGGTGACGCTGGCCAACGGGGACCTCGTGACCGGCTTCGTCGAGTCGGTGGGGCAGACGGTGACGGTGCAGCCCGAGGGCACCGCGGCGGTGACGCTGCCGCTGGAGCGCGTGGCGGGCATCGAACTGGCCAACCCGCGCGAGGCGCCTGCGGGGACGCGGGTCTGGCTCGCCGACGGCTCGGTGCTCGCGGTGTCCGGGCTGGCACAATCGGCCGGGGCGCTCCCGACGGCGCAGGTCGCGGTGCTCGAGAGCGCCGCGACGACGACGCTGGCGCACCTGGAAGCGGTCGTGTTCGACGCGTCGCGCCTCGTCGGGCTGGGGCGGCTGGCCCCGCCCGCGTTCGTCCCCTCGGCGGACCGCCGGTGGACGCGCCCGCCGCGGGTCGATCAGGCCGCCGCGCCCCTCGATACACCGGACGTGCACATCCCAGGGCCGATGACGGTCGAGTGGGACCTGCCCGAAACCGCCGCGCGCCTGGCGGGGGACGCGGAGCTCGCCCGCTTCACCGACGGGTGGGGCGAATGCACCGTGACGATCGAGGTCGTGCCGGCGAGCGGGCCGGCGACGCGCCTGTGGTCGCAGCGGCTCGAAGTGTCGAGCGCGGCGGGGCGGTTCAGTGTGAGCCTCGGAGCGCCGGCACCCGGCCGGCGGCTGCGCGTGATCATCGAGTCGGGGCAGCGCGGCCCCATCCAGGATCACGTGGTGCTGAAGCGGCCGCTGCTGCTGCTGGGCCGGCGGTGAGCGGCGTTCACCGGGCCTACCTCACCTTGATCGACGCGAGCGCCAGCACGACCAGGATCACCGACACGATCCAGAACCGCGCGACGATCTGCTGCTCGCGCCAGCCGCCCATGTGCAGGTGGTGGTGGTACGGGGCGCAGCGGAACACGCGCTTGCCCTTGGTCGCCTTGAAGTATCCGACCTGGATCACGACCGAACCGATCTCCAGCAGGCACACGCCGCACATCACGAGCGCCAGGATCTCCTGGCGCACCACGACGGCGATGTAGCCGATGAGCCCGCCCAGGCAGAGCGAGCCGGTGTCGCCCATGAAGACCGCCGCGGGCGAGCAGTTCCACCACAGGAACCCCAGGCACGCCCCGCCCATCGCGCCCGCGACCACGGCCAGTTCCTCGGAGCCGGGCACGTACGGCACGAGCAGGTACTGGGCCCACGACTGCGTGCCGGCGATGAGCGCGAGCACGCACAGGCCCAGCGAGACGATGGCCGCGATGCCCGACGCCAGGCCGTCCATTCCGTCGGTGATGTTCACGGCGTTGCTCACCCCGGCGACCATCATCGCGGTGATGAAGATGAACGCGCCCATGCCGAGGTAGACCAGGCCGGGGGCCGGCTGGATCGCCGGGGTGGTGTAGGTCTTCTGGAACGGGAGGTTGAGGACGTGCGCGAGGCTCTGGCCCTCGGTGGCGGTGCCGTGCGAATAGGCGAAGTACCCGACCAGCACGCCGATCCCGAGCTGGAAGACCAGCTTCTCCCAGGAATACAGGCCCTGGCGGGACTTGGACCCGCGGGACTTGCTCGTGAGCTTGAGCCAGTCGTCGGCGGCGCCCAGGCCGGCCAGCCACACCAGGACGACCGAGCCGAGCTGCACGTAGAACCGCGTGACGTCGGCGAGCAGGAGCACGCTGAGGACGATCGCGCCGGCGATGAGCACGCCGCCCATCGTCGGCGTGTTGGCCTTGGACTGCGCGTGCATCCGCAGCGCCTCGGCGTCGCTCATGCCCGAGTCGCCGATCTTGAGGCGCACCAGGGCCGCGATCGTGCGGCGCCCGAGGGCAAGCACCATGGCGAAGCTCAGGCCCGCCGCGGCCAGGGCGCGAAACTGCACCTGCCCCAGCACGCTGAAATAGCGGTAGAGGTCGTGCCTGAGCAGCCAGTCTTCGAGCAGGCCCAGCAGCAGGTAGAGCATGAGGGACGCCCCGGCTCAGCTTCAGGGCGGCGGTCTCCGTGTGCGGCTCAGGTGGGCGATTTCACGGGCGCGCGCCGTGCGCGCCCGTTGCCGCGCGCCGGCGTGTCGCCGGCCTGCGCTCGGGCCTTGAGCACGCGCTCCACGGCCATGGCGCGCGAGCCCTTGAGGAGCGCGGTGTCGCCCGGGCGGAGCAGCGCGGCGACCGCGGTGGCGCGGTCGCCGTCGAGCGACTCAAAGCACGCGACGCGCTCCGGGCCGAGCGCCGCGCGCGCCCGCTCGGCGGCGTGGGCCGACTGCGGCCCGGCGAAGACGGCCAGGTCTACCCACCCCGCGG
>CAZCPB010000033.1:0-22299 GCA_964500365.1 uncultured Phycisphaeraceae bacterium
GCTGTACGTCCGGCCCCGGCACCGCGCCGCGGGGCTCGGGCGCGCGCTGGCGGTGCGCCTCATCGACGAGGGCCGCGCCGCGGGCTTCGAGCGGATGCGCCTCGACACGTCCCACGACATGACCGCCGCCCGCGCCCTGTACGCGTCGCTCGGCTTCACACCCATCGAACGCTACAACGACGACCCGATCGAGGGCACCGTCTGGATGGAGCTTGACCTCCGCGCCGGCGCCCTGGGCACCGGCGGCGTTCACGCGCCGAACAGCGCCCGGAGCCATTGAACATCGTCGGCCGAAAGCGGCGGGTCGTCGGCCGCGCGCGCGTTGCACGCCGCCTGTCTGGCGTTGCGGAACCCCGGGATCGCGGAGCAGACGCGGTCATGCGCCAGCACCCATCGGCAGGCGATCGACGACAGCAGCGCGGTCGTGTCCTCGGGGCCGGCGGCGGGCGAAGCGCCGAACCGCTCCTTCACCTTGGCGAGCTTCCGCCGCACGTCCCGCAGCGTCTCGGGGTTGAAGTCTTTGCGGCCCGCCCGGTAGTCCCCGGGCTCGAACGCCGGCGGGCGCTCCGGGTCGAACTTGTCGAGCAGGATCCCCTGGTCGACCGGCCCGAACGCGACAAACGTGCACGCGTAGCGCTCCATCAGCGCCTGCATCCGCCCGCCCGGCCGGATGAACTCGTCGTACCGAAGGTTCGCCTTGTTCTGCAGCACGTGCGGCCGCAGCACCGGCACGGCCCGCTCAAAATCCTCGACGGTGTACGCCGACTGGCCGATCGCGCGGACCTTTCCCTCCTTGACCAGGGCGTGCATCGTCGCCGCGGCCTCGGGCAGGTAGTCGTGCTCGCGCCCCTCGTAGTCCGGGCCGGTGTACGTGCCGTGGTGAAAGTAATAGATGTCGATGTACTCGGTGCGGAGGTTCCTGAGCGACTGCTCGCACTGGTTGCGGATGTGGCGAGCCTCGTACGCGCACGGCGCCGTGCCGCGGAAGTGACCGACCTTGGTCGCGATGACCTGTGTCCCCCGCTGGACGCCGAGTTTCGCCAGGCACGCCGCCAGCGAGCGCTCGGCCCGCCCGTTGCCGTAGATGTCCGCGTTGTCCCAGTGGTTGACGCCCCGATCCAGGCCCACCTTGATCCCGGCGATGATCTCCTCATCGTTCACGTCGGCCCACCCGATGGGCTGGCCGGTGGCGGCAGACCAGTTGGGGCCGCCCATGGTCCAGCAACCAAAGCCGATCTCGGAGACTTTCAGACCCGAGTTCCCGACGCTTCGAAATTGCATGTGGCATCACTCCCGGTCGCCCGCGTCCATTGTTCACGCCGTGGCAAGGGGCGGAAGCACCGGTCCGTGCAGTTTCGCTCGCGCCCGAACCGTCTGCGAACAAACCGGGAGGAAACTCCGCCGGACCCTCGAAATCGTGGCTGAAGGCGCCCAATCCCCGCATTTCGGTTGGTCCTCGCCGGAACTCGCCGGTATCGTTTGGAAAGAACACGGTTGGCGGTGTGTCGCGGCGCGGGCCTCGTTCCGCGCGGGCGATTGTCGCGCCGAGGGGAATGTTCCGATGGCTCGGTCACGGGCAAGGCTTGCCGGATGCGTCAGCGCCGCGGCGATCGTCGCGGGCGTGGCGACCGCGTCGGGTTCGGGCACGATCGTCGACGGGGACGCCGTGGTTTCCTTCCTCGGCACCCCGGCGTTCAGCCTCCCGACGGGCGACGCGACGCTGATCACCGACTCCGGCGCGGTGGACCAGATGTACAAGTACTGCTGGTACTACCGCACCCCGGCGAACAACCAAAACTCAATCATGAGCAAGTGGAACACGCCGACCGAGGAGTACTCGGGGGACACGGCGACGTTCACGTGGCTGGACGCCGGACCGGGCGCGAGCGGCGTCGAGCGCTTCGACGCGTATCTCACCGTGCACGTGGACGATCTTCCGGCCGCCGGACGAACGACGGTCACCCACGTGCTGAAGGTGCAGAACGTCTCGACGGCGACGAAGACGTTCCAGTTCTTCAACCTGATCGATCTCGACCTGTCGGGCTCCGCGCTCGACGACATGGGCGAGGGCTCGGACCTGACCGTTCCTTTCGGCGCACGCTTCGTGCTCGAAGAGCCCTCGGGCAGCACCGGCGAGTGCTTCGGCCTCGACGCGACCAAATGGGAGATCGGCTCGGGCAGCGCCCTGCGCGCCAAGCTCAGTTCGGGCGCGCAGAACCTGAACAACTCCGTGTCGCCCTTCTCGGGCGACGCCGCGGTCGCGTTCCAGTGGACCGTCACGCTCGCCCCGGGCGAGACGCGCCTCATCTACGGCGGGTACGCGACCCGGGTCCCCGTGCCCTGCCCCGCCGACTTCGACCAGAACGGGTTCATCAACGGCGACGACTTCGACGCGTTCATCGTGCACTTTGTCAACGGCGACCCGCACGCCGACTTCGACCACAACGGCTTCACCAACGGCGACGACTTCGACCCGTTCATCGAGCGGTTCTACGGCGGCTGCTGACTGACCGGGCGCGGAGCGTCAATCCGCCGCGCCGGAACCGTCTTCGGGCCCGGACGCGCCCTCGGGCTTCGTCTTCTTCTCCGGCCACGCCTGCCCAAGCCACGACCGGTACGCATCGCGCTGATCCGGGTCGGGGTCCTTGACCCGCGCGACCTTCCACGCGCCCGCGGGTCGCGACGCCGGCTCGATCGTGTGCTCGCGCAGGACGTCCATCCGGAACAGGGTGATGCGCGCGGGCGTCCCCGGCCTCAACCGGCCGGCCATCTCCGACCATGACGAACCGCGCACCCGCTCGCCGTCGAGCGCGACCAGCGTGTCGCCCGGCATGATCCCCGCGGCGTACGCCGGGCCGTCGGCCAGCACGCTCGTGACCACCGCCGCGCCCTCCTTGGTCTCGACGTTGAATCCCAGGTACGCGCCCGGGTCCACGGCGTCATCGCCGCTCTCGCTCTTCTCGGGCTTGGCGCGCGTGACCTCGAGCCCGACCCAGACCAGAAGACGCTCAAAGTCGATGGGCTCCGTGCCGCGCACGTGCCGCTCAAAGAACTCGCCGGCCCCCTCGAATCCCAGCCGGCGCGCGGCGTCGAGCACGTCCTCGCGCGTGAACCCCGGCCCCTCCAGCGGGAACCGCTCGTACAGGTCGCGCATCAGGTCGTCGAGCGATGCGGCGCCACCCGAGGCCCGCCTGATCTCCATGTCGAGCGCCAGGCTCACCAGCGCCCCGGACTCGTAGAACGACACGGTCGAGTTGACGCTGTCGGGCGTGGGGCGGCCGAACTTGACCCACGCGTCGAAGCTCGACTCCTCGACGCTCTGCACCCTCGCCCCCGGCCGCTTCCGCACCGCGTCGATGCTCGTCCCCAGCGTCTTGAGGAAGTCGTCGGGCTTCTCCAGGCCCGCGCGCACCAGGATCAGGTCCTCGTAGTACGTCGTCGTGCCCTCGGCGACCCAGAGCAGGTCCGTGTAGTTCTCGCGCTGGTAGTCGTACGGCTTGAGCCCCGCGGGCCGCAACCGCTTGACGTTCCAGGTGTGGAACATCTCGTGCGAGACCAGCGACAGGAACGAGCGGTACGATTTCTCGGTGTGGAACCGCGACGGCGCCGCCTGCATGATGGTCGAGTTCAGGTGCTCCGTGCCGCCGCTGGCCCCCGCCGTCACGTGCACGAGGAAGACGTACCGGTCGTACGGCAGGTCGCCGAAGACGTCCCGCTGGGCCTCAACGATCCGGGCGAAGTCGGCGCTCCACCGCTCCAGGTCCAGGTACTTCGGACGCGCCGCGCCCCATCCCGTGCCCGACCGCGCCCCCGACCACACCGCGATCTCGTGCGGCACGCCCTCCACCTCGAACGACGCCCGCTCGTGGACCCCGACCTCGATCGGCGAATCGACCAGCACGTCGTAGTTCGGCGCCCGCAGCGTCCGCCCGTCGCCCGGGTCCGATCCCAGCCCGCTGGCGACGCCCCACCCCTCCGGCGCATCGATGTGAACCTCGATCGCCTCGTCCCGAAGGTCCGGCGCGTACATGAAGACGCTCGACGGCGACAGGAACGCGTGGGTGTCGTCCACGTGGCGCGTCCGGTCGGCCAGCGAGTTGGCGTACACGCGGTAATCGACGATCACCTCCGTGGCCCCTTCGGTCGCCACGCGCCAGGTCGCCTTCTCGACCTTTTCGACCCGGAGCGCCCGCCCGTCGTCGGACCTTGCCCGCACGTCACGAACCGTGCCGCTCTGGTCGAGCACCACGTACCGACCCGGGCGCCACACCGGGAGGAACAGGTCCAGCGCCCCGCCCTCGACGCCCCGCACGGTCATCGTCATTTCGACCATCTGCGTCTGCGGCTCGGGGAGGCGGACCGAGTACTCCACGCGCGGCTCATCCCGCTCTACCGGCGCCGCCGCCGCGCACGCGCTCACCAGCGCCGCGAGCACGCCCATGGCCCCGCCGCCGATCCCGCCCGCCGCGATTCGAGTCGTCGCCATGCCGCCTCCGATGGCCCCCACGCCCCCATGGTACAGACCCGCCGCCGCGCGTTCAGACACCCGCCCGGCCGCCGCCACTACACTCCCCGCGATGTCCCGCGGGCGCGCCCTCATCCTTCTGCTCCTGGCCGTCATCATCGGCGTCCCGTTCATCGTCCGTCCCGCGACCGCCCGCAGCGCCCGCGACAGGGACCTGCCGACCGTCGTCATCGTCACCCCGCACGTCGCCCAGATCCGCTACGAGTTCGAGCGTGCGTTCAGTCGCTGGCACGAGCGCGAGCACGGCGGCCCGGCCCGCGTGGTCTGGCTCGTCCCGGGCGGAACGAGCGAGATCATCAAGCAGCTCGTGTCCAAGTACAACGCCGCGATCCGCGCGGGAGAGATCGCGCCCGACGGGTCGTGCGCCCCCAGCACGATCCCGATCGACCTCGTGATGGGCGGCGGCTCGTACGACCACGGACGTCTGAAGTCCGCCCGCGATGTCTTCGCCGAGGTCACCGTCGCCGGCCCGCGCGGCCCCGAGACGAAGATCGTCAACGTCTCGATGAGCGTCCCCGCCGGCTTCACGCAGGCCGAGCTCGACGCGTGGTACGGGCCCAATTCCGTCGGTGTCTCGAGGTTGTACGACCCGGGCGACCCCGAGAAGAACGACCCGGGCCAGCACTGGCTCGGCACCGCGCTCTCCTGCTTCGGCATCGTCTACAACAAGGATGTGCTCGAATCGCTCGGGCTCCCCGAGCCCGACTCGTTCAAAGACCTCGCGCGCCCGGAGCTCATCGGCAACGTCGCCCTCTCGGACCCGCGACAGTCCGGCTCGATCACCACCTCCCTCGACGCCATCCTCAGCCACTACGGCTGGGAGCAGGGCTGGCGCCTGATCCGCGAGATGTGCGCCAACACGCGCTACTTCACCAACCAGTCCACCAAGCCCCCCATCGACGTCGCCCACGGCGAGGCCGCGATGGGCCTGGCGATCGATTTCTACGGGCGCAACCAGGCCCAGTCCGTCGTCCCGCCCGGGCTCGACCCGGCCGACCCGGCCAACAGCCGCGTCGGGTACGTCGATCCCAAGGGCTCGACCTCGATCGACGCCGACCCCGTCTCGATCCTCCGCGGCGGGCCGAACCCCGAAATGGCCCGGCGCTTCGTCCGCTTCTGCCTCAGCGAGGAAGGGCAGGCGCTCTGGCAGTTCGCCCCGACGAGCACCGCCGAGGGCCCGGACAACCCTCGCGGCCCCGACGGCAGGCCCATGGGACCGGAGCAGTACGCGCTGCGGCGGATGCCGGCCTCTCGATTCATGTACGACAAGTACATGAGCGCCATGACCGATCAGGTCAACCCCTTCGAACTGGCGACCAGGACCAAGCCCGCGGGCTGGCGCGATGCGCTCGGCGTGATGATGGGGGCGTTTGCGTGCGACATCGCCCACGAGCAGCGCGAAGCCTGGGCCGCGCTGCTCAAGGCCCGGCGCGACCCCGGCGTCCCGCCCGAGACGCTCGCGCGAATGGAGTCGCTCTTCTACGCCTTCCCCGAGACCACCACCCCGGAGGGCACGCTCACCTTCACGCCCGACAACTTCAAGGCCGTCAAGGCCACCTGGGACGCGGCAAAGAAGTCAGGCGCCATGGCCGATATTCAGATCGCCTACACCCGCTTCTTCCGCGACAACTACCTCCAGATCACCACCCTCGCCAACCCCGCCAACTAACGCACGCACGCCGCCACCCTCCCTCCCATGCCCGACCCCTCCGACACCTCCCCCACGCTCGCCAAGATCGTCGCCACGATCGGGCCCGCGTCGGATTCGCCCGACATGGTCCGGCGGCTGATCGAGGCCGGGGTCAGCGTCTTCCGCTTCAACTTTTCGCACGGCGACTTTGATGCGCACGCCCGCCGGCTCGCAACCGTCCGTCGCGTGAGCGCGGAGATCGGCCGGCCCGTCGGCTGCCTCGGCGACCTGCAGGGCCCCAAGATCCGCGTCGGCAAGGTGCCCGAGGGCGGGATCATTCTTGAGTCGGGGCAGGACGTGGTCTTCCGTGGCGATCTCGATATCGCACGCGTCGAGCGTTCCTCCGCCGGACACGCCGTCGCCTACTTCCCCACGACCTACCCGCAGATGACCGGCGAGGTCGAGCCCGGCCAGAAAGTCCTGATCAACGACGGCGCGATCCGGATGCTCGCCGTCGAGAGCAAGCCCGGCGAACTCCACTGCCGCGTCACGGTCGGCGGGCCCGTCACCAGCGGCAAGGGGATCAACCTCCCGCAGAGCGAGATCTCCGCCCCCGCGCTCAGCGACCGCGACTGGGAGTGCGTGGACTGGGCGTTCGAGCAGGGCATGGACTTCCTGGCGCTCAGCTTCGTGCGCCGCGCCGAGGAAGTCCTCGAGCTGAAGCGCAACCTCGCCGCGCGCTGCCCCCCCGGAGCCGAGCACGAGGGGCGCTTCGCTCAATGCTGGATGCCCGTCGTCGCCAAGATCGAGAAGCCCCAGGCCGTCGCCGACCTCGACGCGATCGTCGCCGCGGCCGACGGCGTCATGGTCGCGCGCGGGGACCTCGGCGTCGAGATGGAGATCGCCCGCGTCCCCGTGGTCCAGAAGGAAATCCTCGCGGCGTGCGCCGCCGTCGGCAAGCCGTGCATCGTCGCGACCCAGATGCTCGAGACCATGATCGAGAACGCCTCGCCCACCCGCGCCGAGGCCAGCGACGTCGCCAACGCGGTCTTCGACGGCGCCGACGCCGTCATGCTCTCCGGAGAGACCGCCGTCGGCAAGCACCCCGACCTCGTCGTCGAGACCATGCGCCGGATCGTCCGCGTCGCCGAAGAACGCCTCGCCCTGGCCGGCGGCGCCGCCGCCGCGTCGAACCCGACCCGCGTCTCCGAGTCTCACCGCGGCACGGCGGCGCTCGCCCACGGCGCCGCGCTCATCGCCGGAGACCTTCGCGCCCGCGCGGTCGTCTGCTGGTCGGAGCGCGGCGGCACCGCCCGGTTCCTGAGCCAGAACAACCTCAACATCCCCATCGTCGCCTACTCCTCCGACCCGGTCTCCACGCGCCGCATGACCATCCTCGGCGGCGTGACCCCGGTCCGCGCCGACCCGCCTGCCTCGGGCAAGCTCGCCGACTGGAACGCCGACGTGGACGAGCTGCTCGTCTCACGCTCCATCTGCGAGCCCGGCGACGCCATCGTCCTGGTCGCCGGCCGACCGCTCGGCCAGGCCAAGGCCACCAACACGATCACGATCCACCGCGTGGGCGAAGCCACCGCCGGCTACCGGGCCCACAACGCCTAGCGCGCCTCTACGCTTGCCCATGCCCCACGCCCGCGCCGCGATCCTGTCGATGGGGGACGAGCTCACCCTCGGCCAGCGGCTGGACACCAACAGCCGGCACCTCGCCGCACGCCTCCTCGATCTGGGCATCGAGACCGTCGAGCACGTCACCGTGCCCGATGATCTCGACGCGACCGTCGCGGCGTTCACCCGCCTGGCCTCCGCCGTCGATCTCATCGTCGCGACCGGCGGGCTCGGCCCGACCGCCGACGATCTCTGCCGCGCGGCGCTCGCCCGCGCCGCGGGCGACACCCTCGTCGAGGACGACGGAGCGCTGACCCGCCTCCACGCGTGGTACGCCGGGCGTGCCAGGGAAATGCCCGCCCTGAACCGCGCCCAGGCTCAGCGGCCGTCGAGGGCGCGCTGCCTCCCCAACGACCGCGGCACGGCGCCGGGCCTTGCCGCCCGCGTCGGGGCGTGCGATGTCTTCTGCCTCCCCGGCCCGCCCCCCGAGATGATCCCGATGTTCGAGGCGCACGTCGTCCCGGCGCTCGCGCCCGTCCCCGGGCGAATCATCCGCACGCACACCCTTCACTGCTTCGGCATCGCCGAGAGTGACCTCGCCGCCCGGCTGGGCACGCTCATGGACCGCTCGCGGAATCCCCTCGTCGGCACGACCGCTTCGGGCGGGGTCGTGTCGATCCGCGTGCGCTACGACGGGGCGAAGCCCGCCGCGGCGGACGAGGCCGTGCGCGAGACCGTCCACTTCGCCCGGGAGGCCGCGGGCCCCTACTGCTTCGGCGACGGCGACGAGACCCTCCAGTCCGCGCTGCTCGCCGAGCTCCGCGCCAGCGCCCGCACGCTCGCGGCGGTCGAGTCCTGCACGGGCGGCATGCTCGGCGCGATGCTCACCGAGGTCCCCGGGTCGTCCTCGGTCTTCGTCGGCGGATGGATCACGTACGCCAACGAACTGAAGTCCGCCGCCGTGGGCGTGCCCGCGGGATTGATCGATGCGCGCGGCGCCGTCAGCCGCGAAGTCGCCGAGGCCATGGCCCGGGGCGGGCTGGCCGGCAGCGGCGCCGACTACTGCCTCTCGATCACGGGCATCGCCGGGCCCGACGGCGGCAGCCCCGACAAGCCCGTGGGCACGGTGTGGATCTGCCTGGCCGCGCGCAACGGCGAACCCGGCGCGATCGACACGCGCCGCTTCAACATGGGCGGGAGCGACCGCCAGAGCGTCCGCGACTGGTCCGCCCGCGCGGCGATGATGCTGCTGCTGCTGCATCTGCGGGGCTCGGGCGGGACGAAACTTCTGAGGCAAGCCGAGGAGCACCGGTGACCGACACCGCACCCGCCAACGTCGCGATCATCACAGGCGCCGGCTCGGGGATCGGGCGCGCTGCGGCCGCGCTGCTCTCGGCCCGGGGGTGGCGCCTCGGCCTGATCGGCCGTCGCGCCGAGCGATTGAACGGGACCGGCGCGGTCCTGACCACGCCGTGGTTCGCCGTCCCCGCGAACATCGCTAACGCCGAGCAGTTGCAGCGCGCGCTCGACTCGATCGCGGCCCACTTCGGTCGCGTCGATGCGCTCGTCAACAACGCGGGCGTTGCGCCGATGGGCCCCATCGATCGCCTGAGCCTCGACAGTCTCCGCGAGTGCTTCGACGTCAACGCCGCCGCCCCCGCCATCGCGCTCGCCCGCGTCTGGCCCCTGTTCCGGCGCCAGGGGAAGGGCTGCGTCGTCAACGTCTCGTCGATGGCGACCGTGGACCCATTCCCGGGTTTCATGGCCTACGCCGCCGCCAAGGCTTCGGTGAACATGCTCGCCCACGCCGCGGCAAAGGAGGGCCGCGCGATCGGCGTCCGCGCCTTCGCCATCGCCCCCGGAGCCGTCGAGACCGACATGCTCCGGGCCAATTTCTCCGCCACCACGATCCCTTCGACCAGGACCCTGCCGCCCGAGGAGGTCGCCCGCGTCATCGTGGCCTGCATCATGGGTGAACGAGACGAGGAAAACGGCAAGACGATCCTCCTGCCCAGCCCATAGGCATCCCCGCCGGAGCTAAGCCCCACCGATCCCCGCACGTTCCCACATATGTCCACGGAATGGCGCAAGAAGGCGGACATAGGGCCGAAAAACGGCCGTTTTTGAGCGACCAGGGCCGGACCTACGGAACCCCGGCCGGCCCCGCGCGTAGTAATTTGGGTACGCACTATCTTGCCCGGAGGCTTGCCGTGAAGGCTCTGAGCACAACCCGCATCGCCCTGCCCGCCCTGGCCCTGATTCTGGCGGCACCTGCCTTCGCCCAGCAGGGCAGGCTGCCCCTGCCTCCCTCGTCGCCCCCGCCCGCCGCGCCGGCAGGTCAGGCGCCGGCGACCGCACCCTCGACCCCGTCCTTTACGGACGCCTACGCCCGCGTTGGCCGCCCCGCCGTCGCCGTCGTCGAGTTCTACACGCCCGACCTGACCAACGATCTTTCCGTCCAGGCACGCCTGCTCGGGGCCCGCGCCCGCGAGATCTTCCGGAGTTCGGACGCGAGGCTGATCGAAGACGACGCCGCCACGCGCCTTTCGCGCGACCCGGCCATGGAATCGCTCGGTGCTACCGACCTGCGGCGCGCGGCATCGCTGATCGGCGAGCAGTCCGGTGCCGGCCTCGTGCTGGCCATGTCCATGCGGACCGAGGTGCCCGCGGGCGCCAGGCCGCGCCTCCGTTGCGATGCGGTTCTGCACGAGCGCCCGGGCGCGGTCGTGTTCGAGAAATCCTACGAAGTGACCGTGGCGCCGGGCAAGGACTCGATCGACGCCGAACGCGTCTCGACGTTCGCGATGTTGATCGTGACCGAGGCTCAGCGTCAGTTCGCCGAGACGCGCGCGGGCGCCGCGCTCGTCGCCCCCTCGGCGTTCAGCCGCCCGCTCAACGATCAGCCGCTCGTGACGACGGTGACCTACGAGCCGCCGACCGGCGCTTCAACGCAGCCTGTGTCCGACCAGCAACCCGTCTACGTCCAGCAGCCCGTGGTCGTCCAGCAGCCGGTGATCGTGCGCTCGGCCCCCGTCTACACGCAGCCCGTCGTGATCCGCGAGCCCGTGTACGTGCAGGAGCCCGTGACGGTGCCGACGTCGTCGTGGTCCGTCGCCGTGGGCTACGGCTGGGGCTCGGGCGCGGTCGGCTTCGGCTACGCCTCGCCCGGGTACTGCGCCCCGCGCTACTACGCGCCCCGCTACTGCGCCCCGTACCGCCCCGCCTACTGCGGCCCTGCATACGGCGGCTGGGGAGGCTACGGATGGGGCGGCAACGGGTGGTGCGGGTCGGGGAGTTCGGTCGCGTTCTCCATCGGCTTCAGCTCCGGCGGGTGCCGCTGAACGAACGTTCGCCCGCTCGCGCCCGGCCGCTCGCCGTCGCCCCCCTCAATCTCATGCGCCAGTATGATTCGAACCTTGCCGCCCGCGCGGCACGAAAAGACCACGCACGCGGCTGAGCGCCCCGCGTGCAACATCCGGAGTCCCCTGCATGTGCCCGAACCGAACTCTCGCTTCCTCGTTCGCTCTCGTCGCCGTGATCGCCGCCGCGTGCCTCCCCGGCTGCACCGCCTACCAGGGCAAGAAGACCGGGCGCGTCGATCCGGGCGAGACGACCGAGGCCGAGATGAAGTCGGGCAAGATGTACATCGCCGACCTCTACGACGCCAGCGGGCGCGTCGCCGAGGCGCTCATGAAAGACCTCGAGCGGCTCTCCCAGACCGATCTCAAGCAGGGCGACCAGGCCTACCTCTCCACACTGGTCTACGGCGACATCGCCAACAAGACCAGCACCATGCCCACCTCGGACTTCGAGGTCGTCCGCGAACGCGTCCGCGACATGCTCCTCAACAGCACCGAGTTCCGCAAGCACTTCCGGGTCATCGAGAACCGCGGCCGCTACGAGGACCTCCGTGCCCGCGAGCTCGGCGCCGCCCCCGGCGACCGCAAGATCAACGAGGGCTACACGTACTTCCTGAACGGCAACGCCTTCAGCCTCGACCGCCCCGAGACCCGCGGCTTCTACCTGAACTTCCAGCTCATGCGGGCCTCCGACGGCGAGATCATCTTCTCGAAGCGCTACGAGCAGACGTACCAGTGACGGGCGCAGGCCCCGCGGAGTTCCCCCGTGCGCCCGCCCGTCGCCCTCACGGCCCCGCTCGCGTTGTCGGTCGCGCTGGCGCTCCCGTCGTGCGCCGCGCCGACGCGCGCGAGCGGCCAGTCCACCGCCATCACCAGCGAGGACCTGAGGGAGATCACGACCGAGATCGCCGAGCGGCTCAAGGCCAGCGACTTCCTCCGCGAGCGCACCCTCGAATCCCCGCCCCTGACCATCACGCTCCGGAAAGTCATCAACTACACGTCGGACGTGCTCCGCGAGGGTGACCGCTGGTACCTCATGTACCGCGTCCTCGATTCCTTCGAGATCAGGACCCTGTCCCAGGAGAAGAACATCCGCATCGTGATCCCGGTCGAGCGCCTGGCCGAGCTCCGCGCGAACGTGCCCGACGCCGAGCAGGCCGCCGCGGCACGCCAGCCGACGCACACCATGGAAGCGATCTTCCGCTCCGTGACCGCCGCGGCAGGAAAAGCCAGGACCGACGCCTACTACTGCCAGTACCGCGTCACCGAGCTCGACACCGGCGAGGTCGTCTGGAGCGACCGCTTCGAGTTCAAGCGCGCCGCCGTGGGGAGGGCGTACAACTGATGTTCCTCGCGCCGCTCCATCCGATTCGATCTCAAGGGGCGGTCGTCTCGGCGCGCAACCGGGATATTCCTCACGGTCAGGCTTTGCTTCCTCTGTGTCCGCTGCGCTCTCTGCGTTTGGCCCTTCCGCTCCTCGCCGGTCTCCTTCCTTCCTGCTCCTCCTACGTCCCCGACATGAACCTCCGCAGCGCTGTCGAGCGTGCCGACTACGCCGCCGCCCGCTCCCGCCTCGAATCCAACTTCGAAAAGAGCGGCTCGCGCGAGCGCGAGTTCGTCCTCGACAACATGCGCCTGGGCATGGTGAACCTCGCCGCGGGGATGCCCGCCGCCGCCGAGCCCCCCCTCTTCGAGACCTTCATGACCCTGCGCCGCCAGGGGATCAACGACGACCAGACCGTCGCCGCGAGCTTCCTCGGAGAGGGCGGCACCATCTTCTGGAAAGGCGAGCCCTTCGAGCAGGCCCTCGCCTTCACCTACACCGCCGTCGATTACGCCGCGCTCGGCCAGTGGGACAACGCCCGCGCCGCGGCACTGGCCTCGCTCTTCCAGCTCCGCAGCTTCGGCGAGAACGAGCGCGGGCTCGGGAAGGGCGAGAGCAAGACCAAGGAAGAGATCGCCGCCGAGGCCGCACGGCGCGAGCGCCAGAACCCCGGCTCCTACGAGCGATACCTCGACCGCGGCTACACGCCCGTCAAGACCGACTTCGCCTACGGCTACCTCATGAGCGCGATCGCCAATTTCGCGCTCTCGGCCGACCCCGACCGCCTGTCGGAGGCCGAGGACAACTTCCGCGAGGCGTTCCTGCTCCATCCCCCGCTCCGCGAGGTCGCCGACGCCGTCACCGGCGGGCGCGCCAACGCCGTACTCGTCGTCGAGTACGGGCGCGGCCCGGAAAAGGTCCGCTACGGGCCCGACGGCTCCCTCTCGCGCTTCGCGGTCCGCACCCCCAGCGACGCCCGCCGCCTCTCGGTCACCGTCAGCGGCGCGCCGCCCGAACTCTTCCCCTGGGCCTGCGATGTCAACCAGATGTCGCAAAGCCACCTGTGGAACAGCTTCGAGGACGTGCGCAAGGCCAAGAGCCTGATCGGCAGCGCGCTCTTTGCGGGTGGCGTCATCACGGCGACCACGGGCCTTGGGCGCAACGATGTGTCCGACCGCACCGCCCAGAGCCTCGCGGGCCTGGGCATCGCCCTCGCGGGCCTCGCGCTCAAGGCCACCGCCGGCGCCGACCTGCGGCACTGCGAGATCCTTCCCCAGCGCACCTACGTCGCCCCCATCCACATCCCCGAGGCCGGCGTGAAGATCGTCCTTTCGGTCGAAGGCGACGCGGGGTCCGGCGTCATGATCACCGACCTCGCACCGCCCGCCCCCGAAGACAAGCTGCGCCTGCGGTACATCCGCATCCCGGTCCAGCAGAGCTTCGCGCCCCGCGCGGGGCTCGACCCGACGATCCGACTCGCGCTCACCCAGGAGAATTCGAAATGACCGCCCGCGTTCTTGCCGCCGTCTTCCTTGCCGCGTGCCCCGCGCTCGTCCTTACCGGCTGCGACACCGTGAAGGCCCCCGCCTCTTCGCGCCCGGACCCGCTCCCCGCCGCGGCATACCCGCAGATCGTCATCGACAAGGAACTCGAAGGGCTGATCGTCAACGGCGTGCCCAAGATCGACCGCGCCCGCATCATGAGCGTGGTCGTGCCGATCCGCGCGACGACCGAGCGTGCCGACCTGCGCGTCCAGTACCGCTTCCAGTTCTTCAACCGCGACGGCGTGCCGATCGGCGAGACCCCTGACTGGCGCTACACCGTGCTCCCGTCGCGCAACCAGGTCTTCCTCCCCGGCAACGCGATCGACGCGGGCGCGGAAGACTGGCGGATGGAGATAAGGCCGGCGCGGTGAGCGCCGCTCACCCGTTGTCGTCCTCGCTTTCCGGCTTCTTCCCCACCGTCATCAGCGTCCACACCCCAACCCCCGCGAAGAACACGGACCCGCCCCCGAACAGCAGCGTTCCCAGCCCCATCCAGAACGTCGCACGCCCCGCCCGCGGGTCCTGCACCGCCGACACCGGCGAATTCTGGTTCGTCCCCGTCATGCCCCGCACCAGCCACCACGCCGGCACCGCGAGCAGCGCGGCGAGCGCCAGGCTGGCGACGGCGGACATCACGCGGTCTTTCCGTGTCTCGGCCATGGATACCCCCTTCTCTCCCTTTCAACGCTCCGCCCGTCGCTGAACCCTGACATGCTACATTTCCGATACGGGAATGTCAGCACCCCTGCCACGGAGGGCAGACCATGTCGACCGCCGCGCTCGCGGAGCCGCCCGCCCTGACGGGCCTGTCCGCTGATCAGAACGGGACCGCACGAGTGAAAAAGAACCCGCCCCGCGCCACCGCCGAAACCATGGCGGCACGGCAGCGCGATATCTCCGTCTCCGAGTTTTTCGCCAAGAACCGCCACCTGCTCGGCTTCGACAACCCCCGCAAGGCCCTGCTCACCACCGTCAAGGAGGCGGTGGACAACTCCTTCGACGCCTGCGAAGAGGCCGGCATCCTCCCCGACATCACCGTCGTCATCGAGGACCTCCAGCCCGACCGCGGGCGCGAGGTCAAGCAGTCGCGTTACCGCGTCACCGTCGTCGACAACGGCCCCGGCATCGTCCGCAAGCAGGTCGAGAACATCTTCGGGCGCCTCCTCTACGGCTCGAAGTTCCACCGCCTCAAGATGTCCCGGGGCCAGCAGGGGATCGGCATCTCGGCCGCCGGCATGTACGGCCTGATCACGACCGGCAAGCCGATGATCATCCACACGCGCCCGAGCGCGAAGAAGCCGGCTCACCACATCGAGCTGGCGATGAACACCAAGACCAACCGCGCGGAGGTGACGACCGACGACGAGACGGAGGATTTCCCCCTCGCTCGCTTGCGCGAACTGACCCCCGGGACACGCGAGCTTTCGGAGCAAGGCGCGTTCCTCTCCGGCACCGACTACCCCACCGGCACGAGCGTGTCGATCGAGCTCGAGGCCCGCTACCAGAAGGGGCGCGGCAGCGTGGACGAGTTCCTCGAACTCACCGCGATCGCCAACCCGCACGCGAAGATCACCTTCGTGCCGCCGAGCAAGGCGAGTGAGGAAGAGGACGACGTTCCGCTTCTCAGGCGGGGCAAGAAGGGCGAGAGCGCCACGCCCGAGGCGGCCGGCGCCGACGCGGCCCCATCCGCGCCGCCGGCGCCCCAGCCCGTGACGACTACCGAGACCAGCGGCGTCATCGTCTTCCCGCGCGCGGTGAACGAACTGCCCCCCGAGACCAAGGAAATCCAGCCCCACCCCCGGGGCATCGAGCTCGGCATCCTGCTGCAGATGCTCAAGGAAGCCGAACTCGAGAAGCCCGGCTACACCCTCTACAACTTCCTCCAGGACAAGTTCAGCCGCGTCTCCGCCGCGACCGCCAGCACCTTCTGCGAGAAGATCAAGGTCACCAGCCGCACCAAGGTGACGGACATCGACCACGCGCAGGCCGAGCGGCTCTTCAAGGAACTCCAGGAATCCAAGCTGCCGCCGCCCCCCACCGACTGCCTCGCGCCGATCGGCGTGCAGCAGCTGCTCAAGGGCATGTTCAAGGGCGTGCGGGCCGAGTTCTACGCCGCCAGCAGCCGCGACGCCGACGTCTACCGCGGCAGGCCTTTCCTGATCGAAGCCGCGATCGCCTTCGGCGGCGAACTCCCCGCCGACGACTCCTGCCGCGTCATCCGCTTCGCCAACCGCGTGCCGTTGCTCTTCCAGCAGTCGGCGTGCTCGAGTTTCAAGGCCGTTACGGAAACGAACTGGCGGAACTACGACCTCCAGCAGCCGCGCGGGGCGGTGCCCGTCGGCCCGCTGGTGATCATGATCCACATGGCCAGCGTGTGGGTGCCGTTCACGAGCGAGAGCAAGGAAGCGATCGCCGATTACGACGAGATCCGCAAGGAGATGAAGCTCGCCCTGATGGAGTGCGGCCGCAAGCTCGGCACGTACCTCCGCAAGCGCCTGAAGATGCGCCGCGAGGGCGAGCGGCGCGACGTGTTCGAACGCTACATCGGCGAGATCGCGCAGGCCATCCACGCGATCAACGGGGCCGACGCCAAGGAGCTGTACGAGAAACTGCTCGCGCAGGCCAAGAAGCGCACCGCCATCGCGGACCTGGAACTCGACGAAGAAGGCAAGGCGAAGAAGGACGAGGACGCGGCCGACCAGGAAGGCGTCCTGATCGTGGCCGGCGAACCCGGAGCGTCAGCGACGGGCCACCCCGGCAACCAGGCCTCACACGGCCCCGATGCGTCCCCCTCGACCTCCGGCAAGTCCTCCAAGGCAGCAGGCAAGTCGAAGAAGCCAACGCCCGATCCCTTCGCCCTCTCGAAGTCAGAAGCCGCGCAGCTCAAGGTCGCCTCGCTCGCCAAGGAAGCCGACGACGAGCCCCGCCTGATCGACACACGCGCCCCTGCGAAGGCCAGGACCGCCAAGTCCAACGCCGCCAAGACCGCCGCGCCCAAGCCCGCCAAGGCGCCCGCCAAGCCCCCCACCAAGCACACGCCCGAGGACACCTCAAAGCCCCGGCCCGCGGCAAAGAAAGCGTCCCCCGAACCTCCTCCGCCGCAGTCGAAGCCCGCTAAGCCGAAGATGCGGCTGGTAAACGGGAAGCTGGTGCTGGTGGATGACGGGCCGTCGCTCTTTTGAGCGATTCACTCGCTGCGGCAGTTACTGAGATGGGCCCGTGAAAGGATCGCGCAGATACGCCTCAATGTCCGGGGCCGATTCGGGTGACATGACATGACGCACGTAGGCGTTGCGCTCGTGCCACATGACCTCCATATCCCACACGCAGAACGAGTACGACCCGGCCCCATCGCGCCACTCCCCGCCCCCGGCGCCTTCTCCCCGCACCAGCACCCGCGTGATCAACTCGTTCTGGTTGTCCCACCAGCACACCACGAGGTACTCCATCCCCGCCCCCGTGTGCCGGATCATCACCCCAACGCCCGGCCGCTCCGGCCCCACCGCCTCGCGCGGCAACAACTCCTCCGCCGCGACCGCCCCCCGCCCGTACGACGCCTCATCGACGGGAACGCCGCGCGCCGTGATGTCGTACCGCTTGAACCGCGTGCCGCGAAGCATCACCACGCCGGTGAAACGGATCACGCGCCCGCAGAACCGTTCCCGCCGATGAAACTCGCCCACGCGATCCTCCACGCAGTCCCGTGCGGCCCGATCCGCTCCGCCGTATTGTTGCGCCCGGAGACCATGCCGATGATGCCCCGACGACTCGCCGTGCTCCCCCTCGCCGCGTTGCTCCTGTCCGCGTGCGTTTCCGACCGCGGCAGGGAACTCGGCCCGACCGACCCCCAGCTCCTCTACGACTCCTGGACCCTCACCGAACTCGAGGGCAATCCCATCGACACGCTCCTCCCCGCCGGCGCCCGCCGCCCCTCGCTCTCTATCGGGCCCGACGGCACCGTCGGCGGGCACACCAGCGTCAACTCGCTGGGCACGAAGGTGGACCTCGAAGGCCTGCAAGCCGGAAAGTTCAAGCTCGGCGGCATCATCACCACGCGGATGGCCGGCCCGCCCGCGCTCATGGCCGTCGAAGCGGCCTACACCGAGGCCCTCGGCAAGGTCGACTCGTACCGTGTGGACGAAGGCGCGATGACGCTCACCCAGGGAGACCAGGCTCTGCTGGTATTTGCAAGAAACGAACAGCCTGATGGCTCGACCGCAAACTGAGCCGGCGATACGGGCGCCGCCCGGTCGACTCGAAGCCTGCCGCGGCGGCCTGATGATAAAATGCTCTGATCGATCATGCAGCTCAACGGCGTCCACATTCCCGAAGAACGGCTCGCGGAATTCTGCTGGCGGCACGGCGTGAAGCGGTTGTCGCTCTTCGGCTCGATCCTCCGCGAAGACTTCACGCCCGAGAGCGACATCGACTTTCTCGTCGAGTTCCTTCCTGGTGTCCGCTACAGCCTCTTTGACCTCGGGGGCATGTGGATGGAAGTGCGCGAGATTCTCGGTCGTGATGTCGATCTCAAGACGCCGCACGAGCTTTCACGGCTCTTCAGAGACGACGTTCTCCGTCACGCGAGGCTGCTCTATGTCGCGTAAGTTCGTAGCATCCCTTTGACCTCCCCACCTCCCCAATGTCCCCCGACCACGGAAGGTCTCAGATGTCCAAGAAGCCCAAGCCCTCCGGCTCAACCAGCCTCAAGTCCTCCGACAAGGCCACCCTCGGCAAGATCACCGATCTCGCCGACACCATCCAGAAAAAAGCCCTCTCCGGGCGCGAGCCCGTCCTCGACATCCCGACGCGCTCCAAGTCCAACACGATCTGGAACAAGAAGCGCCGCATCCTCGAAATGGGCGACGGCACCGCTACGCGCGAGCTCTTCAACCTCAACCAGGCCAAGCAGTTCATGCAGACCATGCTGCACGCGAGCACCATCAAGGACCTGATCGACGCCCAGAAGACCAGCAGCCTCCGTGGTGTCTTCTACAAGGCCAAGCACACCGTCGCGGGCACGAAGGAAAACACCTTCGACACGCAGGACGAGTCCGACCCGATCCTCGAAGACCTCGAGGTCACCCTCGGCGCCCTCCGCGAAGAGCTCCACATCTTCGCCGAGAACCGCGGCGTCATGGCCGGCAACATCACCATCATCGACGGCGGCGACACCATCGACTGCCGCGCCACCGGCCGCGGCGGGCACGGCATCCCCTCGATCGTCGAGCCCGATGTCTTCCAGTTCGGCAAGTGCGAGGCCAAGTTCGTCCTGCACGTCGAGAAGGGCACGGTCTGGAACCGCTTCAACGAGGACCGCTTCTGGGAGAAGAACAACTGCATTTTGACGCACGGAGGCGGCCAGCCGCCGCGGGGGTGCCGGCGGCTGTTGCAGCGGTTCAACCAGGAGTTGAAGCTGCCGATCATCTGCCTGCTCGACTGCGACCCCTGGGGACACTACATCTACAGCGTCATCAAGCAGGGCTCGATCTCGCTGGCCTTCGAGTCCTCGCGCCTCGCCATCCCCGATGCCAAGTTCCTGGGCATCCGCGCCAAGGACTACAAAGAGTGCGACCTCGGTGACGCGGTCAAAATTGACCTCACCGAGAACGACATCAAACGGGCCAAGGAGATCGCCGCCTACCCGTGGTTCGAGGGGCACAAGGGGTGGCAGAAGGAGATCCAGGGCCTCCTCAACAACGGATTCAAGATGGAAGTTGAGGCGATGATCACCAAGGACATTTCGTACGTGACGGAGGAGTATGTGCCGGCGCGGTTGAGGTCCAAGGATTGGTTGGAGTAGGTAGGGATGGAGCAGACGGAGGCAGAGCCCGAAACCGACCGTGATGCCACCCGCCCGAAGCACCTCGGAGGGCTACAGACATGAACGCCAAGGATGTGCTCATCGGGACCATCGAGCAAGCCGCGTGGGTCACCGGCACGCTGCTGCACGATCTCACCGACGCGGACCTGCTCACCCGACCGATTCCCGGCATGAACCACGTGGCGTGGCAACTCGGCCACCTCGTGTTGTCCATGCACGAGAAGCTCACCACGCTCGGACACGCGATGCCCGCGCTGCCGGCCGGTTTCACCGCGGCCCATTCGATGAAGATGGCGGCGTGCGACGACCCCGGGGGCTTCGCGCGAAAGGCCCACTACCTGGCGCTCATGGCCGCGATGCGCGAGGCGACGATCGCGGCGATCCGAGCGGCGCCCGACGCCGACCTCGATAAACCAGCGCCCGAATCGCTGCGAAAGTACACGCCGACGATCGGGGCGGTGTTTAACCTAATTGGCACGCACGAGTTCATGCACCACGGCCAAATCGTCGCGTTGCGCCGAAAACTGGGCAAGCCAGTGGTGATCTGAGGCGGGTGGCCCGAATGCTCGCAATTCGGGTGCCACTGGTCGCCGCAATTTCTTGTTCTACAAGCTCTTCCGGCTCTACCGCGGCGCACCAGTGCTACCACGTCTACGACCCTCGCCAACCCCGCGCGTGAGTCTCGTCGAGCACGCGAAGAGCATGTAGCACGAGTGCGCCGTGGACGAGAACCAGTAGGGAACGAAGCAGGAGGAGCCACGGCGACTCGTGGCACCCGGCTTCATGTTCTACTCCCCCTTCAACGCTGCGCAGCGCCGGCACAGGACACGCCCTTCGTCGATGACAATCCAACCTTCTCGCATCGCCCGTTCGGAGAACTCAGAGATTGCTGGCGTGCGTTTTGGATTGCATTAGGCAGGGCATTCCCCGGGGCACGAACACGCCGGACGCACATCGCCGAATTGCCTGAGACGCTCTGCAAGTCATTGATGTAAGGCAGTTTGCGCCGTCAAAGAGGCCGGCAGTATCTCTCTCCGCACGCGACTTGAACGGAGTCCGAAGCCAGCCTGGGGCAAGAAAATACATAAAAAAATGTTTGTGCGGGCGCGCCGCTCTGATACAAGGTTCCGTCACTCGCGCGGCCCGGACGCAAGACTTTCACTTACGAGGAGCCAGAAATGGGAAGGTCGTGGATTAGCGTAAGCCTGATCGGAGCATCGACAACGTTTGTACCTACGCTCGCGCTCGCGGATGTGCTCTGGAACACCGGGCCCAATGATGACGCGGGCGCTGTCCAATCGCAATTTGTAACGGCCTCAGGGTATTTTCAAGAGGCGGCGGACGATTTTGTTCTTGGCAACCCCCTTGCGAACGGGGCCGGCTTCCAGATCACGTCGATCCGCGGCTGGATGTACGTGAACAACACAACGATGACCTCCGGTCCCGTCCTTTCGATGACGGTGTTCGCCGATGACGGGACCGGCCTGCCGGGCGCGGCGCTCCAGGTACGACCCGGGTCTGTCGTTGCTTCCGCTCCGAGCGCGGCTTTCCCGAACTTCCACATCGTCGAAATGGAGGCCACCGGGCTGCCCTTTTCGCTTGGTGCGAGCCAGAGGTACTGGGTCAAGTGGGAAGGGATCGGACAGGGCTTGTACTTCTTCGCCACCGGCGGCAACTCCGTGATGCAGGGGTTCGAAGCGGTGTACCGCAACAATTTCCCGGGCACTACAGCACCGAACTGGACGCCCGTGAGCGCACTCGACGGCTTTTCACAGACCGACCTTGCGTTCACTATCGAGGGTTACCAGATGCCGGCGCCGTCGGGCGCGGCGCTCATGGGCGGCGCACTGATCGCCGGGCTTGCTCGCCGCCGGCGGTAGGCCCTTCGGCGGTCGGCGGGTGGTCGGGACCTCCTGACCTTGGCACGGACCCGTGCGTCGGGTCCGTGTCTTCGCATCCTGCCACGCCTCAGCCATCCTGCGCAACCACCCGCCTCTTGGTCGCACTGGCCATTTCGCAATCTCGCTAGAGCGGTTTCGGTTTATTTCTAGCGCGATTCGGCGCCCGTTAGTGGCACCATCGTGCCCGCCGCCCGGCTGCCAGAAGCGGGGGCGCCCGTGCTTGTCTGTGATCCGCTCCAGAATCGGCGCCTTCAACTCCCGCCACCGCCCGATCACGCCCACCGCAAAATTACCGCTTGAGCCCGTGCAGCGACGGCGAAACCATCGAGTGTTCGTCGCGCGATCGGCCGGCCGTGTGATTCTCCACGACGCCAGCGCACCACGAGCGGCGGATGGGTCGGCAGCATCGGTGCGCCGCGGAAGGGGAGGTCGAAGCAGAAGGGCAGGTAGCCGCGGCGACCGATGGCACCCGACCCGGGCCACCCGCCTCACCGCCTCTCGAGCAACCCGGCCATCCGCCGGTATTCCTCGGCATCCCGCCCGCCGGCACGCAGACCGTCCTCGATCACGGA
>CAZCPB010000034.1:0-22226 GCA_964500365.1 uncultured Phycisphaeraceae bacterium
GGCCGGGCAGCGCGTCCGGCTCACCGGCGCCGCCGAGCCGGTGCGAGCGCTCGAGAACCCGGGCCAGCCCGACGCACGCCTGTACGCGGCACAGAACGGGGTCGCGGGCTCGCTCCGGGTCGATGCGCCGGAACTGATGGCGACCGCCCAGGACTCGCCGCGAGGGGCCCGCGCCCTGCTCGCCGCGGCGCGTGCAGCGCTCCACGCCCGCGCCCTGCGTGCCCTGGACTTCGCGCCCGGCGAGGCCGGCGCGGCGCGGGCGCTCGTCCTGTCGCTGTTCCTGGGCGCGAGCGAGCCCGGCGAGCGCGAACTGCGCGGCGCGTTCACGCGCCTGGGCCTGGCCCACGTCCTGGCGATCTCGGGCGTGCACGTCGTCGTCATGGCCGGCGTCGGGCTCTTCCTGCTGCGGCTCACCGGCGAGCGCGGCGCGCTCGAGCCGATCGGCGTCGCGATCATGATCGCGGTCTACCTGCTCGTCGTCCCCGCCTCGGCGCCGGTGCTCCGCGCCGGTATCATGACCCTGGCGCTGCTCGCCGGCGAAGCGCTCGGGCGCCGGCACGACCGGCTGGCGATCATCGCGTGGTGCGCCTGCGGCATCGTCCTGTGGCGGCCGCTCGACCTGTGGTCGCTGGGCTTCCAGCTCAGCTTCGGCCTCACCGCGCTCCTGCTCTGGCTCGGCAGGCGCACCCACGAGAACATCTTCGGGCCGAGGATCCGCGGGCTGCTCCCCGCGCGCCGCTCGGGCGCCATGCTCGGCGCGATGTGGGTGTGGGACAGGGCAAAGCAGGCGTTCTCCGCGAGCCTCCTCTGCTGGAGCGCCGGCCTGCCTCTCATCGCGTACCGCACGGGCCTGATCAGCCCGCTCGCCGTGCTCACCTCGCTCGTCAGTCTCCCGGCGTTCACCGCCTTGATGTGGGTTGGCTATCTCGCGCTCATCGCGGGCATGGTGTGGCCCGGCGCGGCAGAGTTTCTGCACGGCCCGCTGCGGCTCGCGGCCGGCGCCTGCGTGGTCCTCGTGCGATGGCTCGATCAGGCGCCGCTCATGTCGTTCCGCGTGCCGCCCTTCGGCCTCGCGCTGGGCGCGGGGGTCGCGGTGCTCGCCGTCGAGTGGGTCTCGTCGGCGCGCCTCCGCGACCGCAAGTACCTCATCGCGGCCGGGATCCTCGCGCTCCTGCTCGCGGGTGACTGGACGGTGCGGACGCGCGGCACCGGCGACCGGCTGCGGCTCGACGCGCTCGCCGTCGGCGAAGGCTCCTGCACGCTCCTGCGCTCGGGCGGCGACCGGATCCTCTGGAACGCCGGCTCGGCGCACGCGGACGCGGGCCGGCGGCTGATCCCGGGAGCGCTGCGCGACATCGGCGCGTGGCGCCTGCCCGCCGTGGTCGTGACGTCGCCGGCGCTCCAGCACCTCAACGCCCTGCCCGAACTGATCGAGCCGCTCGGCGTCGAGACGGTCCTGCTCTGCGGTGCCGCGGCGAAGGAAGCCCGCGACCGGCCGGAATCCGGCGCGGCGTGGCTCGTCGAGCACCTGCGGTCACGCGGCGTCGGCGTGCGCGAGGTCGAGGCGGGCGAGCGGATCGCGCTCGGCGAGACCACCATCGAGTTCGCCGAGCCGGCGCGCCGCGAGAACGCCAACCCCGCGCGAGCGTCGCCCTGCTACGGGGTGGTCCGCGACGCCTCGGGGTCGGTGCTGGCGCTCCTCGCCGAGGACCTGAACGCCGCCGAGCTCGAGCAGGTGCTCGCACGGGCCGACCTGCGCGCCGTCCAGATTGTCGCGACCGGGCCCGACGTCCGCTCCGTCCGTGCGCCCGGCGCGATCGTGATCTCCCGTCGCGACGACGATGCCTCGCACGATTCGCTCACGCTCGCGGTGCGGCGACGGAGCGCGTGGGCGGCGGTCGAACAGAACGGTGACGCCGCGGCGGGCCGGCACGCCGGGGAATGATGGGCGAGCCTGCTCGGCTGCTACTTCGCGGGCGCATCGAGCCGGTCGCGAAGTTCGCGCGCCCGCTCCATCAGCTCGCCCTCGGCCTGGGCCGGGTCCTTCACGGCCTCCGGGCTCTTCTCGAGCACGAAGTGCCACGCCACGGTGTGCTCGAAGTCGAAGGGCGCGATGGTCGCGAAGAAGTCGAAGGGCGGGTACTCGTGCAGCGGGGCCTCGGCGCTGGCGTGCGTCCGCAGGGGCTCGTACCCCTCGAGCCGCAGGCGCACGTCGTACTCGCCGTAAAAGGTGAAGTCGGTCTCGCAGGGCGTGCGGCCCACCTCGACGTCGTTCACCCAGCAGATCGCCCCCGGCGGCTCGCTGGTGATCGAGATCTTGCGCTCGATGCAGCCGCCGATCACCGCCGCGGCGGGGACAACAAGCAGGATCGGGTGCGGGGGCCGGGCGCTCATGGGCGACACGATATCACGGCTCAGGCCGCCTCGCCCCCCGTGGCGTCGATCTGCGGGCGGATCGTGCGGGCCGGCAGGTGGTCGAACTCGTCGCCCCGGAAGAGCGAGCCGAGGTAGACGCGCCGCACCATCTCGTCGTTGATCAGCTCGCGGGGCGTCCCCTCGGCGAACTTCTTGCCCGAGTCGATGATGTACGCCCGGTCGCACACCCGCAGCGTCTGCTGCACGTTGTGGTCGGTGATCAGGAACGCGATGCCGCGCTCGGCGAGCCGGCGGATCTCGGTCTGCAGGTCCTCGACGGCGATCGGGTCCACGCCGCTGAAGGGCTCATCGAGCAGGATCAGGGTCGGCTCGGTGACCAGCGCCCGCGCGATCTCGAGCTTGCGCCGCTCGCCCCCCGAGCACGTCCGCGCCTGGTGCCCGGCCTTGTGCGTCAGGCCGAACTGGGCGAGCAGGTCGGTCGCGCGGCGCTTGCGGTCCTTGCGCGACAGCCCGCGCGTCTCGAGGATCGCCAGGAGGTTCTGCTCGACCGACATCCGCTGGAAGATGCTCGGCTCCTGGCTCAGGTAGCCCATGCCCAGGCGCGCCCGCCGGTACATGGGCAGGGCCGAGACGTCGCGCCCGTTGAACATGACCTTCCCCGATTCGCCCGGGTCGGGGTCGATCATCCCGATGGTCATGCGGAAGCTGGTCGTCTTGCCGGCGCCGTTGCGCCCGAGCAGGCCGACGATCTCGGACTTGCCCACCGTGAACGACACACCGTTCACGACCAGGCGTCCGCCGAAACTCTTGCGCAGGTTGACGGCTTCGAGGAGAGCCACGCAAAGATTAGTTTAGCGTCGCCGCGGGTCGGGCCCCACGCGCCGGCCGCCGCGGCTAACCTCCGCCGACCGGATTCTCCGCCGTGCCCGCGGCCCACACGCATGCGATTCCTGCTCGTCACCCTCGGTTCCCACGGCGACATCCACCCCTTTGTGGCGCTGGGCCGGGCGTTGCAGAGCCGCGGCCACCACGCCGCGATCCTCACCAACCCGCACTTCTCGCCCCTCATCCGGCACGCCGGGCTCGAGGACATTTCGATCGGCGACGCTCTCGACATCCGCGACATCATCGCGACCAGGCCTGTCATGGACCCCCACCGCGGCCCGATGACGGTCCTTCGCGAGTTGATGCTCCCGGTGGTGCCGCAGGTCTTTGAGAAGACGCTCGAGGCGCTCAGGACATTCCGCGCCGATACGTGCCTGGTTCACCCCGTCTGCATGGGCGCCTCGTGGGCCTGCGATCGGGCGGGCGTTCCGTGCGACACCATCGCGCTGGCGCCCACGATCTGGTTCAACCCCCGCGACCGGCTCGTGATGACGCCGCGCGGCTCGCCGGAGCCGGGCAACTGGTCGGTCAGGCTTCACCTGGGCGCGGGGCGCGTGCTCATCCGTCTGGCGCTCGACCCCGGGCTGAACCGGGTGCGCCGTGAACTCGGCCTGCCGCGGATCAAGGACGGCTTCTTCCGCGAGGCGCTCGGGGGCCGCCACAACTTCGGCCTGTGGTCCGAGCGGTTCCGGCCCGCGCTGCCGGGCGACCCGCCGACCGGGCGCATCTGCGGCTTCCCGTGGCACGACGAGGTCGGCCCGCGCGATGAAGAGTGGGAACGCATCGAGCGGTTCCTTGCAGGCGGCGAGCCGCCCGTCGTCTTCACCCTCGGCACCGCGGCGGTCCACTCGGCCGGCGACTTCTACGCCGAGGCGGCGCGGGCGTGCGCCGCTGCGGGGCGGCGCGGCATACTTCTCGTGGGTCGTCACGAGTACCTGCCGCGGGATCTCGCGCCCGGCCTCGGTGCGTTCACCTACGCGCCCTATTCGCTGCTCCTGCCGCGCTGCGCGCTGGCCGTTCATCACGCGGGGATCGGCACGACCGCGCAGGTGCTCCGCTCCGGCCGGCCGTCGGTCCCCGTGCCGTTCGCGCACGACCAGTTCGACAACGCCGCGAGGCTGCACAGGCTCGGCGTTGCACGGATCGTCAAGCGTGGCTCGACGTTCGCGGACCGGCTGGCGGCCACGATCCGCCATGTTCTCGACGACCCGTCCTTTGCCGCGCGAGCGGCCGAACTCGGGCCGCTGATCGCCGCGGAGGACGGCGCCGCGGCCGTCGCCGGTTTCTTTGACACCAACCCGCGCGTGGCGTCGCGAAGTCCGCGGCGCGTGCCGGTCGAAACCTGAGGAGTGCCCGCGGCACGCGTCCCATGCGCCTGCTCATCGCGTCCATCGGGTCCGCGGGCGACATCCACCCGTTCATCGCGGTAGGACTTGCCATGCGCGCGAGGGGCCACGAGGTGCTCTTTCTCGCCAACCCGCACTTTCGCGAACGGATCGAGCGCGCGGGGCTGGCGTTTGCCGCCCTGGGCAAGGAGGAGGACTACCTGCGCATGGTCACCGACCCGGCGCTGGTGCACCCCACGCGCGGGCCGTTCTTTGTGTTCCGCGAACTGATCGCCGGGACCTGCCGCCCGATGTACGAGGAGGTCACGCGCCTGGCGCGCGAGTTCAAGCCCGACCTGGTCTTTCGGCACCACATCGCCTTCGGCGCCCGCTGGGCGTGCGAGAAGCTCGGCCTGCCCTGCGCCGCGGCGACGCTCTCGCCGATCTTCTGGTTCTCGCGGATCGACCCGCCGGTCTTCAAGCGCGGGGTCTTCGAGCACGCCCCCGCGTGGCTGCGGCGGGCCCGCATGCGCTTCGGGCGGGTGGTCGTGCGCTGGTTCGCCGATCCGATCTTCAACCCCATCCGGCGCGAGCTCGGCCTGCCCGCCCAGCGCGAGGTCTTCATCACCGAATCGCGCGCCGGTGCGGCGCTCCTGGGCCTCTGGTCCCCGCGCTACCGCGGCCCGCGCGACGACGACCCGGCGCACGCCCGGATCTGCGGGTTCTGCTTCTTCGACCGCGCGGCAGAAGCGCCCGCGGATCTTGATGCGTTCCTGCGCGCGAGCGACCCGCGAAGGCCCGTCGTCGTCACCATGGGCAGCAGCGTCGTGCACCACGCCCGCGAGCTGTACGAGCATGCCGCGGCGGCGTGCGCTGAGCTCGGCGTGCCCGGCGCGCTGCTCGTCGGCTCGCCGGAGTATGTCCCGCGCGGGCTCCCGGGGGGCGTCGGCGCGTTCACCTACGCCCCGTATTCCGCCGTGTTTCCCCGTGCCGCGGCGGTGGTCCATCACGGCGGGATCGGCACCACCGCCGCCGCGATGAACGCGGGCGTCCCGGCCGTCATCGTCCCCTTCGCCAACGACGAGTTCGACAACGCGGCACGGGCCCGGCGGCTGGGCGTCTCGGTCACGCTCCACAGCTCGAAGGTGTCGCGCCAACGGCTTGCCGATGCGCTGAGCGCCGTGCTCAACGACCGCGCCGCGAGTGAACGGGCGGATGCTCTCGGCGAACTGGTACGCGCCGAATCGGGCGCGGAGCAAGCGGCCGATGAACTCGAGCGCGTCGCGGGCGTCAGTCCAGGCGCGGCGGAACCGGCGGCTCACCACCCGACGGCCCGATGATCCCCCCACCGCCCCCACCGCTCCCGCTCTCCGTCGGGCCGCGCGGCCCGGCCTGCGGCGGCGCGGTCACCTGCACCAGCCGGAACTTTCGCTCGCGGAGCAGCGTGTCCATCGCGTAGACCTGCACCCGGTACTGGCCCGGCGCCGTGAACTTCAGGCCCATCGTCGTGATCGGCACCTGGTGAACGACCAGCGGGTCGCCGAGGTTCGCGTCGATCACGGCCTCGAAGATCGGCGGCCGCTCCTCGAGCGCATCGACGAGGCGGACTTTCAGCTCCGTCCTGCCGTGCCCGCTGGTCAACTCCATGAAGATCGTCAGGTGGGGGAGCACCAGCGGGAAGCCGTGCGAGGCGATGGTGTCGAGGATCCCGATCACCGACGACTGGCGCGAGTCCATGTCGCGGATCACCCGCTCGCAGACCTGGAGCGAGAGGATCTCGGGCAAGGCGGGTGGGTTCGGCATGGCGTGGTTCGAAGGCCCTTGGGAGCGTCTGGTGCGTTCTCGTTCTCTGCGGGGGTGGGGGTACAGGGTACGGGAACGGGAAAGCCGCGGAATTTGGCCGTTCGATCCCCTGGCATTATGATTTTGAGAATATGTGATTGACAAATCGAAAGAATATTGCTATTCATTTATGAATGAATGAACAAATCGAAAGGAAGGGTGACGGCGGTCGAGGCCACCCTCTCTGCCGCCTTTCCCGCGAGGATCTCGACCTGACGGCCGAACTGCTCCTCAAGTCCGGTTCGCTCAAGGACTTGGCCTCTGTCTACGGCGTCAGCTACCCGACCATCCGCAACCGCGTGGACCGGGTCATCGAGCGGCTGACGGCGATCATGGAGGGCAGGCCGCCGGACCCGCTCACCGACCTCCTTGCCGGGCTCGTGGAGCGGGGCGAAATGTCCGCGGCAACGGCTCGCCTGATCAGGGACACGGCGCGGGCGATGAGCCGGGAGGGCGGCGCGACGACCGATGAGCGTGGCGAGATATCCGATCGGCCGCCGCCCGAGCCGGCGGTCGAGCCCGCGCGGATCAAGCGGTTCGACTGGAAGCCAAGGCCGGTGTGAACGGGACGCCGGACACAAGGAGACGAGTCATGAACGAGTGGTGGAGCGTGCAGGCTTCGTCATGGATCGGGGCGATCGGCGGCGGCGGCGGGGGGATGCTGGCCGGGGTTTTCGGTGCGCTCATGGGTTCGCTCGCGCCCCGCGGCATCGGGCGCGTGCCGATGCTCTGTGCTCACGCCCTGCTCATCGCGGCGGGCGTGGTCGCGCTCGGCGCGGGGATCGTGGCGGTGGTGGGCGACCAGCCGCGCCACGTGTACTTCCCGCTGCTGCTCGGCGGCGGAATACTCACCATCGTGATGGGATCGCTCTTCCCGGTGGCGCGGCTGCGGTATCGGCAGGCCGAGCAGCGCAGGCTTGATGCCGAGCAGTTCCGGCGGACGTGAGGCGGCGTGCTCAGGGCTTTGGATGGAGTTCGCGCCACTTGACGACCGCCTCGGGCGGGCGCGGGTACAAGGGGAGCAGGTCCACAGGGTCGATCGACGTTGCCGCGGCCGCGCACTCGAGGCACGCCGCGGGGTCGAACCGGGGCTCGCGGACCGCGATGCCCAGCGCATCGGCGCGTTCGCGGATCGACTGAGGCAGGAAACGGTCGGCGACGAGCAGACCGACGCCGAGAGACTCAAGATCACCCGCGCCGGCGAGGCGGCCCGGGCCTTCGGGCTTGTCGGGCGCGACGAAGCGGGTCACGAACACTGTCTGGCCTTTGGATGACAGGGCGACGGCGAACGGGCCGCCGTGCTCGACCCGCCGAGCGACGACTTCGGCGGACGGAACGCCCACGCATGCCGCGCCGGTGACTTCGCAGATCATCTTCGCCGCGGCGACCGCCATGCGCAGCGACGTGAAGCCGCCGGGCCCGATCGACACGCCGACACGCGCGATGTCGCCCGGCGTCAGGCCCAGGCGACGGAAGAGCCGGTCGATCGCGGGAAGAAGATCGTCGTCGTGCCTTCGGTCGGAGGAGATCGGCTCGGCGTCGAGATGAGTGATCGCGCTACCGGTGCCCAGCCGTCCCGCGGCGACACCGGCGCCGGCCTCGGCGGAGGGGTTACTGATTTCTATCGCCAGGCAAACGTCGGGCACGGGTGACGTTAGCGCGTGTCACGAACGTGAGGGATCGGACGCGCCGCGCCCCGCGGCTCGGGGTCGTCCGGCGCCATCAGCCGGTAGCCGACTCCCGGCTCGGTGATCAGAAAGCCGGGCAGCGCGGCGCTGGCTTCGAGCTTCTGTCGAAGCTGGCCCGCGTACACGCGGAGGTACTGGACGTCCCGGGCGTGAGTCGGTCCCCACACGTCCTTGAGGATCTGCTGGTGCGTCAGCACTTTTCCCGCGTGCTTGACCAGAAAGGCGAGCAGCTTGAATTCCGTCGGCGTCAGCCGGACTTCACGAGAGCCACCGGCGTCCGAGACCTTGACGACGCGTGAGTCGGTGTTGACGTGCAGCGTCCGCCCCTCGACGGTGGCCTCGTAGACCGGGCTCGACGAGCCGGGGGGGCGCGACGCGTGGCGGAGCGCGACGCGGATCCGGGCGGTCAATTCGCCGACGCCGAAGGGCTTGGTGAGGTAGTCGTCGGCGCCGGCGTCCAGGGCCGCGACCTTGTCCGACTCCTGGCCCCGCGCGGACAGCACGACGATGGGCACGGCGGATTCACCGCGGATCGCCCGGGTGACGTCGATGCCGTCGCCGTCGGGGAGCCCGAGATCGAGCAGGATGAGGTCGGGGCGATGGGACCGGGCCTGCAGGAGACACTCGTTGGCGGTCGCGGCCTCCTTGACCCGGAAGCCCTGGCTCTCCAGCGTGGCGCGGAGAAACCGTCGGATCGGGTCTTCATCGTCCACAACCAGAACCAGGGGACCGTGTGCGGGCGTGCTCACGCGGCGGCCTCCGAAGCTTCGGCGGGCACGACGGGCTGGGGACGATCGATCGGGAGCGAGAAATAAAAGGCGACGCCGCGGGGCGTGTTGGGCTCGGCCCACACGCGTCCCCCGTGGGCCTTGACGATGCCTTCGCAGATGGTGAGCCCGAGCCCGACACCGCTGCGCGTTCCGGTGGGGCGCGCCGCCCGCCCGCGGTAGAAGCGAAGGAAGACCTTGGCGCGCTCGTCGTCGGCGAGCCCGGGGCCCTGGTCGGCGACCTTGACGATCACGTTCGCGTCGGTCGTCCAGGCGGAGATTTCGATGGGGGTGCCCTCGGGCGTGTACCGCAGCGCGTTGTCGACGAGGTTGTGGATCACCTGGGGGATCATCGCGTTGTCCACGCGGACCAGCGGCAGGTCGGCGGGGAGGAGGACCGTGAAGGGCCGCGCGCGGAGCGCCTCGCGGTGCCGAGCAAGGCCAGCGCCCACGGCCTCCTCGACGCTCGTCCATTCGCGGCGCAGCTCGACGCCGCCGGACTCCAGGCGCGTGGCGAAGACCAGGTTGGCGATCAGGTCGTTCAGGCGCTCGGCCTCGCGGACGATGCTCTCGGTCAGCGCGTCGCGCGTTGATTCGTCGAGCGGACCGCCCGAGCGCAGCGCGGTGGCGGCGCCGGCGATGGAGGCCAGGGGCGTGCGCAGGTCGTGCGAAACGCTGCTGAGCAGCGCGCTGCGCAGCCGCTCGGACTCAGCCTCGAACCGGGCGGCCTGCTGGCCCTCCATGAGCGCGACGCGCTCGAGGGCCAGGGCGATCTGGTTGGCGAACGTGTCGAGCAGGAGCCGCTGGGTCGTGGCGCTCAAGGCCTCGGGGGCGCGGGGGCGCAGGGCGAGCACCGCGAGCCTGCCCTGCGACGACGAGATCGGCCGGTAGTACCCCTTCGAGGCCGGCAGCGCGCGCGTCCCCACCCCGGCGGCGGCCGTGTGGTCGAACGCCCAGCGGGCGACGCCGAACTCGCGCTCGTCGAGCCAGTCGGGCGACCCCGCGCTGGCCGCCGTCTCGAGCCCGCCGGGCCGGTCCGACGGGGCCACGACCAGCAGCGCGGCATCGGCGTCGAAGGTGTCGTGCACGTGGCGCACCGCGACCGTCGCGACCTCGCGCCGGTCCCGGGCCGCCGCCAGTTCGCGCGACATCGCGTAGAGCAGTGACGTGCGGCGCTCGCGCTGGCGGGCCGTGTCGGCCAGGTCCCTCAGGCGCGTCGTGAGGTTCGCGATGAGGAGCCCCACCGCCAGCATCACCACGAACGTGAGCAGGTACTGCACGTCCGATACGGCAAAGGTCAGCCGCGGCGGCACGAAGAAGAAGTCGAAGGCGGCGACGCCCACCACCGCCGCGACCACCGACGGCCCCCGGCCCAGCCACACCGCCGCGACCACGACGCCCGCCAGGTACAGCATGGCGATGTTGGCCAGGTCCAGCTTGCGGAACGCGCCCTCCGCCATGAGCGTGCACCCCAGCACCACCGCCAGTGACGCCGCGTACTGCACGGCGCCCGACCGGCGCCGCAGGGCGACAACGCCCGTCGGGCCCTCGTCGCGCTCGCCGCCCGCGTCCGCGTCCCCGCGGATCACGTCGATCTCGATGTCCCCGCTCAGGCGGATGAGGTTGTTGACGAACGAGCCGAGGACCAGCTCGCCAAGACGCGACTGGCCCGTCTTTCCCACCACGATCTTGCTCACGTTGCGCGCCCGCGCGAGCGCCACCAGCTCCGCCGCGGCACTGGTCCCGCTGATGGTCGCCGTCTCCGCGCCCAGGCTCTCGGCCAGGCGCAGCGTCTGGACGACACGCTCGCGGTCCGCCTGCGAGAGTCGCGCGGAGCGCGGCGTCTCGACGTACACGGCGAGCAGGTCGGCGTGCAGGCCCGCGGCCATGCGCTTGGCGGCCCGGACGACCTTGCCGGAGGAGGGGCTCGGGCTGACCGCGACCATGATGCGCTCGGCGGCCGGCCAGATCGCGCGGATGCCCTTGCCGCGCTTGTACTCCTGCATCTGCCGGTCCACCCACGCGGCGGTGCGGCGAAGGGCCAGCTCGCGCAGGGCCGTGAGGTTCCCCTTGCGGAAGAACGACTCGGTCGCCGCGTGGATGCTCTCGGGCACGTACACCCGCCCCGCCCGCAGCCGTTCGAGCAGGACCTCCGGCGGCAGGTCCACCAGTTCGATCTCGTCGGCCTCGTCGATTACCGAATCGGGCACCGTCTCGCGCACCTGCACGCCGGTGATCTGCGCGACGACGTCGTTGAGGCTCTCGATGTGCTGGACGTTCAGCGTGGTGTAGACGCCGATCCCGGCCTTCAGGAGTTCCTGCACGTCCTGCCAGCGCTTCTCGAACCGCGAGCCGGGCGCGTTGGTGTGGGCCAGTTCGTCAAGGACGATGATCTCGGGCCTGCGTGCAAGCGCCGCGTCGAGGTCGAACTCCCGGAGCACGACGGGCGATGACGCCCCGTCCGGGCCGCGGTACTCGATCGGCTTGCGGGCCAGGATGTCCAGGCCCAGGAGCATCTGCTCGGTCTCGGTGCGCCCGTGGGTCTCGACCAGGCCGATGACGATGTCCACGCCGTCGCGCGCGAGCCGCTGCACGGCCTCGAGCATCGTGTACGTCTTCCCCACTCCCGGCGCGGCACCGAAGTAGATCTTGAGCCGCCCGCGCCCGCGACGCCGCTCCTCGCGCTGGGCGCTTGCGAGCAGCGCGGCTGGGTCGGGGCGGCGGTCCGGCATGGCTCCCGCGATTGTACGATTGGTGCGAGTCGCTTACCGAGCCTGAGCGTCGAGCGCCAGGTTGAGTTCGAGCACGTTGACCACCGGCTCGCCCAGCAAACCAAGCTGACGGCCCCGCGTGTGCTTCTCGACCAGCGCGCGCACCGCGTCTTCCGACAGCCCGCGTGCCTTGGCGACGCGACCGACCTGGTACGCCGCGGCAGCGGGCGAAATGTGCGGGTCCAGCCCGCTTCCCGAGGCCGTCACCAGGTCCACCGGGACCGACCGATCCGCCGGCCGCTGATACCCCGCCGCGGCGTCCGCGGCCTCGAGCGCTTCGAGGCGCGCCCGGGCGTTCGCGAGCAGTGCCGGGTTGGACGGGCCGAGGTTTGACCCCGACGAGCCGGTCGCCTTGTCGCCGTTGAACGACGTGTAGGGCACGGGCCCCGTCGCCGAGAGCCGCCCCCAGAAGTACCTGGCGTCTCCGCTGAAGTCCTGTCCGATCAACGACGACCCCACGGCCCTGCCGTCCTCGGTGATGATCGAACCGTTCGCGTTATCGGCGAACGCGCCCTGCGCGATCCCCGTCACCAGCAGCGGGTACAGGACGCCCGTGACGATGCTGAGCAGCACGAACACGACGATGGCGGGCCTGAGTTGAGCGGTCATGGTCGGGTCCCTTCCCGGTGCGGCGGCGAGAGTCAGAACTGGCGGATGATGACGTCGATGAGCTTGATCCCAATGAACGGCACGACGAGCCCGCCGAGCCCGTAGATGAGCAGGTTGTTGCGGAGCAGCACCGACGCCTGCACGGCCTTGTACTTCACGCCGCGGAGCGCCAGCGGGATGAGCGCGACGATGATGAGCGCGTTGAAGATGACCGCCGACAGGATGCCCGTGCGCGGGTCGAGCCTCATGATGTTGAGCGCATCGAACTGCGGGTAGGTCGAGGCGAACGCGACGGGGATGATCGCGAAGTACTTCGCCACGTCGTTGGCGATCGAGAACGTCGTCAGCGAGCCGCGGGTCATGAGGAGCTGCTTGCCGATCTGCACGACCTCGATGAGCTTGGTCGGGTTGCTGTCGAGGTCCACCATGTTGCCGGCCTCTTTGGCGGCCTGCGTGCCGGTGTTCATGGCGACCGCGACGTCGGCCTGCGCGAGCGCGGGGGCGTCGTTGGTGCCGTCGCCGGTCATGGCGACCAGGCGCCCGCCCTTCTGGTGGCTGCGGATCAGGTCGAGCTTGTTCTCCGGCGTGGCCTGGGCGAGGAAGTCGTCCACGCCCGCCTCGGCGGCGATCGCCGCGGCGGTCACGGGATTGTCACCCGTCACCATGATCGACTTGATGCCCATGCGGCGCATCTCGGCGAAACGCTCGGAGATGCCACCCTTGACGATGTCCTTGAGTTCGACGACGCCGTAGGTCTTGCCCTTGCCGTCGGCGACGACCAGCGGCGTCGAGCCGCGCTTCGAGACTTCGGCGACGATGCGCCGCGCCTCGTCGCTGGGCCGCCCGCCCATGCGGCTGACATAGGCCTCGATCGCGTCGGCGGCGCCCTTCCGCAGCTCGCGGCGGTGCGGCCCGTTCAGGGTCACGCCGCTCATACGGGTCTGCGCGGAGAAGGGAGTGAAGGTCGCGCCCAGATCGTGGATATTCCGCTCGCGCAGGCCGTGCTTCTTGGCGAGCACGACGATGCTGCGACCCTCGGGGGTCTCGTCCGCGAGCGATGCGAGCTGCGCGGCATCGGCGAGGTCCTCGACCCCGACCCCGTCCACGGGAATGAACTGTCGCCTGACGGTTGCCGAGCGTGATCGTGCCGGTCTTGTCGAGGAGGAGCACGTCCACATCGCCCGCGGCCTCGACGGCCCGGCCGCTCGTGGCGATGACGTTGGCCTGCACCAGTCGGTCCATGCCCGCGATGCGGATCGCCGAGAGCAGACCGCCAATGGTGGTCGGGATCAGGCACACGAGGAGCGCCGCCAGCGCGGTCACCGTGATCGGCACGGCCCTGCTCGCCGCGTCGGCCGCGAGCGACTGCTTCACGGCGTAGATCGAGAATGGCAGGAGGGTCACGCAGGCCAGGAGAAAGATGACCGTGAGCTTGGCGAGCAGGATGTCGAGCGCGATCTCGTTGGGCGTCTTCTGACGCTTGGCTCCCTCCACCATCGCGATCATGCGGTCGAGGAACGACTCGCCCGGGTCGGCGGCGATGCGGACGATGATCCAGTCGGAGAGCACGGTCGTGCCGCCGGTCACGGCGGAGCGATCGCCGCCGGCCTCGCGGATGACGGGCGCGGACTCGCCCGTGATCGCCGATTCGTTGACCGACGCGACGCCCTCGATGATCTCGCCGTCGCCCGGGATGATGCCTCCCCCGACGCCGGCCTCCACGAGCACGATGTCGCCCTTGCGGAGCGTGCCGCCGGGCACGGTGGTCACCGGCGCATCCCGGCGCGGAGCGCCGAGCTTTCTCGCGCTCACGTCGCGCCGCGTCTTGCGGAGATTGGCGGCCTGCGCCTTGCCCCGTCCCTCGGCCATCGCCTCGGCGAAGTTGGCGAACAGCACGGTGAACCACAGCCACACCGCGACCCAGCCGATGAACCCCGCGGACGCCTCGCCCTCGCCGACGAGCGCGTGGACCCACAGCGCGGTCGTCAGGATGCTCACGATGAAAACCACGAACATCACAGGGTTGCGGACCTGCTCTCGCGGGTTCAACTTCGCGAACGCGCCGGCGATCGCGCCCTTGACGATGGCGGGCTCGAAGAGTGCGCGGGCTGTGGTCGGGTGAGACATGACGTTACGGCGCTCCATTGGTGACCTGGAAGTGCTCGACGATCGGCCCGAGCGCGAGCGCGGGCACGAACGTCAGGGCACCGACGATCACGACGACGGCGATGAGCCAGCCGATGAACACCGGCGTGTGCGTGGGGAGCGTGCCCGCGGTCACGGGCACCGCCTTCTTGGCCGCCAGCGCCCCCGCGGCGGCAAGAACGACGATGATGATCCAGTAGCGCGCGAGGAACATGCACAGGCCGAGCATGGTGTTGTTGAAGGGGTTGTTGGCCCCGTAGCCCGCGAAGGCCGAGCCGTTGTTGTTCGACGCCGACGAGTACGCGTACAGGATCTCGCTGAACCCGTGCGCGCCGGGGTTGGGGACGTTGGCGGCGTTGCTCGGCCACAGCGCGCCTATCGCGGTGCCGATGAGAACCAGCGCGTTGGGCACGAGCACCGCGATCGCGGCCATCTTCATCTCGAAGGGCTCGATCTTCTTGCCCAGATACTCCGGCGTGCGCCCGACCATGAGCCCCGCGATGAACACGGCGACGATGACGAACATGAGCATCCCGTAGAGCCCGGAGCCCACGCCGCCGAAGATCACCTCGCCCAGCTGCATCAGCCACATCGGGACAAGGCCGCCCAGGGGTGTGTACGAGTCGTGCATCGAGTTGACCGAGCCGTTGCTCGCGGCGGTGGTCGCCGTCGCCCACAGCGCGGAGTTGGCGATACCGAACCGCGCTTCCTTGCCCTCCATGTTCCCGCCGGGTTGTCCTTCGCTTGCGCCCTGATCAACGCCCAGCGAAGTCAGGAGCGGATTCCCCCGCTGCTCCGACGCGTAGCACACCCCCAGCAGGACGACGAATATCGCCGCCATCGCCGCCAGCACCGCCCAGCCCTGGCGCCGGTCCCCCACCATCTCGCCGAACGTCCAGCACAACGCCGCGCCGATCAGCAGGATCGCGAGCATCTCAAAGAAGTTCGACAGCGGGGTCGGGTTCTCGAACGGGTGCGACGAGTTGACGTTGAAGAACCCGCCGCCGTTGGTGCCCAGTTGCTTGATCGCGATCTGCGATGCCGCGGGGCCCAGGGGCAGGACCTGCTCGGTGACCTGCACGGGCCTGGTTACCGGCGTGCCGCCCGCGCCCGTCACGGCGTTGCCCGCATCGTCCTTCACCGGCTCGTCGTACGTGAGAGGCTGCGTGAGCGTGACGGCCTGGCAGGGCTTGAAGGTCTGCACCACCCCCTGGCTGACCTGGATCGTCGCGAGGACAATCGAGAGCGGCAGCAGGATGTACAGCGTGCTGCGGGTGAGATCGACCCAGAAGTTGCCGATCGTGGCGCTCGACCGGCGCGCCAGGCCGCGGATGAGCGCGACCAGCACCGCCATGCCCGTCGCGGCCGAGACGAAGTTCTGCACCCCCAGGCCGAGCATCTGCGTGAGGTACGACATGGTCGTCTCGCCGCCGTAGCCCTGCCAGTTGGTGTTGGTCGCGAAGGACACCGCCGTGTTGAACGACGAGTCGGCGGTGACGGCGCCCAGGCCCTGCGGGTTCAGGGGCAGCGAGCCCTGCAGCCGCTGGAGCGCGTAGAGCGCGAGAAAGCCCAGCGCGTTGAAGATCATCACCGCCGCGGCATAGGTCTTCCAGCCCATCTCTAGTTCGGCCCTGACCCCGGCGAGCCGGTAGATGAAGCGCTCGACCGGCCGCAGCACGCGGTCAAGCCCGCACGGTTTGCCCTGGTAGACGCGAGCCATGAACCAACCGAGCGGCTTGGTCAGCGCGATCAGCACCGCGAGGTAGAGCACCAGTTGAAGGACCGCGCTGACGGTCATTGGAACCACTCCGGCTTGAGGAGCGCGCACAGCAGGTAGACGAGGAGCCCGAGGGCGACGATGCCGCCGAGGACATAGATCCAGGTCATGGCTTGCTCTCCGTGATTTCCGCCGGCATCAGCCGGTCGCAGAGTGCGCCCAGTCCCCAGGTCGCCGCGCAACAGGCGATGAACACCGCGAGATAGATCAGATCGTTCATGTCCAGACTCCGTGAGGATGAGTGTCTGTGGCCGATCGGCAAACGGCGATCAACGCGGCATCAAAACACGTCGCGCCCTCATAAAGAACTCATAAGGGCTGGCATTTCCCAATATGGAACTTGTCGCCTCGCACACGTTCCACGAGGAAACATCCCCGGTCCGAGGAACGCTCCTACGGCCTTCCGTCACGGCAGTACGGGAAGTTTCCCCCTGGCGTACGAGGAGCCGGTGCGCCACGGTCTCCGCAAGAGGATCGCCATGCCAAGCAAAGTACCCGTTCCACCGCCGCCGCGCGACGAACCCCCCGCGCCGAGAGACGCTTCTTTATGCCTTGCTTGCGCCCCGGGGCTGTTTTTTGATTGCGCATTGAGCGACAGCCCGGCGGTTCCTTGCGATGCTTCGGTTGCCCGCGGTCAAGACGTGAGAGGGCCTCACCCCCGCGGCCAACGGAGCACAGCCGTGAACAGCGCGTGGACCACTTTCCTGACCTCCCTGGCGATCCCCGCCGCCGTGCTCGCCGAGATCAACCTCGTGCGCGCGCTCCTGCGCGAACGGCGTGCATCACGCACCGCCGTGTCGGGAAGCGCATCGGCGCGCTCTGGATTCAAGGATGCACGCACGTTCTGGCCCGCGGTCGCCGCGGCCGGCGCTGCGCTCGCGCCATCGGGGGCTCTGGCGGAAGAGCCGGGCTCGATCGACAGGTACCTGCCCTCCGCGATGTTCTCGCTGGGCGCGCAACCTTCGGAACCCCCGGTCGCGGAGAAGCCGCTCGTCATCTCCACCAACCGGCCCACCTTCAACGACACCGCGGGCATCGTGCCCATCGGTCACTTCCAGCTCGAAACCGGCTACACCTTCACCTATCGCGACCGCGACGGCGTCGAGACGCAGACGCACAACGCCCCCGAGATCCTCGCCCGGCTCCCGATCCTTGAAGACCGCCTGGAAATCCAGCTCGGCACTTCGGGCTACGTCTGGACCAGCAGCGACGACGGCACCGGCTCGGTCTCCAACGAAGGCTTCAGCGACATGACCATCGGTCTGCGCCTGAAGGTCCTCGACGAGGACGGCTGGGTGCCCCGCCTGGCCGTGCAGGCCGTAACGACCACCTCGCTGGGCAGCGACGGCATCAGCAACCAGGACGTGGAGCCGGTCTTCAAGCTGATCTGGTCGTACACGCTCAAGGACGGGTGGGGCGTCTACGGCAACCTCGGCGTCGGGTACCTCTCGACGTCCGGCGAACGCTTCATCCAGGGCCAGGGCGGCGTGTGCGTGTCGTACACGATCAACGACAAGTGGTCGCTCTTCGGTGAGTATTACCTCTTCGGTCCCAACGCCAAGGGGACCGACGCCGCCCACTACACCGACATCGGGGCCGCGTACCTGATCACGCCGCGGATCCAGCTCGACGCCCGAATCGGCGCGGGGCTGAACGACGAGGCGAACAACTTCTTCGCGGGTGCTGGCATCAGCTTCCTCTTCTGACGACGGGCCTTTCCCGCAAATGCGGGCGGCGCGTTTCCGCGCCCACGCGGCTCACTCCGCGCCCGGCCGCCGCCGGCGCGCCTTGATCTCGCCGCGCGTGCGCTTCTCGGTCAGCCGCCGCTCCCGGGCGCCGCGCGTGGGCCTGGTCGCGCGACGGACCTTGGGCCGGACCCGGGCGCGGACGATCATGGCGCGCAGCCGCTCGAGGCACGCGTCGCGGTTGCGGCCCTGCGAGCGGTGCTCGTCGGCGGTGATGACGATCTCGCCCGCGCCGGTCAGGTGCGATCCGGCGATCGCGCCGAGGCGGTCGAGCGCTTCGGGGTGCAGGGGGATGTCGGCCAGCGCGACGCGGAGCTCGGCCTTGGTCGCGCGCTTGTTGACGTTCTGCCCGCCGGGGCCCGCGCTCGAGACGAAGCTGAAGCGCACCGCGCCCGGCGCGATGCGCACGCCGGGCGCGAGCTCGAAGCCGCCGGGGGGTTCGCTCGGGATGGAACGCTCCACGTTCACGGGTGGATCATCGGCCGTCGCGTGGAGCGCGTCCAGCGGCCCGGCCCGCTACGCTGCGGCCCATGAGACCGAACCGGGAGATGTGCACCGCTGCGATCGCGACGCTCGTGACGGTCTCGGGTGCTGCCGCGCAGGACGCGCCCGGGTCCGCGGACGCCCCGCTCGACGAGAAGCTCGCCGTGCCCGGGTGGACGGTGCGCTTCGAGCCGTTCGTCTGGTACGTCGCGCCGGGGGGCGACCTCAAGCTGCCCGGCGGCGGCCAGGACGTCAAGCTCGAAGTCATGGACATGGACAACCCGCGGCTCAGCCCCGCGGCGGAGTTCGATCTCAAGTTCGGCAACTGGCGCTTCACCCTCGGCGGGTTCTCGTTCCAAGGGAAGACCGATGCTTCGGCGGCGACCGAATCGGGCCAGATCGGCGGCGTGTCGTTCAGCGCGGGGGACCTTCTGAAGTCGGAGCTCGACCTGCAGTCGTTCCAGGCGACCGCCGGGTACCGGGTGTGGGAAGAGGCCCTGAACCCGCGGGACGGGATCTACGCGCTGGTCTTCGGCCTGGACGTGCTCGCCGGGGCGCGGATCTACGACGTGAGCGCCTCCGTGCAGCAGGCGGCGGGGCCGGACGTGCCTTCGACCAGCGAGTTCTTCGCCGAGCCGATCGCCGGCGTGCGGGCCGACTTCGATTTCTACCGGGCATTCTCGATCGACCTTCGGACCACCGCGGGGTACATGCCGGGGGATCGCTCGGTGTGGTCCCTGGACATCGCCTTGTCGGGCGTCTACCGGCCGGTCGAGAACGTGGGCGTGATGATCGGGTACCGGCAGCTTCTGTTCGACCTGGACAGCGGGGACGGGGATGAAGAGTTCCGGTTCAGCGGCGGGCTGGCGGGGCTCTTCGCGGGGATCGAACTGCGGTTTTGAGCCCGAATTGAGGGGTATCTGCCGTGGATTCGAGCCCGGCCGCGTGGACTCAGGAGGGATTCGGAGTCGAGACAGGTTCCGAATGTGTATTCGTATTATGTAAGGTTTTCGCCCATAAGCGTTGACGCTGGGATGGTTTCCGGAGATACTGGTCTGGGTTCGTGGGCACCGGCACCTGGGAAGATGCCGGAGAGAAGAGGACGCTCGAAGCTCCACGTGCGGACGGATGAGATCGGCAAGCCGCCTTCGTTTGCAATGAACGGGGGGCGGCGTTGCGGGTTTGGGCATCGAGCCGGCCCGCCGCGAGGGGGATCGGATGGCCACGGTCACCAAGAAGGAACTCATCGACCGCATCTCCGAGGAAACTCGGATCCGGCGGATCGATGTGAAGAAGACGGTCCAGAACTTCCTGGACCAGGTCGTGAAGGAACTCCAGCAGGGCAACCGGCTCGAGTTCCGGGATTTCGGTGTCTTCGAGGTCAAGAACCGCGCGCCGCGGATCGCCCAGAACCCCAAGACCCTCGAGCGGGTGGACGTGCCGGCCAAGAAGACGGTCAAGTTCAAGGTCGGTCGGCTCATGCGCGAGGCCGTGGGAGTGACCGAGGGGCGGAGCCGCCGAACGGTGCCGCGCGACGGCAGAGCCTGAACGCGATCTGAACAAGACCCGGGTTTTCGTTGCCGCTGGGACTTTCCCGGTGTCCGGGTCGGTATCATGGCGCGCGACGAACCCTCACCCTGGAGGTGCCGTGATGGACCGATCGACCACCCGCCGGGACTTCCTGATCCAGTCCGCGGCCGCCGCGGCGGCTATTTCCGCGGGGAAAGCCATGGCCTTCCAGCCGGTCAGTGCGGCCAAACCCTCCTCCGACCTCGAGCAGCGCCAGTACGGCAAGACCGACATGAAGGTCACGCTGCTGGGCTTCGGCGGGGCCGAGATCGGCTACGAGCGGACCGACCAGGACGTCGTCGAGCGGCTCCTGAACGCCGCGCTCGACGCGGGCCTGAACCTCATCGACACCGCCGAGTGCTACGTCGATTCGGAGGTGCAGATCGGCAAGGCCGTCGGCCACCGCCGCAAGGAGTACTACCTCTTCACCAAGTGCGGGCACATCACCGACTCGGGCGGACGGGGCAACGCGTGGGGCAAGGACGAGGTCGTCCGCTCGGTCGAACGGAGCCTCGAGCGCCTCAAGACCGACCACGTGGACATGGTCCACCTGCACTCCTGCGGGCTCGACATCCTGAAGAAGGGCGAGTGCATCGAGGGACTGGAGCAGGCCAAGAAGGAAGGCAAGACGCGCTACATCGGCTACAGCGGCGATTCGGAGGCGGCCAAGTACGCGATCGAGACCGGCCGCTTCGACTCGCTCCAGACGTCGGTGAACATCGCCGACCAGGAGTGCATCGAGCTGACGCTGCCGCTCGCCAGGGCCCGGAGCATGGGCGTCGTCGCCAAGCGCCCGATCGCCAACGTGGCGTGGCGGTACGACTCGGCGCCGCAGGGCTACCACGCCGAGTACTGGAAGCGCCTGCAGGAACTCAAGTACGACTTCCTCACCGGCGAGGCGCGCCAGAAGCAGGGCCCGGACGGCGCGGTCGGCACCGTCATGCGCTTCACGGCGATGCAGCCGGGCGTGCACTGCCTGATCGTCGGGACCAGCAAGCCCGAGCGCTGGAAGCAGAACGCCGAGCTGCTCAAGGCAGGGCCCCTGCCGAAGGAACTCGAAGAGAAAATCCGGGCGCGCTGGAAGGAAGTCGCCAAGCCGGACTGGACCGGGCAGACCTGACGCGCGGCCGAGGCTCACCGCCAGGGTCGGCGTCGGGCCGTGGCAAAAGAAACCACAGAAGAAGCGCCTGCAGGTCCTCCGGTTACTCTCCGGCATCTGGGCGCATCCGGGCGATCTGGGGCGGCTTTTCCGCTTTCCTTCTATCGAAGCCGCATTCGTTCGCCTCGAAGGCGGAACGCGACCTTGACGATTCGCACCCGCCCGGGCAGACTGCGCCCTCACCGCGGCGGCGGCAAGGCGGGGAGGTGGACCATGGTCGCGAGTCGTCGTGTCGTCGTCGGTGCGCTGGTGCTCGGGGCCCTGCTGGCGTCGGGCTGTGCCGGCAGCAGAACCCAGCTCGAGAAGGTCGCCAAGGACTGGTGCGAGACGATCCGCGCCAGCCAGGTGATCCCGGTCTACCCGCTCACCGAGGACCTGCGCCCCGGCGACGTGTTCCTGGTGCAGACCTCGATCTCCGATGAGGCGAGCCGCTACCGGGCCAGGGGCTTCCTGCCGCTGGACGACTTCCGCACGCGCCTGGCGCTCCCTGCCGCGGCGTTCAGCGGGCAGTACTTCGACGGGTACTGGGACGATGTGTTCTGGGCCAACCCGCCCAACCCGCGCGCCACGCGGAAGGCCGGCGCGTTCCCCGCGGGGGCGGCGCCGGGCGGTTCGCTCCTGAGCGACGCCAACGCGCCCCGGGCGGCGTTCCCGACGTACTCGTTCGAAGTGTCCCGGTCGGGCGGGCTGAGCCTCGCGGTGCCGATCCAGGGGATCCCGCTCGCCCTAGGCGTACTCGGCGCCGACGAGGCGACCGGGTCGGTGACGATCGCCGACGCGCGGACGGTGGCCGCGAGCCCGGGCGTCGTGTACGACGAGGTGCGCGCGTGGGCCGCGCGGGACGAGGTCCGCGCGCAGCTCCGCTGGGCGGCGCGGACGTCCGAGGCGCCGGTCTACATCCGCGTCGTGACGCGCGTGTACTACGCGGGCGCGCTCAACGTGTCGATCACCCGCAAGGGCGCCTTCGGCGCCGAGTTCGCCGGGGGCAAGGCGCCCAACCTCGATCTCATCAACGAGGACGGCACCGTCAACGAGAACAACATCAAGATCCTCGAGAAGATGAACGGCGAGGCGAGCGGCGCGCC
>CAZCPB010000035.1:0-22095 GCA_964500365.1 uncultured Phycisphaeraceae bacterium
CCCCCGAGGTCATGCACATCGTCGCGACGCACAGCCACGAGGGCGACAAGGTCGAACGCACCGTCGAGTCGTGGATCTTCCACCACGCGGACTTCATCGATTTCGACATCGCGAAGGTGCTGGGGAAGCGGAGTGACGCCAAGTAGCCAAGGCGTTCTGACCACCACGGGGATTTCGGATAGTGGAAGGTTCACTGCGTGTAGCTGAGCTTGAGAAGTCGGTTTCAGAGGCAATCACGGGCCTTCACGCTGCGATTGCGCTGATTCCTGCTCTAGAACTCCCCACTTCGGCGCTCAGGACGAGCGTTGAAGAATGGTTCGACCAAGAAGATTCTGAATTGACACGGTCTATTCAGACTCTGATCAATCGACTTGCGAGCGGACGGGATGTCTTGTGGACGGAGTTCGCTTCTCGACGCGCTGCCGCGGTATCTTCGTCCCCCTTCGTTTTGCCCAGCACGCTGCGTTACATGCAGAGCTACCTAAAGTCGCTTCTCGCAACATGCGAGTCGCGGGACGGCCACGGGCTACTCACGGCAACCAAGGAGTTCGACAATCCCGTGGGGAGGCATTTGGCTACGAAACGCTCGATCCAATTGATTCATCAGATGTCTCGGCAAGCTCCGGAGCGGGTTGCGGAAAGTGTGGCGGACAAATGGGCGTACCGGGGAACGAAACAATGGTTCGAGCGGTACTCTGCCACTCTGCGGGAGTACTCTCAGGTTTGGCTCGATGCGGAGAAGGAAATTCGGCTGGCCTTGGACCAAGTGCGGGGGAGGGAAAGGGCCCTCCGAGAGAGACACGAAGACGAATTGGACGAACGCGTCCTTCGGGAGGTTCAGCCCCTGGTGGACGATGTCATTCATTTGGCAACGAGCGCCAATGGGCTGGTTCGGAGGGCACATGATGCCTCGGCGCGCGAGACCGGACTTCGTGCCACCGCTATGGCGCCTTGGCTCGCAGTTGAACCGCTTTGTGCGACGAGCCGTCGCCAAGGTATTGTCCTTTCTCCCGACGACCGCCGACTCGCCCAACTCTGGGCCGCTGACAAAGGGAGCAACTCTTCGTACTGGACGACCGCAATGGAATCCGCGCGTCGCGCCGAAAGAGTTGCTTGCGAGCTCTACTCGGAACTGTACGGCACGGCGACTGACCTCTCGGTTCTACAACTCCAGAGTTCCGACACAAGCTGGCAAATAGCGGATGTCGCAGTTGGCGGACGAATGATCGATGTGAAGAACGCTCGTCGGTCCTTCTCGTCGCCGGAGGCCTACTCCGAGCATTGCGTACCACGGTTCAAGACGAGCCGTACCGGCGGCCAGGACGTTACGGTATCGGCCTTTCTCTCGCCGTATCTCGCGCCTCTGCAGTGCGAAGAGATTGTGTGGATCGGAGAGACGACACTGGCTGAACTGCAGCACCTGTTCAAGGCGTTTCGCTCAGACTACCTTGAACTCAAAGTCGTCGGTGACACCAGTTCGTATTTGCCGCCGTGGGTGTTTGATTATCCAGTCGAGTGCTACCGTGCTCGCGATGCCGCGGTCAACGCGCTGCGTGGATCAACGGTGGCCCTGCCGCGGGCGTGCCCGATCGGGGCCCAAGTGCTGGCCCACCGATCTCGAGGACTGCCCCAAAGCGAAGTCGAAATGGAAGCGGAGTTGCTGGCTCAAACGCTGCGCAGGTTCGATACTCTTCGCCGACCGGTGCTATTCCTTCACGTGCTGAATCGGTTTTGCAGCGCTCTCAAGGACGGGCGATCGTTTCCGGAACGCTCGCTCCGAGAAATCATGTTTCCGTTTACTGGCAACGACGCGACGGCGGTGCAAGGTCAGTGGGTATCGCTCGCGCCATTGGCCGTGTGCGACCCACTTGGAACGATCGAAGCCTTGATCAGCCTGCTTGCCAAAGTGGCGCTATTCTGTGGAGATAGCGCCCGGCGCTTCACCGTATTCCGTCTTGCGAGCCCCGCGATTCTTCAAGGGCGAGATCGACATGGACCGTGGCAGACGATCTTCGCGTACTGTGGTGGGTGGCGACGACTTGAAGCGGGTGGTTCTGTTCGGTGCGGGCAAAACCCGCTCTATCTGGGACAGGAGGGTACGTTGACGTGTGCGCTATGCCAGAAGCTCATATGCCCGAATTGCGGGTTCTGCACGCACGACTGCCCAGAATACGTGAAGCGCCGCGATTGTCGCCCTCGCAGCCCAACCTGAGCCGTTGCTATGCAACAATCGAGCGTCCCTTGCCGAGAGGAGGCCGCACCGTTGCTAGAATACTTCGTGGGCGCGCTGCCATTGAGACCGATGGACGTCCTTCAACGGTTGACGTCGTACAAATGGTTCGACATAGGCTGTTGCTCGCGTCCCGTACCCTCCGAGACGCGGGCTTAGACTACGCCGTCATCGGCGGCAATGCCGTCGCCGCTCCGACTTTGAAGCCGCCAGGAGAGCGCTCGAAGCCGCGGGGTTCGTACACCGGCACGCGGCGGGGCTCGACCTCTTCCTGGACGATGCCGGCGCCAACCCGCGCCACTCGGTCCACATCGCCTTCGCGGGCGAGTACGTAAAGAGGGGCGAGGCCGCGCCCAACCCGGGCGTCGAAGAGTCGATCGAGATGGGCGGTTTCCGCGTGGTCAACCTCGATGCCCTCGTCCGCATCAAACTCACCGCCTATCGCGACAAGGACCGCACCAACCTTCGCGATCTCATCGACATCGGCCTGGTTGATCAGTCCTGGGCGTCCAGACTCCCGCCGCCCCTTGCCGCACGTCTTCAGATCATCCTCGACACCCCCGACGGCTGGAGACTTCCACCGCGTGCGGTTCGATACGCGGTCGGTCGCACATCGAGTCACCGTTCACCGCAGCGCAACGCGCTGGGCGAATGCCCGAAGTCCGAGTTCGCCTGAAAAACTCGGACTCTGAACGAGTCTCTGCTTTGTCGGCCTTCGACCCCATCGCCCCCTGCATCGCCGCCTGACTCGACTCACCCCGTTTCCCTGCCCCTACCCGACCGTTCGCTATCCTGCGCACCCATGCCCTCATCTCTCCCCGCCCCCTTCCTTTCCTCGCTCCTTTCCCGGCTTAACGAATCAAACTCCGCCTACGCCCGCGTCTACCCCGGCGAGCCCATCGGACGCCAGCCCGTCCACACGCTCTACGGCGGCGCACACCTTTTCAAGCGCGACTCCGCCCGCCGACTCGGCGACACCGCCCTCGGATTCCTCCGGGACTACGCCCCCGATTTCGCATCCTTCGCCCGCGCCGTCGGTCTCCGCGCCAGTGAATCTCTCCCCGAGACCGCCTCCGGCGCTCAGTCCATCCTCGCCGAGTTCCGCCGCGATCACACCGGCGCGGCCCGCGCCAACCCTGCCGCTGCCTTCGCCATCGGCGTGTACGACCGCGTCGTCGCCAAACTCACCGCCGAACCCGTGGAAGACTTCCGCATCGATTTCGAAGACGGCTACGGCATACGCCCGGACGCCGAAGAGGACGCCTGCGCCGAGCACGCCGCGCGGGAAGTTGCCGCGGGAATGAGGGAAAACTCGCTCCCCCCCTTCATCGGAATCCGCATCAAGAACTTCGGCGAGGGCACCGCGCCCCGCGGCATCCGCACGCTCGACATCTTTCTCACGACCCTCGCCCACGAGACTCGGGCCGGCAACGCCTCTACCCCCGGGAGACCGGGCGCAGGCTCCGCGCTCCCTTCCAACTTCGTCATCATGCTCCCCAAGCTCGTCTCCTCGCACCAGGTCGCCGCCCTCGCGGACCTCTGCGACCACTTCGAGTCCGCCGGCCTGTTCCCCAGGGACTCGCTCAGGCTCGAGTTCATGGTCGAGACCACGCAGTCGGTCATCGACTCGCGCGGCGTCTGCCCGCTCCCCGAGTTCGTCCGCGCCGCCCGCGGCCGCTGCATCGCTGCTGCGCTGGGTGTCTACGACTACACCGCGTCGTGCGGCGTCACCGCGCACCAGCAGAAGATCGACCACCGCGCCTGCGACTTCGCGCGCCACGTGATGCAGGTCTCGCTCGGCGCGACCGGCCTGTATCTCTCCGACGGGGCCACGAACATCATGCCCGCGCCGCCCCACCGCGCCGAGGGCGCCCCGCTCGCGCCGCGTCTCGTCGAAGAGAACCGCGCCGCCGTTCACGCCGCGTGGCGCCTCAACTTCGAGCACGTCCGGCGTTCGCTGAGCCACGGCTGGTACCAGGGCTGGGACCTGAACCCCGCCCAGCTGCCCGTCCGCTACGCCGCGGTCTACTCATACTTCCTCGAGTATCTCCCGGACGCGACCGCCCGGCTCCGCAACTTCGTCGAGAAGGCCGCGCGGGCCACGCTCGTCGGCGGATCGGGCGGCGGGGTCTTCGACGACGCCGCGACCGCGCAGGGCCTCCTCACCTTCTTCATTCAGGGCCTGCGCCGCCGCGCCATCACCGACGCCGAGGCCGCCGCCACCGGCCTCACCCCCGAAGAAATCAGCACGCGATCCTTCTCCGAAATCCTCCGCCGCCGAGCGGGGAAGTAGGAGAGGAGGGATTCACCACAGCACAGAGAAGGAAAAGGCAGACAGGAAGAAAGCAGGAGACGTCATGCAAAGCGTCGATCGCGTCCACATGTCGAGGCGTGTTCACGACGAACCGCGAACAGAGTGAGCGGCGAAGCGCACGCGCGCCGTCCGATGCAGCCAGCGTCATCGCCCGTACCAGTGGCGCCGTCTACGAGGGCCGCGTGACGAAGTTCGAAAGGCTCATCCCACCTCGTCAGCAACGACCAGCGTCCGTTCCTTCTCCGAATCAATTCCCCTTCCTCTTTTCCCCTCTTCTCTGTGTCGCAATGTCTCTGTGATGAATCTCTCCTTGCCGCCCCCCTCCCCGTTCCACCGTCGCCTCGATGAGCCCGAACGGCTCGTCCGTCGGCACGAAGATCTCGTTCGGGTTCGTGAGCCCGAACGGCGCGAGGTTCACGAGCAGGCAATGCTTGTTGGGCAGTGACAGCCTGATCCGCTCGATCGCGCGGCAGGCGCGCAGGGCCGCCGCGCCCATCGCAAAGAGCGTCTGCTGCACCGACTCGCTCTCGTGCTCCGCGAAGGTCTCGATCAGCGCGCGCCGAACCTGCTCGCGCCACGCGCCGAAGACCCCTCGCCCCGTCAGCCCCGCGTATTGCCAGTCCGCCTTCACGCTCGTCGCCATGATCCGGTCGCGCGTCTCGTGCAGCGTCGTGTACTCGTCCTTCAGGTACCCCGAGAATGCCGACCCGGTTGACTTGAGCAGGACGAGCCCCTCGACCCCGCCCAGCACCGCCGCGCCCGGCCGCTCGACCGCCGCCTCGCAGGTCTTCCGCTCCTCGCTTCCCTTGAGGAAGCAGTGGGGGTGCTCGCGCCCGCGCACGCTCGCCCGGTCCCACCGGGTCTGCGCGACCCGCACCCGCGCCAGATGAACATGCGCGAACCGATCGACGAAGTGCCCCCCCAGGTGCACCGCGAACGACTCGACCGACTCGAGCCCGTGCCCCTTGGCCAGCGCGTACACCGTGTTCTTCATCGTGTCGGTCGGGATGCACAGCGCGTTGTCGCCCTCGTGCACGGCACCGAACTCTCCCTCGAGCGAGATGTCCACCGTCAGTTCGTGGACCGCGTGGCGCTTGCCCGAACGCGAGACCTTGACCAGCCGCACGCGCGACTTGCCGTAGTTGTTCTGCCCGAGCACCACGGCGCCCGCGCCCCCCGTCGCCCGCGCGCCGTGCCTGCTTTTCCGAGCCTTCGCCATATCACGTTCCCCGGTACGTCGTGTATCCGAACGGGCTCAGGAGCAGCGGCACGTGGTGGTGGCGCGACGGATCGGAGATCGTGAACGTCACCTCGACCCTCGGATAGAACGACGCGACACCCCTTGCCGCGAAGTACGCACCGGTCTCGAACTTCAGCCGGTAGGTCCCCGCGCTGAGCGTCGCGCCGGGGCCGAGCAGGCTCTTGACGCGCCCGTCGGAGTCGGTCGTCCCTCCGCCCGCGGGCGCGAACGTTCCCGCGATCTCCTCACGCTCGACCGTCACCGCGACGCCCGGGGCGGGCAGGCCCCGCGAGGTATCGAGGATGTGCGTGCTGATCCCGCTCATGCGCCGAGCATCCTATCGAATCTCAGCCGCGTGATCCTGCGCTGCTCGCGCGTCGCGTTCGCGAACTCGACCTCGGGCGTGTTTCCAAGCCGCTCGCGGAGCTGCGCGAGCATGAACTCCGCGGACCGGCCGCTGGCGCAGATCAGGAAGACGTGCCCGAACTTCCTCTCGTATTCCGCGTTGAGCGCGGCGAACTCGCGCCGTGTCTGGTCGCTGGCGCCGGCCATGCCCGACTGCTCGCGTCCCGACATGGCCGCGGCCTCAGCACTCCCGGCGCGAGAGGGCGCCGACTCGCCGATCCTCGGGTGGTGCGAGAACGCCTCGAGCCAGTCCTCACGCGACAGCGCTTCGGCCGCGCGCTCGGCCGCGCCAGACAACGCCGCGCCGTCGGCGAAGGGCCGGCCCGCCGCCATCGTGCCCGCCCACACGCTCGACCCGCACGCCTTCATGAAGAACGCGGCCGCGGACTCCTCACTCATCGCGTTCAAACTCGCGAGCCCCGCGTTCATGCTTCCCCACGTCCTTCAGGCGCGGCCGAAGGGCCGCGCTTCACGCCAGACTCCCGAACAGCCTCAGCCTGCTCACGCCCCCGTCGGGGTAGATGTTGAGCCGCACGTGCGTGCATGGCCCGAGCCCCGTCGCCAGCTCGAGCTCGTAGTAGTGTCGCGCATCGGCCTTCATCGCGGTTCGCGCCAGCAACTCCCGCCAGCCGTCGCGCGGCACGTCCGCCGGCCCCGCGCCCGGCGCATCGCAGCACTCGATCATGCAGCTCTCGGGGAAATTCCCCTTGAAATGGTTCGTGTCCACCTCGATCGTGCGGATCACCGCGCGGTGCCCCAGCCGCACGACACACCAGTCGTACCCCGGCCCGCGCCGCCGTCGCGTCTCCCACCCGTCGCCCATGTTTGCCGCGCGTCCGGGCATGATCAGATTGTGCCGCGAGCCGAAGTGCATGTCGCTCGCCGCGATGACCAGCCCGCCGTTCACCGCCGCGCCGACGTCAACCAGTTCGCCCGCTCGGCGCAGCGACTCCCAGTCGGGCAGGACGTCGCCGAACACGCGCAGCCTCGCCACGCCCCCGTCGGGGTGAATGTTGAAGCGCAGGTGCGTGAAGCGTCTCCCCGCCGCGCGGCCGGCCGCGGCAACAAAGTGCTCCGCGCTCGGTCCGAGCGCCGTCCGATCCAGGACAGTGACCCACTCGACCGCGCCCGCGCTCAGTTCCTCGTCGCCGGGGTCGCCCGCGAGTTCCGCCGCTTCGATCGTGCACCACTCGGGCTGGTTCCCGTTGAAGTGGGCCGTGTCCACGTTGAAGCCGTGGATGACGCCGGGAAGGCCGAGCCTGATGATGCACCAGTCGTGCCCCGGCGTGCGGCGCCGGCGCGTCTCCCAGCCGTCCATCCACTTGCCGAACTCCGTGAACTTGCCGGCGATGAACACCGGCGCCTCCGGCTTCAGCAGGTTTTCCTTGGGGGCGAAGAACTCGTCGTTGGCGGCCACGACGCGCCCGCCGAGGCGCTCCGACGCCAGGTCGATCAGCGATGCGAACGCCGGCTTCCCGGAGTCGGTCCCCGTCCTGCTCATTGTGCCGACCGCTTCAGCCATCGCCCGCGATCTCTTCCGTGGAGTGTGGGGAAGCGTGCTTCGCCTGAGGACGAACCATCGAACACCACGCGCCCTCGCACGAACGTCCTGCGGACGACGCCGCGGAGCGCGAGCCCATGGTAGGGGGTGAGCTTGTGCCGGTGTTCCAGGGCCGAATCATCAACCGTGAACTCGGCGTCCGGGTCCCACGCCACGAGATCCGCATCACAACCCGGCGCGATCCGGCCTTTGCGTCCGTGAAGCCCCGCCAGTCGCGCGGGGCGCTCGCACAGCCACGTTGCGACATGGGCCGGTCCGAAGCCGCGCCGCCGAGCCTCGGTCCACACCAGCGGCAGCGAAAGCTGGAGCGAAGAGATCCCGCCCCACGCCCGGGCGAAGTCGCCCGCGCGGAGGAGCTTGAGGTCGGGCGGGCACGGAGAATGATCGGATGCAACCAGGTCCAGCGTGCTGTCCGCCAGTGCGCCCCAGAGTGATTCGCGGTGGACGCTCTCGCGGATAGGCGGTGCGCACTTGAACGCCGTCGCTCCGTCGCGGATGTCCTCGGCCGCGAGCGTGAGGTAGTGCGGGCAGGTCTCGGCGGTAATTGGCAGCCCTTCGCGCTTCGCCGCGGCGATGAGCGGCAGTGCGCTCCGCGAGGCGACGTGGACGATGTGACAGCGGGCCCGGTGCTCGCGGCAGAGATCGATGATGGTCGCGATCGCGCGGTCCTCGGACTCCGGCGGGCGCGAAGCTAGGTACAGCGCGTACGACCTCGTGTCGTTCTGCATGTCTGCCACTCGCGCCGCCGCGGCAAGAATTGCTGGGCTTTCCGCGTGCACGAGCAGGGGCGCGCCGAGCCTCGCGAGGATCGGCATCGCGGTCTCGAGATCGGCGCGCACCACGTTCGGGAACTCGTCGATCCCGGAGTGCGTCATGAAGCACTTGAACCCCAGCGCCCCTTCACGCCACATCGGTTCGATCTGGTCCGCGTTACCCGGAACGACGCCGCCCCACAGCCCAAAGTCGATGAGGCACGACTTCGCCGCGGCGTCGGCCTCTTCCCGCAGGGCCGCGGCCGTGGTCGCGACGGGCGAGCAATTCAGGGGCATGACCACGAACGAAGTCGTCCCGCCCGCCGCGCCGGCCCGCGAGGCGGTGGCGAAGCCTTCCCACTCGGTCCTTCCGGGCTCGTTCACGTGAACGTGCGTGTCCACAAGGCCCGGCATGAGAACCAGATCACCGAGATCGAAATCCGCGGCCCGGTCGGCGCCGGGTCGCACCTCGGCGATGACACCGCGCCGGACCACAACGGTGCCGGGCCCGACCTTCGACTCGGTGACCACCCTCGCGCTCGAAACGAGCACGTCCGGTCCGTCCATGCCGCGACGATAGCGACCCTTGCGTCGCGGGGCGTGCCTGTATACTGCGGGATTCCGCGGCACGCGGGTGGGGCGTGCCTTGCCACAGGAGCCCGGCCATGGCCGACCTGAGCGTCACCGTCGATGGGCTGAAACTCCCCAACCCGTTCGTCATCGGCTCGGGGCCGCCCGGGACCAACGCCAACGTCATCGGCAAGGCGTTCGACGATGGGTGGGGGGCGGTGATCGCCAAGACGATCAGCCTCGACGCCTCGAAGGTGATCAATGTCGCCCCGCGCTACGCGCGCATGCGTGTCGGCCCCAAAGGGAGCGAGACCATCGTCGGCTGGCAGAACATCGAATTGATCAGCGACCGCCCCTTCGACACGTGGATCGAGGAGTTCAAGCAGCTCAAGAAGAAATACCCCGACCGCGTGCTCATCGCCTCGATCATGGAGGAGTACAGGAAGGCCGCGTGGGAAGAGATCGTCGAGCGCTGCCAGGACGCGGGGGTCGACGCATTCGAGCTGAACTTCTCGTGCCCGCACGGCCTGCCCGAACGCAAGATGGGCGCCGCGATGGGGCAGGACCCGGCGATCCTCGAAGAGGTCTGCGGCTGGGTGAACGGCGTCGCGACCAAGCCGGTGTGGGCGAAGATGACGCCCAACATCACGCACATCGAGGACCCGGCGCGGGCGGCGCTGCGCTCCATGGGCGGCGGGTGCGAGGGGATCGCGGCGATCAACACGATCCTGTGCGTGATGGGGGTTGATCTGAAAACGCTGCGGCCCGAGCCGACGGTCGAGGGGTACACGACGCCGGGGGGCTACTCGTGCAAGGCCGTTCGTCCCATCGCCCTTCGGATGGTGATGGAGTGCGCCCGCATGATGAAGCACGAGTTCCCTGGACGCTCGATCAGCGGAATCGGCGGGGTCGAGACCGGTGAGGACGCCGCGCAGTTCATCCTGCTCGGCGCGAGCACGGTGCAGGTGTGCACGGGCGTGATGATCCACGGCTACGCGATGGTCAAGGAACTCTGCCGCGGGCTGGAGGCGTTCATGGACCAGCACGGGTTCAAATCGATCGAGGATTTCCGTGGTCACTCGCTCCAGTTCTTCACCACCCACGCCGACCTCGTCGCCCGCCAGGCCGAAGCCAAGGCCATGGAAAAGGCCGCGGCAAGGGGGACGGTGACCAAGGACACGCAGTGGCAGGGGGACAAGTTCGTGGAGCAGAGCCAGCGGCTGGTGGCGAATCAGTAAAGACAGGATTCACCACAGAGAACACAGAGCGACACAGAGAGAAGCGCATGAGAATCCAGATCAGGCAGTCCCCACCGGCGTCTTCTTCGGGTGGTCTAATCCATTCACTTCTCTGTGCCGCTCTGTGTTCTCTGTGGTGAACTCTCCTGGAATTCCCCATGCCCCTCCTCATCAAGAACGCCCGCGTCATCACCGCCACCGACGACTACCACGCCGACGTCTACGCCGCCGGTGAAACGATCACGCGGATCGAGAAGTCGATCGATCCCACATCGTGCGCGCCGGGCACGGAGGTGATCGACGCCGCCGGCAAGTACCTCTTCCCCGGGTTCATCGACCCGCACGTGCACGTGTACCTGCCGTTCATGGGGACGTACGCCAAGGACACGTGGGAGACGGCCAGCCGCGCCGCGATCGTCGGGGGGACGACGACGCTGGTCGAGATGATCTGCCCGGGGAAGACCGACGAGCCTCTCGCGGCGTACGAAACGTGGCTGTCGAAGGCCAAAGGAGTCTCGGCCTGCGACTTCACGTTCCACATGGGCGTGACGCGCTGGGACGAACTCGCGGAGAAGCAACTGCGCGAGATCGTGAAGCGCGGCATCCGTTCCTTCAAGGTGTTCCTGGCGTACAAGGGCGCGCTGGGCGTCGATGATCGCGAGCTGTACCACGCGCTGAAGCTGGCGAAGGAACTGGGCGTCGTGGTGACCGCGCACTGCGAGAACGAGACGCTGGTCGATGAACGCCAGAAGGAACTCCTCGCGGCAGGCAAGACCGGCCCCGAGTTCCACGAGCCGTCGCGCCCGCCGCGGGTCGAGGCCGAGGGCGTGCACCACCTCATGACCTTCGCGGAGCTGACGGGCGCCGAGGCGTACATCGTGCATACCTCGTGCGATGAGGCGGTGAAGGAGGCCCAGTGCGCGATCTCGCGGGGGGTGAAAGCGCACGTCGAGGTGGTGCTGCCGCACCTGATCCTGGATCACTCGTACACGCAGAAGGACGGGTTCAACGGGGCGAAGTACGTGATGTCCCCGCCGCTGCGCGACAAAAGCCAGTTGCCGAAGATGTGGGACCACCTGCGCTCGCGGGTGATCAGCACGGTGGCGACGGACCACGCGCCCTTTGACTTCGAGACGCAGAAGACGATGGGGAAGGACGCGTTCACGAAAATCCCCAACGGCATCCCGAGCGTCGAGAACCGCGTGGATCTCCTGTACACGCACGGGGTGTGCGGGGGACGGATCGATCTCAACACGTTCGTCGATGCGGCCAGCACCAAGGCGGCGCGCATCTTCGGGATGAAGCGGAAGGGGACGATCGCGGTGGGGGCGGACGCGGACCTGGTGGTGTACGACCCGAATTACCGCGGCACGATCAGCGCCAAGACGCACCAGATGGCGACCGACTACTGCGCGTTCGAGGGGTGGGAAGTGAAGGGACGGGCGAGCGTGGTGACGGTGCGCGGGAGCGTGATGGCGAGGGAGGGGAAGTTCGTGGGGCAGATGGGGATGGGGAAAATGGTTGAGAGAGCTTGAAAGCTCGCGCCAGCGTCCGCGGTCAGGGAGTCCGTCCGAATGTCAACGCGGCCCGTTGGCCTTGGTGCGCTCGAGCGACCGGGCGAGTGACTTCTTGAGCGTCGCGGCCGCGGCGTCGATGGCCCCGTAGTAGTCCGCCGCCTGCTCCTCCACCCGGAGCGTCGCCAACCCTGGAGGGGTCACCACGATCGAGCACAGCTTGTCGATCCCGCCCTTGGGCCCGTTGACGTCCGCAAGGCGGACGTCGATGGTGCAGGAAGCGTCCTTCAGTCGTGCGGCGGCCGTCTGGATCTTGGACACGATGTATTCGTGCTGAGCCGCGCTGGTCTTGATGTCCCCGTCGAAAAGCCTGATGTTCATGCGACGCCTCCTTCCGGCTGGCGTCCAGTACGCCCCCGGGACGCGGTTGTTCGCCGGACGCTGCGGATTCGTCCGACCGAAACTTCACGAAGAATCGTGCGGGGCCTATAGTCCCGACGTACTTCCTGTTGGGGAGTAGCCGCCCGCCGTTGCGGGTGGGACGGGTCGTCAACACGGGTGGATCGGTTCGCGAATCACCCCGGCCCGTCCGCAGCGTTGGTCCAGCGCCGCTCATCGAGCGCGGGACCGATGCCCCCGGCGAGACCAACATTCTGCTGTGACGTTGCGCTGCGCGCTGTCCTCGGCGAGCAGGCACGGGCCCGGGGTGTGATCTCCCATGAACGAACTGCTGCTCCTTGCAACCGCCGCGGCCGCGAATCCCGCCGATCTCAAGGTCTGGGCGTACGTCGGGTTCGTCGGCCTCGTGATCGTGTTCCTGGCCCTGGACCTCGGCGTCTTCCACCGCGAAGCGCACGAGGTCGGCATGAAAGAGGCGGTCACCTGGTCGGTGATCTGGCTGACCTGCGGCCTTGCCTTCAGCGCGTTCGTGTACGCGGCGTACGAGAACAACTGGCTCGGGCTGGGTCTGGACACGGCGATGTACAGCTCCGCGGAAGCCATCAAGGCCGGCGCGCCGCTCATCGTGTCGGGCGAGGTCGGGGGGTTCGAAGCGGCCAAGCAGTACCTCGTGGGCTACGTGGTCGAGAAGTCGCTGGCGATGGACAACATCTTCGTCATCGCGCTGATCTTCGCCTTCTTCGCGGTGCCGGCCAAGTACCAGCACCGGGTCCTCTTCTGGGGCATCATCGGCGCGCTGCTCATGCGCGGCGTGATGATCTTCCTCGGCGCCGGCCTCATCCTGAAACACCAGTGGATCCTGATCGTCTTCGGCGGGTTCCTGATCCTGACGGCGCTGAAGATGGCCCTGATCAAGGGCAACGACGACGTCTCGCAGAACCTCGCGGTCCGCCTGTGCAAGAGATTCTTCCGGGTGACCGATTTCTACGACGGGCAGAGGTTCTTCACCAGGCGGACGCTCAGGCCGACCTACTCCACGAACGCGGCCGGGAAGGAAGTCATGGACCCGCCGCCGCCGGGCTCGCTGAGCGCCGCGTGGGCGATCACGCCCCTGTTCCTGGCGCTCATCCTGGTCGAGATCACCGACCTGGTGTTCGCGGTGGATTCCATCCCGGCCATCTTCGCGATCACGCCGGACCCGTTCCTCGTGTTCACGAGCAACATCTTCGCGATCCTCGGGCTGCGGGCGCTGTACTTCTGCCTGGCGGCGCTGATCCGGAAGTTCCGGTTCCTGAAGCCGGCGCTGATCCTGATCCTTGCGTTCGTCGGAGTGAAGCTGCTGCTGCTGAGCGTGCCCCCCTACCTGGACCTGATCGGGCTGGAGAAGGGCCAGCCCATCAAGATCGACACGACCGTGTCGCTGCTGGTCGTTGTCGGCACGCTGGCGCTGGCAACGGTGCTCAGCGTGGTTGTTCCTTCGAGGCGATTGACAACCGGAGACGTGGATAAGGGCGAGGGCAAGGGCGAAGGCCGTTAGGTCCGGCGCTGTGGCCAGGCCGCGAGATGCGTTGATCCGGCCGTCTCCTTAGGGCACACGAGCGAAAGCGGATGAATGTAGTTCACTAATCCAAGATTTCGATGACAGCGTCGCCGGAGGGCGTTTGCGGGGCGCATCGGGAGATTTGGGGGGCGCACAGGGCGGGCGCATTAGGGATCGAGTCCCGGCCGACGAGCGCGGTTTGTGTACACTGTCGCCCATGTCCACGACGGTCAAGCGCGAGATTAGGGTGTTTATTGCTTCGCCGGGCGATCTCGCCATTGAGCGCCGGGCGTTCAAGGATGTGATCGACGAACTGAATAGGGGATTCGGGAGCGGGTGTGACGTCGAGTTCAAGGCGCTCGGCTGGGAGGAGACGCTCTCGGGCGTGGGGCGACGGCCGCAGGACGTGATCAACAAGGACATCGACTCCTGCGATGTCTTTGTGCTGGCGATGTTCCGGCGCTGGGGCCAGCGAGCGCCGGACGCTAAGAAGCGGGGCTTTAGCTCGTACACCGAGGAAGAGTTCTACCGGGCGCTGCGCCGCCTGGAAAAGACCAAGTGCCCGACAATCTTTGCCTTCTTCAAGTACATCGACACGGGCGAGATGGCAAGCCCCGGCGCCGATCTCAAGAAGGTCCTCAAGTTCCGCAAGAAATTGGAGCAGTCAAAGCAGGTCCTTTGGCGAGGCTTCAAGGACGAAGGTGGCTTCAAGGATGAGATCGACAAACATCTGAGAGCCTTTGCGAAGGGAGAAACCGAGCTCCCGACCGAGCCGATCGCCGAAACACTGTTGCCGGACTCGGCAATTGCGGAGATGAAGAAGCTGCGGCAGAAGGCCAACCGGGAGACGGAGCGCGCCGAGAAAGCCGAGAAGAAGGCCAAGGCGGCCATGGCGAAACTCGCGGCCGCTGAACGAAGCGCGGAAGCGAGGATTGCGCAGAAATCCATCATCCTCGCCGAGAGCGCCGCCAAGGCCGCGCTCGAAGGAAAGATTGAAGAAGCTCGCCAGGACTTCGCCAAGGCGCTTGACGGAACGACGAACATTGAAGTGCTCGACTTGGGAGCGCAGTTCTTCAAGCGTATCGGCGAGTTGGATGAGGCTGAGCGGCTCCTGCGGCGGTGGCTCTCTCTCTGCGGCCCCGACACAGAATCAACACACACGGCCGCAGCCTACGGCAAGCTCGGGCTGCTCGAGAGGGGGCGCGGGAATCTGGACGCGGCTGAGGCGTACCACAAGCGGTCTCTGGTGATCGAGGAGAAGCTCGGGCAGCAGGATGGAATGGCGAAACAATACAACAACCTCGGGCTGATCGAGCAGGAGCGCAAGAATCTGGACGCGGCCGAAGCCTACCACAACAAGGCGCTGGCGATCAACGAGAAGCTCGGGCGGCAGGAGGGGATAGCGACCGTATACGGCAACCTCGGGGTGATCGAGCAATCGCGTGGAAACTTGGACGCGGCCGAGGCCTACCACAATAAATCGCTGGCGATTAACGAGAAGCTCGGACGGCAGGAGGGGATAGCGAGTGGATACGGCAACCTCGGGCCGATCGAAAGCGCGCGTGGGAATCTGGACGCGGCCGAGACCCACCTCAAGAAGTCGATGGCGATCAATGAGAAGCTCGGACGACGGGAGGGTATGGCGCTTAACTACACCAACCTCGGGCTGATCGCAAAGCAGCGCGGCAAGAAGGACGAGGCCCGGCGGCTCTGGACGCTGGCGCGGGACCTGTTTCAGAAGATCGGGCACAAAGCCAGGGCAACGCAGGTGCAAGCGTGGCTCGACGGCACCTCGTGAGCGGCAGGTGGCCGGAACCTTCTGATCGTGGCACGGACCCGTGCCTCGGGTCCGTGGTGTGCGCACCAAGCGCACGGACCTGCAAAGCCAGGCCCGTGCCACGCCTTCGCTTGCTCGCGGTGCGATCAGCCCTTGAGCGCCCCCAGTATCGCATCCACATTCTTCTTCGCATCCCCGAACAGCATCAGCGTGTTGGCCTTGTAGAACAGCGGGTTATCCACCCCCGCGTACCCGCTCGACATGCCGCGCTTCATCACCACTACGTTCCGCGACTTCCACACCTGCAGGACCGGCATCCCCGCGATCGGGCTCGAGGGGTCGTCCTCGGCGCTGGGGTTCACGATGTCGTTGGCGCCGATCACGAGCACCGTGTCCGTCTCGGGCAGGTCCTCGTTGATCTCCTCCATCTCCAGCACGATGTCGTAGGGGATGTTCGCCTCGGCCAGCAGCACGTTCATGTGCCCCGGCAGGCGCCCCGCGACGGGGTGGATCGCGAAGCGGACCGTGCTCCCCCGGTCCCGCAGGATCCGCGTCGCCTCCGCCAGCGAGTGCTGCGCCTGCGCCACCGCCATGCCGTACCCCGGCACGATCACGACCGACTTCGACCGCCGCAGCAGGTCCGCCGTTGCCGCGGCATCGATCGACCGCACCTCGCCCGCCGGCGCGCTCCCCGCCGCCGGTGCCGCGCCGCCCTCGGTCCCGAACCCGCCCAGGATCACGCTCACGAACGAACGGTTCATCCCGCGGCACATGATGTAGGAAAGAATCGCCCCGCTCGCCCCGACCAGCGCGCCCGTGATGATGAGCAGGTCGTTGGACAGCATGAACCCTGCCGCGGCCGCCGCCCAGCCCGAGTACGAGTTGAGCATCGACACGACCACGGGCATGTCGGCCCCGCCGATCGCCATGACCAGGTGCACGCCCAGCAGCCCCGTGACCACCGCCGCGACCAGGAGCGCCGTCACCCCCGCCGAGCCAACCTCACCGTGGAACCAGTACCCGAGCACCGCCGTCACGGCCAGGAGCGCGATGTTGATCGCGTGGCGCGCCGGCAGCAGGAGCGGCTTGCCCGAGATGAACCCCTGCAGCTTGCCGAACGCGATGACCGAGCCCGTGAAGGTGATCGAGCCGATGCACACGCCGATAAAGATCTCGACCTGGTGGATGAGCGCCTCGGCGCCCGTGTACGACCCCGCCGCGTCGCTCAGGTACGTCGCGAAGCCCACGAGCACCGCCGCGAGACCCACGAACGAGTGCAGGATCGCGACCAGCTGGGGCATCGCGGTCATCTTGACCCGTGCCGCCACCGCCGCGCCGATTGCCGCGCCGGGGATGAGGGCCACCAGCAGCGGCACGTAGCCGGAGAACCCGCGCTGCGCCGCCGTCGCGATGAGCGCCAGGAGCATCCCCGCGATCCCGTACAGGTTGCCGCGGCGCGCGGTCTCCTGGTTCGAGAGCCCGCCGAGGCTCAGGATGAACAGCGCCGCGGCGGTGATGTAGGAGATGGTGACGAGGGAGAGTGGCATGGAGGCGGAATCTCAATTCTCAGGTTCGAGTCGCGGGGGTCAGATGTCGGATGTGGGATGTCGGAAGTCGGACCAGAATCGGTGAATGGCGCGAGTTAGCGGTGGAACATGGCCAGCATGCGGTTGGTCACGAGGAACCCCCCCGCGATGTTGATCGTGGCGATGAACACTGCGACCGCGCCGAGCAGGACCGTCGCGGTCATCATCGAGCCCGTCTCACGGTCGCCGCCCAGTTGCAGCATCCCCCCGAGCAGGATGATCCCGCTGATCGCGTTCGTCACGCTCATCAGCGGCGTGTGCAGCGCCGGCTTCACGTTCCAGATCACCTGCCACCCCACGAAGCACGCCAGCACGAACACCGTGAAGTGCGTCAGGAACGACGCGGGCGCGGCAAGGCCGAGGCCGATCAGCGCTGCCCCCGCCAGCGTCAGCCACACGCTCGTCTTCGCCCGCGCGGCCTTCACCGCGCCGGGCGGCGCCGGCGCGGGCTTCTCGGGCTCCGGGCGCGGCGCCACTCCGGGCTCGGGCGGCGGCGCGGGGGTCGGCGGCGGCGGTGGCGGCCAGGTGAGCTCTCCCTTATGAAGCACCAGCGCGCCCCGCACCACCTGGTCGCCCGTGTCGATCGCGACGGCGCCGTCCTTCAGGACTTCCTCCAGGAGCGCAACGACCGTCGCCCCGTACAACTGGCTCGATTGGCTCGGCATGCGGCTGGGCAGGTCCGTGTCGCCGATGATCGTCACACCCTTGTGCGTCACCACGTCGCCGGGGCGCGTCAGCGCGCAGTTGCCGCCCTGCTCGGCCGCGAGGTCCACGATCACCGACCCCGGCTTCATGCTCTCGACCATCCCCGCGGTGATCAGGCGCGGCGCTTTCTTCCCCGGCACCAGCGCCGTCGTGACGATGATGTCCACTTCCATCGCCTGCGCGGCAAAGAGCGCGAGCTCGGCCTGGATGTACGCGTCGGACATCTCCTTCGCGTACCCCCCCTTGCCCTCCCCTTCCTCGGCGACGTGGACCTCGAGGAACTCGGCGCCCAGGCTCCGCACCTGGTCGCGCGTCGCCGCCCGCGGGTCGAACGCCCGCACGATCGCCCCGAGCCCCTTGGCCGTGCCGACCGCCGACAGCCCCGCGACGCCCGCGCCGATCACGAGCACCTTCGCCGGCTCGATCTTCCCCGCGGCCGTGACCTGCCCGGTGAAGAACCGCGGGAAGTGGGTCGCCGCCTCGATCATCGCGCGATAGCCCGCGATGTTCGCCATCGCGCTCAGCGCATCCATCTTCTGGGCCCGCGTGACCCGCGGCACGCAGTCCATGGCAAGCACGGTCGCCTTGCGTGCCGCGAGCCGGTCGAGCACCGGCCGGTTCTGCCCCGGCCAGATGAACCCGATCAGCGTCGCGCCCTCGCGCAGCAGGTCGGCCTCGTGCGCGCCGAGGGCCGCGTGCTCCTGAGGAGGGCGGACCTTGAGCACGACGTCGGCCTGCGCCCACAGCTCGCGGGCATCGCCGATCAACGAAGCGCCCGCCTCGGCGTACTCCGCGTCCGCAAAGTCCGCCGCGTCCCCCGCCCCGGCCTGCACGAGCACGTCGACGCCCAGCTTCTTCAGGCGCATGACGGTCTGCGGCGTCGCGGCGACGCGGCGCTCGCCGGTGTGCAATTCCTTGGGAATCCCGATCTTCATGCGCTTCGAAGAGGCCTGAAACGAGCAGTTTAGCAACGGCTTGACCGGACCCGCTCCGCCCCGTGATTTCCTTGACGCCCGTGGTCCGCATCGGTTATTCTGGACTCACGCGCCGAGGCGTTTCCACTGTACCACTTGCCGCGGCGCGCGTGGAGGAGTCGCGCCGTGAGCAAGTCACACGTCGGGGGCGTGGTCGCCGCGCTGACACTCGGGGCCTGCGGGGCGGCGCTCGGACAGATCGAGTTTGTCGCGTTCGATTCCCAGCCGTCCGCGACCACCGCGGACGGATATTTCGCCGATGGGCGAGCCTTCCAGTTCTATTCGCAGCGGATCGCCGTCGCCTTCAGCCCCGATCAGTGGTGCCTGAGCAAGGGGCTCACGTTCTGGGGGAGCAGCGAGAACTTCTCGACGCCCGGCCTCGGGAACGTTCTCCAGTTCTACGTCTCGATCCTCAACGACGACGCGGGGAACCCGGGCAACCCGGGCCAGGTGCTCTCCGAGCAGACGCTGTTCCTCAACCAGTTCACCGTGACCCCGACGGGCCGCGACAACGCGCTGGGCGGGCACGAGTACAAGTTTGAGATTCCGGACATGGGGTTCCGCGTGGCCCTGACGCCCGGGACTCAATACTGGATGAACGTCGGCGCGATCCTCGACGAGCCGATGGAGGACGCCTGGGGCTGGACGTTCTCGAACTCGCAGTCGTGGGGGGTGGCCAGCAATCCCTGGAAGGCGCCGGGCTGGCAGACGGTGCCGAACCAGTACGGCGTTGCGTTCACCCTGACGGGCGTGCCCGCGCCCGGCGCGGTGATGCTGGGTGCGATCGCTGCTCTGGCGGCCGGTCGGGCGCGCCGGCGAACCTGCTGAAGAAACGCGAACCGCCACGCGCCCATTCGCGCGGCGGACGATTCGCCCGCCGCGTCCGCGGGCACGCTACGGCCTTGATGGTGCGATGAGAATACCTTGAGAGCCCAGTGAGATCGGGGGTCGCGATGACTCGGAAGATCCGGCGTGCGTGGTCGAACTCGGCGATGCTCCGTGCCGCGGGACGCGCGTGCGCGCTCGAGGCGCTCGAGGTCCGCCAGATGCTGAGCGGCCCGCCGTCGTCGGACCCCGCGGGCGACCTGTGGGACGGGTCGCTGCCGGGGAGCGCGGCGACCGTGGCGTCGTTGAACGCCGGCGCGCTGCGCTTCGAGGGCGCGTTCATCATGAACAAGTCGGCGGGGCGGATCGAGAACGTGGGCGCGTTCCGGATCGGCCTGCGGCCGGCGGGCGTTGAAGCGTTCCGTCCGCTGATCACGGTCAGCGGCTCGCTCACGTACGACGCGACCCGGGTCTTCTCGATCACCGGCGCGAACGTGGACGCGCTGATCGCGGGCGCCGCGCCCACACGCCTGTTCTCCGGGTCGTTCTCGATCGGCTTCGCCGACGCGTGGACGCGATCGCTGACCGAGACGGACCCCGCCTCCGGGCTTTCGCTCGGGCCCGCGGCGTTCTCCATGTCGTGGATGTCCTTCGCGAACCCGGACGCCGGGAGCACCGCCGACTCGCGCGTGCAGGCTCGCGGCACGCTCGCGCTGCCCGCCCCGGTCGGCGGCGGCCAGGCGGTCGTGCAGGGCGGCGACTACGTCGGCATCGCGCCCGAGGGGCTTACGTTCACGGGCGCGCCCGTGCCCGGCGCCGCCGGGGCGACGGTCGCGTTCTCCTCCATCACGCTCCGCGCCGCCGGCAACGTGTGGGCGGACTTCGCGCCCTTCAACGCCGCGGGCGCCGGCGAACTCCGCGTGAGCGGGGACTACACGCTCCCGGACTTCGGCGATGCGACGGTCGCGCTGACGCGCCCGGGAACCCCGAACCCGGTGTACCTCACGTCGTCGGGCGCACCCGGCGCGGGCACCCTCGGCATGAACGCGCCCTTCCGGGCCGACGGCCTCGACATCACGTGGGACGGGTCGTGGCGCCTCGACAACGTGAAGTTCGAGCCCCTGCACGCGACCACGATCGTGACCACCGATGCGCAGCTCTACATGGGCGGGCAGACCGGGAACCACGTCACGGCGCGGGTCATCGCCAACAAGCGCGTCGAGATCGAGTTCACGTACCAGAACGGCGCGGATCTGCAGGTCCACGGCGCGGGGATCGACCTGACGCAGCCGGGCGGCTTCTTCTTCACGTCGGACAAGACCCCGACCGCCAACGGACGCGCCGACAACTGGGACCCCGAGATCAGGCTCCACGGCAACCTCGGCCTGCAGCCCAACGCCGACGGCACGGCCGCGGGGCAGCTCGTCTTCGCGATCCCCGCCAACGCGCCCCTCAAGGCCAACTTCAACGGCGCCTCGATGGCGGCCATCACGCAGGCCGGGCCGCAGGCGGGCGTCCAGCTCCTGGGCATACGCCAGGCGACGCTGACGGACACGAAGATCGAGCTCAAGCTCGACGATGATTACTTCCAGCTCGACACCACCGCCCGCTACGCCGAGTTCAATGACCAGACGATCGAGTTCCGCGGCGAGGACGACTTCGGCCTCGACCTGTTCATCAAGGTCCGCGACTTCTTCGACGTGAGCGTGGACGGGTTCCTTACGCTCGACCCCATCGTCATCACCGAGGACTGGCGGTTCGACGAGTTCTTCTTCTGGGTCGAGCCCTTCGCGCTGGGTTCGCAGAACGGCTTCAAGGGCACGGCGCTGCTCGAGACGCCCCTGCGCCAGGGGCCCAACGCCTACCAGACCGAGTTCCTTGTGACGCTCGCGGCATTCGACTTCACCGTCGATCCCAACTCGCCGCCCGGCCCGGCGTTCGTGGCCGCCGGGATGCCGGTCACGCTGGCGTCGATGGCCTTCACGCCCGACCGGTCGAGCCCGCCGAACCAGTTCACCATGTGGGACCCGCAGCTGGCCCTGGTCGGGGCGATGCCGGTGCCGGTCGAGTGGGGCGGGTTCATATTGCCCTTCGGCGGCCCGCAGGCGCCGATCCTGGTGAACGAGGACGGGATCGACGTCAGCGCCGGCTGGGCGATGCCCGCGGGCCAGACGTTCAAGATCATCAACGTCGTGGACGTGACCACCGTTGCCGGCCTGCGCCTCCACGCGGACCTCGACGCCGACAAGGCGTGGCTCGACGGGACCTTCACGCTCCCCTCGCTCGGCGGCGCGGTGCTCGACTCCCGGAGCGTCAACGGGCACTCGTTCGACATGGCGTGGGACGACAACGCCATGACGCGGGACTTCGCGGCCAACGCCGCGACCGCCCCCGGCACCGAGGCCCCGATCTGGACCGTCTTCAAGCTCGTCAACATCAGCGTGGGCGTGAGCAAGCAGTACGGC
>CAZCPB010000036.1:0-10873 GCA_964500365.1 uncultured Phycisphaeraceae bacterium
AATTGCGAGCACCTCGTCGGCGGATGCCGCGCCCTGGTGGATCGCCTCCTGCGCACGTGCCCCGGCCTGCACGTCCTCGTCACCAGCCAGGTGCCGCTGGGCCTGAGCGGCGAGTCCGTCTTCGTGATCCCTTCGCTCGCCGTTCCGGGAATCAACGAACCAGACGACGCCGTCGAAGTCGGCCAGTACGACTCGGTGAAGCTGTTTGTGCAGCGCGCCCGCCTCGCCAATCCTCGCTTCCAGCTCACCGACAGCAACGCTCGGGCCGTCGCGAGCATCTGCCGTCGCCTGGACGGTGTGCCGCTGGCGATCGAACTCGCCGCCGCCCGTTCCAAGCTCCTCTCGCCCGCCCAGATCGAGCAGCACCTCGGCGACATGTTCAGGCTGCTCACCGGCGGTTCGGACGGGGCGCTCGAACGGCACCGCACGCTGCGCGCCGCGATGGATTGGAGCATCGATCTGCTCGCCGACGACGAGCGCCACATGATGAACACCCTGTCGGTGTTCGCCGGCGGTTGGACCCTCGAGGCCGCCGTGGTGGTGTGCTCCGAAACCCGCGACGAGTACCGGGTCATCGACCTGCTCGACCGCCTCGTCACGAAGTCACTCGTAGTGCGCGACGAAGGCCCTTCGGGCGCCAGGTTCCGGCTGCTCGAGTCCATCCGGCAGTACGTTCGGCGGCGCTTCCCGGAGCGAGACCGCGCGGACGCAGCCGACCGGCATTGCCGGTACTTCGCCGATCTTGTCGACGACGCCGAGCTCCCCTTCGCCGTCGCGAGCGATCCGTCGCGCCTGAACTCGCTCGCGCAGGAGAAGGACAACATGCTCGAAGCACAGCGCTGGGCCTTCCAGACCAACCAGGAGCGCCTCGCGTCCCGCCTGACCGAGCCGCTGCGTCGGGTCTGGCCGTTCCTCGTGCCCGGCTGGAGGCCGTCCCGGCGCGAAAGCGCCCGGCCGCTCCGGCTCAGTGAGCCTCCGTCACCCGCATGACCTCCTGCACCGTCGTCACGCCCTTGGCGACCTTCCGCATGCCGTCCTGGCGCAGAGTCACCATGCCCCGCTCGATGCACAGCCGCCGGAACTCGGCCACGTTGGGGTTCCGCGCGATGATGTCGCGGAACTGGTCGTCGACCACCAGCAACTCGTAGATGCCCACGCGCCCCGAGAACCCCGTGTGGCGGCAGCGGTCGCAGCCCTTGGCCGCCCACATCACGTCGCTCTCGCACCCCTGCATCTGCAGGAACTCGGCCATCTCCTCGCTGGGCTTCTCCTGGGCCCGGCAGTGCTGGCAGAGCTTGCGGATCAGCCGCTGCGCGAGCACCGAGTTCACCGCGGCGCCCACCAGGAACGGCTCGAGCCCGATGTTCACCAGGCGCGTGATCGAGCTCGGCGCGTCGTTGGTGTGCAGCGTCGAGAGCACCAGGTGCCCCGTGAGCGCCGCCTGCACCGCGATGTGCGCGGTCTCCTGGTCGCGGATCTCGCCGAGCATGATCACGTCGGGGTCCTGACGCAGCAGCGCCCGCAGCGCCGTCGCGAACGTGAACCCGATCTTCTCGTGCATCTGCGTCTGCGTGATCCCGTCCAGGTGGTACTCGACCGGGTCCTCGACCGTCGACACGTTCATAGTCGTCTTGTCGAGCTGGCGCAGCGACGCGTACAGCGTCGTCGTCTTGCCCGAGCCGGTCGGGCCCGTCACCAGGATGATCCCGTGCGGCGCGTCGATCTGCTTGCGCCAGATCTCGTAGGTCGTCGGGTCGAACCCCAGGTTGTCCAGCTCGACGTTGATCGAGCGGGTATCCAGGATCCGCATGACCGTCTTCTCGCCGTAGCTGTTGGGCAGCGTCGAGACGCGCAGGTCGAGCTTCCGCCCCGCCACCGTGCAGCGGATGCGCCCGTCCTGCGGGATCCGCCGCTCGGAGATGTCGAGGTTGGCCATGATCTTCAGGCGGCTGGTGATCGCCGCCGACATCGTTGCCGGCGGGTTCATCGCCGTGAAGAGCTCGCCGTCGATGCGGAAGCGCACCGTCAGCTTCTTCTCCCCCGGCTCGACGTGGATGTCGCTGGCCCCGTCCTTCACCGCCTGCTGGATGATGTAGTTCACGTAGCGGATGACCGGGCTCTCGCCGGCCTGGCGCTCGAGGTCGACCTCGGCGTTGTGCGCCTTCTCGACCTGGACGTCGCTCTCGTCGACCTCCGACAGGATCGACGTCAGGTCCACGTCCTCCTGCGCCGGCTTCTCCTCGCCCCCCAGGCTCTCCAGCGCGCCGCGGATGTCGAACGCGGTCGTCAGCACCATCTTGACGCCGGCGACCCCGAGCTTGGCGCGGATCTCGTCGGTCAGGAAGACGTCGACGAGCAGCACGCCCGCGATCACGACGCGCGAACCATCCGTCCGCAGCGGCACGATCTGCCGCTCCTTGCAGAACTCGACCCCCAGCCGCTGCGTCAGCCGGCCGTCGAACCCACCGTCCACGCCCCGCGTGATATCGATCCGCTCGAAGGGGACACCCGCCGCCTCGGCGACCGCCTGCTGCACCAGCGCCTCGTCGCACCCCTGCTCGACCAGGACGTCCGCCAGGCGCCGCCCCGGCGACTGCCGCACCACCTGCTGGGCCGTGTTCAGCTTGTCGGCGGGCACGATCCCGCGGGTCTGGAGGATCGTCACCAGCTCGGTCGTCCGCGCCAGCGCGTTCGACTCGGGCTGGTAGATCTGGCGCACGCCCGGCGCCGGGCCCGCCGACGAGGGCGTGCTCGAGCGTGGGTTCGCCGCGGGCGCGTCCCCCGGCGGAACCGCCTCGCGCGCGGGCTCCTCGGACGGGCCGTAGAGCCGCTGGTTGGCGGGCATCGAGGGCAGCGGGTGGAAGACCTGCTCGTCGTCGCCGCCGGCGCCGGGCCGGCGCAGCCGGCGCGGGGCCGGGCGCCCGTGCGCGCCGTTGCCGTTCTCCGCGCCCTCGACGCCGAGTTCGCTCAGGATGTCGTCGATGTTGTGCTTGCCCACCAGGCGGCCCTCGCTCCCCGATCTGTGCGTCCGTCCCGGCCCGGGCCGACACTCACCGCCGGCGCGGCGACCTGGCGTTGCCCGACGTCTCGTCCATCGTGATCTCGTACTCGCGCCCATCGGCCTGCACGGTCACGCCGCGCCCCCCGATCGCCGTGATCGTGAACAGCCCGTCGCCCAGGGTGTCGCCGAGGCGGACCACCTCGTTGTTCACGCGCGCCACGGGCACCGGACCCTGCATCACGCCGTTGACCCGGAGCGTGGCGAGCGTGTCGGTGATCTGCTTCTGGCGTGCCGCGATCTCCGCCGCGCGGAGCCGGGCGGCCTTGGCCTCTTCGTCCTCGCCGCCCTTGGCCATCGGCTCCGCCGTCGTCGGGGCGGTCGCGAACTGGAAGGGGTTCTTCTTGATCTGGTCGGTGGGCACCTGCACCGGGGTCGAGCTGCGGTCGAGCACCTCGATCAGGCGGTCGTGCGCCTCGCCGGCCGCGCGCTGGCCCGGCGTGTACTCGATGTTCACCGACGCCATCGCCGCGCGCGGCGACGCCAGCCGCCTCATGCCCAGCAGCGCGCCGATCCCCACCGCCGCGACCACCAGCACCAGCGCCGTCGGCCCGGAGATCTTGAACCGCGACGGCGCCGGGACGTCGGGCACGGACATGCCGTCGCCGCCCCCCGAGCGGATCTCGGTCAGGAACGAGCTCGTCGAGCCCGCCCCCTCGGCGGGCTCGGGCGTCTCCGCGGGCGTGACGGGGGCCAGAGCCCCGGGCTTGTTGCTCATGACTTGGACCCCTGGGTGCCGTCCTGGAAGTAGATGCTCAGCGTGAACTCGGTCTTGGTGTTCCCGTCGCCCTCGTCGATCCGCTTGATCTTCATGTTGGGCACGCGGGTGATGCGCGGCAGCTGCTCGAGCCGGATCAGGAAGTCGTAGAACTTCCTGAAGTCGCCGTTCATCGTGATCTCCAGCGGCTGCTCCATGTACAGCGCTGCCTTCACCGGCTTGGCCGACTTGAGCGCCGGCGCCTCGAGCCCGGCCTCGACCGCCAGGTCGGAGATCTGCCGCACCACGTTGTCCAGCTCCTTGGTGTTCGGCAGGCGTGCCTCGATCGTCTCGACGCTCTTGGCGATCTCCTCGTTGGCGCGCTCGAGGTCGGTGTTCCGGCGCGTCTCCTCGCGGAGCTTGGCGAGCAGCTCCTTGCGGTGCGTGATCTCCACCTCGGCCTTCTTGATCTCCTCGTTCCGCGGGCGGAACACCAGCCAGTAGCTCGACACGGGGACGCCCACGAGCGTCAGCACCAGCAGCAATCGTCCGGCTCCGAATCCCATGGCTCAGTCCCCTTCCTTCGGCGTCGCGTCCGCCGACTTGGTCGTGCCCGTTTCCGCGTCGGCGGCCGGCGTCTCGACCGCCGCCCCGCCCGGCCGCAGCCGTGCCACCGGGACCGCGATCAGGTCGTGCGCGTCGGCGTCCGGGCGCAGCTGCGCGAGGATCTCGAACCGCCGCAGTCCGACGTCGCTGATGATCGTCTCCTTGATGTACTGGAGCTCGACCGCGGTCAGCAGCGGGCAGGCCTGCAGCTGTCCCAGGTACTCGGCGATGTCGTTGTTGTTGCCCGCCACGCCCGTGAGCATCAGCGTGAAGTCGAAGCGCGGGGCCTGCGGACGCGGCGTCTCCGGCTCCTTCTCGGCCTTGCCCTTGTCCTTGGCCGTCAGGTTCCGCACCTTCGCCGCCGCCGCCTTGCCCGCCTGCGCCGGCGTCGCCGACGGCTTGGGCTGCGTGTCCAGACGCTTGCTCTTGAGCTCGAGATCCAGCAGCGTGATGTCCCGCGGCATCCGTGTGATCAGCTCGGCCAGCAGGATCGACCGCGGCACCTTCTCGATCAGCGCCGCCGTCACCTCCGCCTTGGCCATCATCACCGCCCGCTGCGCCTCCAGGCTCTTGAGCTGGTCGATCTTCAGCTTCTCCTGCTCGAACTCGACCTCGATCCGCCGCTGCTCGGCCGTGATCTCGTTCCAGCGCCGGTTCGTCACCAGGAACGCCCCCACCACGCCGAACATCACCACGCCGAAGAGCGTCAGCCCGATGATGGTCGCGCGGCTGGCCGTCTTCCTCTCGATGTAGTCCTCGGGAAGGAAGCTGCCCGAGTGCTCCGTGCTGGGTCGTTTGAGAAAGTCCATGTTGCTTGCTCCTGGCCCCGCGGGCCCCGGCGAGTCGTCATCAAAGATCCGTCGGGGTCAGGCACGCCCCCACCGCGACCGCCCACCCCGGCTGAGGCTCGGTGAGGTCCACCCCGCCCGTCGGCTCGCGCCCGCTCCGCGCGATCCGCGCCATCGGGTCGGCGATCTGTGCGGGAACGCGGAGCACCCGCGCCACGTGCTGGCACATCCCGCGGTGGCGCGCCTCCCCGCCCACGAAGACCGCGCGGTCCACCCGCTGCCCGGGGAACAGCGAGTCGTGGTACCGCAGGCACATCTGGATCTCGTCGGTCAGGATCTCCATCGGTTCGGTCAGGTCCACGTCGGGCACCTCGCCCTCGTGCACCGCCGTCGCCGACGCGCCCCCGTCGGGCGTCGCCGCCTGCGACTGCCCCGCCGCGCCCGACGCCAGCGCCTCCAGCACGCGCCGCCGCGCCCGCGCCCGCGGCAACTCGCACTCCAGCTGCGCCGCCACCGCACGGTCCAGGTGCATCCCCCCGAGGTCCACGCACCGCGCGAACACCGGGTACTTCCCGTGCGCGATCAGCACCTTCGTCGAGGAGGACCCGATGTCAAGGTACAGCGTCGTCTGCGGCCTCTCACCCTCCGACGCCAGCGCGTCGAACGCACGCAGCAGCGCCGTGAACTCCGCGTGCATCCCCACGATCCCGAGCTTCGCCGACTTCACCGCGTCCAGGAGACGGTTCACCAGCGTGCGCGGCACCGCCGTCACGATCGCCTCGACCTTCCCGGACGCGTGCGGCGGCTGCTGCACCTCGACGTGCCGGTACACCAGCGCCGCCGGGTCGCACTGCAGCTGCTGCGACACCGCCACCTGCACCATCGTCTCCAGGGTCACGCCCTCGGAACGCTGGAACTGCATGTGCTTGCAGAACGTCTGGCTCGCCGGGATCGCGCACACCGCGCGGCTGCCCTTGAACCCGCCGGTGCGGATCAGACGCGGCAGGGCGTCGATCTGGAAGCTGAACCGCTTGTGGTGGTCCGTGAGCAGCGCCTCGGGCGTCGGCAGGTACGCCGCGGCGACCAGCGTCGGCGGCTCGCCCGCGGCGATCTGCAGCACCTTCAGCCCCCCCACGCCGAAGTCCAGCGCGATCGGCAGCTGCGGCGCTCCAAAGAGCGACTTGGGGGTCAGCGAACCCAGCCGGCGCAACGGTCCCAGGCCCATATGCGGCGATCTCCCGGACACAGGCGACCCGGGCAGGCCGGGGCGCTCGTGCGGAAGATCGGGATTCGGCAGCGCATCGTTGAGCGGCGGATCCCCTTGCGCGTCCTTCCCCCGCTGGCCACATCGCCCAGCCGGAACAGTCGTCAGCCCGGACGCGTCACAGGCGCGCCAGCACCCGCCCGATAATGCCCGACAGCGATCCGAGCGCGCCCTCCAGGTCCCACCCCTGGCGTGCCCGGTCCCCGGCCGCGTTGCTCACCACCCGGATCTCAATGGCGGGCACCCCCGACTCGTACGCGACGTGCGCCACCGCCGCGCCCTCCATGGCCTCGACCAGCCCGCCGGTCCGTGCCGCGATCTCCGCGGCAGCCTCGTCCGTTCCCGAGCAGGTCGAAACGGTCGCTACGGTGCCCACCCGGTCGACCAGGGGCTCGAAACGTTCGCGCAGCCCGGAGTCGGTGGGCACGAAGCGGCCGCCGAACTCACCCAGCGGGAAGCCAATCTCGCCCAGGTCCGTGAAGCCCTGTGGCGTCACCAGCCCCTCGTCCGCGTACGCGCAACGCGACGCGAGCACGGACTGCCCGACGCGGAGCCCCGATCCCGGCAGGGCGCCGCCGATGCCCACGCTGATCACGGCCCCGTACCCGCCGGGGAGCAGCCGCGCCACGCAGGCCGCGGCGTTCACCTTGCCGACGCCCGTGAGAACGAGATCCACGCCCTCGCGCACGGAGTGGACCGATCCCTTGGCCAGGGGCACCGCGTCCAGCCCCGCCCCGCGGAGCACGGCCGACGCTTCCAAGGGGGCGGCCACGGCGATCAGGCAGGGAAGGCGCCGGTTCGAATGAGTTCCGGTCATTCAAGAGGTCCGAGATCGTCGGTCGATGTTCGGGTCGGCGATTCTAAGGGGTGGGCCGGCCTCGATTGTCTATCATCATTGTGAGAAACTGTCGGCCCGGCGAGCGGTATCAAACGGGGCGGGCCGGTCGGCGCATCTCGGCGGGGTGGGCCGGGGTTCTACGCGGCAGGGAGGTCTGACTTGAATCAGCACACGCATCGGCGGGCCGCCCGGGCGGGCCGTCTGGGCCTGAGAATCGCCGCTGGGGCGGCGTGCGCCGCCCTCTTCGTCGCGGCCTGCACGCGCTCGGACTCGGGCTCTGGCGGGGCCGCCGGGCTGACCGCCGACCGTGCGGTGGTCCGCAAGGCGTCGTTCGACATCACGACCAACGCCTCGGGCGAGCTGGAGGCCAAGCGCCAGATCGAGATCCGCAGCGAGCTCGAGGCCCAGTCCACCATCGTCAAGATCGTGGACGAGGGCGTGACGGTGAAGAAGGGCGACATCCTGATCGAGCTCAACAGCGACAAGATCGACAGCTCGCTGCTGGACGCGCAGATCGCCCTCGAGAGCGCCAAGGCCGACCTCACGACCGCGCAGAACAACCTCGCGATCCAGGAGACCGACAACCAGACCAAGATCCGCCAGGCGGAGCTGAAGGTCGAACTGGCGAAGATCACGCTCGAGCAGTGGGAGCAGGGCGAGGTCAAGAAGATGCGCCAGCAGATCGCGCTGGCGATCGAGAAGGCCGACCGCGACCACGCCCGCCTGAGCGACAAGTTCAAGAACAGCGAGGAGCTGTACCAGCGCCAGTTCCTGAGCAAGAACGACTACGACCTCGACAAGATCGCGCTGGTCGAGGCCGAGGCCGCGGTGAAGAAGGCCGCGCTCGAGCACACCATCTACGAAGAGTTCACCTACAAGAAGGAACGCAAGAAGAACGCCTCCGACGTCGAGGACGCGCAGGCCGAGCTCGGCCGCACCAAGCTCAACGCCCTCAGCGAGCTGGCCAACAAGCAGGCCGCGCTGAACAAGGCCGAGGAGCAGCTCAAGCGCCGGCAGGAGCAGCTCGACAAGCTCGTCAAGCAGAAGGACGCCTGCACCATCAAGGCCCCCTCCGACGGGCTGGTCGTCTACGGCACCAGCCTCGAGCGCAACCGCTGGGGCATGAACGAGGGCGGGCTGCAGGTCGGACGCGAGGTCTACCCCAACATGCTCCTCATGATCCTGCCCGACACCAGCGAGATGGTCGCGTCGGTCAAGGTCCAGGAGAGCCTCGCCGGGCGCGTCAAGCCCGGCCAGACGGCCACGGTCCGTGTCGATGCCGCGGGCGGGCGCGCCTTCACGGGGAAGGTCGATTCGATCGGCGTCCTCGCCGAGACCGGCGGGTGGCGCGACCCCAACCTGCGCGAGTACACCGTCAAGATCACGCTGGCGGACGCCGCCCCGGGCCTCAAGCCCTCGATGCGCTGCGAGGCGCAGCTCGTCCTCGGGCGCGTCGACGACGCGCTGAGCGTCCCGGTCCAGGCCGTGTTCAACGACGGCGCGGTCCGCTTCGTGTACGCCTCCGAGGCCGGCCGCTTCGTCCGCGTCCCCGTCAAGCTGGGCAGGCGGTCCGACACCTACGCCGAGATCGCCGCGGGCCTGAACGAAGGCGGCGTCGTGCTCCTCCGCGAGCCCGCGCCGGGAGAGGTCCTCGGGCGCGCGTGGGACAAGGTTCAGCTCGTCGCGGCCGGGTACACCGTCGGGGAGGACGGCGTTCCGTACTCCGCCGAGCCCGGCGGGGGCGCGGTGCCCGGCATGGACCGCGCCGGGGAACGCAAGGGGCGCCCGGACGCGGGCAAGGGCCGCGCCCGGCGCGAGGGCGGCGACGGCGCGCCGCGCGTTGCCGCCGAGGGTGAGCAGGGCAAGGGGGCCCCGGCCGAGACGGCCGCCTCCGGCGAGTCCGACTCGGGGGGCACGCCCGCGGAGCCCGCGAAGTCCGAAATCGCCGGGACCCAGAGCGCGGCAACCCCGGAATCGACCGAGAAGCCCGCCCAGCCCGCGGGCTCGGAACACGCCGCCGGCGCGGCGCCGGCCAAGTAAGAACGTTCTCAAACGAAAAGAGCCCCCGTTCGGGGCTCTCCTCGTGCGCGCCGTCGGTACTGGTCACGGCCTTCGGTGATTGGCCGTCGGGTCCTGTCTTGGTGCGGCCCGACTGTGTTCCCGGCGGCGGGCGTTTCTCCCTCTCCCCAGCAGGGGTTCCCGTGCGTGATCGCAGCCGCAGGCTACCGCGCCCCGCGGGCGCCGCAATTCGGCCACGCAGCCGACGAGCAGACGGCGAACTTGCCGCCGTGCTTCACGCTCAGATCATGGTGACGCGGCGCAGCTCGTCGGCGGAGCGTGCCGCCCGCCACCGCCGCACCCACAGGGCGGGCGGGATGTTGGTCCACGCCCCCACCGCGGCGCCCTTCCACGTCAGGCGCATCGCGCCGTCCGCGTCGCGCCGCAGCAACCCCGCGCTCTCCATGCGGGCGTAGTACTTCTGCAGCGAATCGTTCAGCGCGACCTCGTGCCACGAGTCGCCGGCGGGCAGCGGCTCCTTGCGGCCGCGCCCCTCGCGCTTCAGGGCGGCGCGGTGCAGCCTGTAGAGATCCGCCGCGTCCCTCACGCCCGGCGCCTGAGTCGCGAAGCGCGTCCCGTCGTTCACGTCGAAGGGGGCCTCGCGCGAGTTGCTGGTGTCGATCATGAGCCCGTCGGCGAAGCGCGACGAGAACTCGACGTGCTTCTGCTTCTCGACCGCGCCGCCCTTGACGTCGGCGAACACCGCCGCGGCGAGCGCGCCGTCGTGCTCGCGCCGGTTGGCGTACATCCTCGTCACGCAGAAGGTGCTGGGGGTGATGCTGAAGACGAACGGCCCGCCGGGCTCGAACCCCAGGGGCGCCAGCTCGCGGTCGGTCGCCTCGAAGTGCTCGGCCACGGACGGCGTGAGCCGGCGGTCGGCGAAGGTCAGCCGCGAGATCGACGGGCGCGCCGCGAACGAGAGCGCCGCCTTGATCGCCGGCGGGCCGAAGACGTAGGGCGCCAGCACCACCAGCGCCGCGACCACGCCCACCGTCGTCCAGTCCATGGCGTCCTCCTCGGCGCCGGCCCCGCCCGCCGGCGGCCGGAATGTACCGCGCCCGCCCCTCCCCGGCGGGCACGGGTATGCTCCACACCGCGGCCGCCCCGCGACGGAGAATCTTCGACATGACCACGACCGACAGCGGCGCCATCGCCTCGATCCTCCGCGAGCAGCGCGTCTTTTCCCCGCCCGCGGCGTCGAGCCTGGGCTTCCCGTCGTGGCACGTCGGCTCCCCCGACGAGTACCGCGCCCTCCACGCCTTCTCGATCAACGACCCCGACGGCTTCTGGCGCCGGGAAGCCGCCAACCTCGCCTGGTTCCGGCCTTTCGATCGCGTGCTCGAGTGGGACCCGCCGGACGCCCGCTGGTTCGTCGGCGGCCGGACCAACGCCTGCTACAACTGCGTGGACCGGCACGTGCAGGCGGGCTTCGGCGAGCAGACCGCGATCGTCTGGGAGGGGGAGCCCGTCGCCCCCCGCACCAGCCACCCGGCGCCGGGCTCGCGCTACGCCAGCGAGCCCGAGGTCCGGCGCCTGACCTACCGCGACCTGCAGCGCGAGACCG
>CAZCPB010000036.1:10883-13352 GCA_964500365.1 uncultured Phycisphaeraceae bacterium
CGTCGCCAACGCGCTCAAGGCCCTGGGCGTGCAGCGCGGCGACGTCGTCACCATTTACATGCCCATGGTCCCCGAGCTGGTCGTCGCCATGCTCGCCTGCGCCCGCATCGGCGCGGCGCACAGCGTCATCTTCGGCGGCTTCGCGCCGACCGCCATCTCCGAGCGCATGATCGACGCCGGCAGCCGCGTCATCATCACCGCCGACGGGGGCTACCGGCGCGGCGAGGTCGTGCCCCTCCAGAAGAACGTGGAAGAGGCGGTGAACGCGCTGGCCAACCACGGCCACATCGTCAACCACGTGCTGGTCCTCAAGCGCACCGGGCACGAGCCGCCGAGCCAGCGCTTCCGGACCGGCGAGGCCCCGGGATCGATCCGCGACCGGGCGACGAAGTTCCACTGGTGGCACGACGCGATCCCCGGGGCCTCGGACGCCTGCCCCTGCGAGGCGATGGAGAGCGAGGACATGCTCTTCCTGCTGTACACCAGCGGGAGCACGGGCAAGCCCAAGGGCATCCTGCACACCACGGCGGGGTACCTGGCGTACGTGCAGATGACGGCGCGGATCGCGTTCAACCTCACGCCCGACGCCGGGCAGCTCTTCTGGTGCTCGGCCGACATCGGCTGGGTCACCGGCCACTCGTACGTGCTGTACGGCATTCTCATGAACCGGGTGCCGACCCTCATGTACGAGGGCGCGCCGAACTTCCCGTCGAACGACCGCTTCTGGGACATCATCTCGCGCCACCGCGTCACCCAGTTCTACACCGCCCCCACCGCCATCCGCACCTTCATGAAGTGGGGCCCGGAGTGGCCCGACCGGCACGACATGTCCTGCCTCAAGGTCCTGGGCACGGTCGGCGAGCCGATCAACCCCGAGGCGTGGATCTGGTACCACGAGACTATCGGTAAGGGACGATGCCCCATTGTCGACACCTACTGGCAGACCGAGACCGGCGGGCACGTCTGCACGCCGCTCCCCGGCGCGATCTCGACCAAGCCCGGCAGTTGCACACTCCCCATGCCCGGCATCGACGCCGCGGTGGTCAACGAGCAGGGCGAGGAACTCCCGCCCGACAAGGGCGGCCTTTTCGTGATCCGCAAGCCCTGGCCGGGCATGCTCCGCGGCGTCTACGGCAACCGCGAGCGGTTCGTGAGCAACTACTGGAGCCGCGTCAAGGATCCCCGGTCGGGAACCTCGTACTACTTCAGCGCCGACGGGGCCCGGCGCGACGGGGACGGCTATTTCTGGATCCAGGGCCGCATCGACGACGTGATCAAGGTCTCGGGCCACCTGCTCGGCACGATGGAAGTCGAGTCGGCCCTCGTCTCCCACCCCATGGTCGCCGAGGCCGCCGTTGTCGGCGTCCCCCACGAGATCAAGGGCAACGCGATCTGCGCCTTCGTCACGCTCAAGAGCAAGTGGTTCGTCGAGAATAAAGGCAAGCAGCCCGACGCCGCGATGAAGGCCGAGTTGACCGCGCACGTCGCGCACGAGGTCGGCGCCCTCGCCAAGCCCGACCAGATCCGCTTCGCCGAGGCCCTCCCCAAGACCCGCAGCGGCAAGATCATGCGGCGGTTGCTGCGGGACGTTGCCGCGGGGGTCGAGAAGATCACGCAGGACACGACGACGCTGGAGGACTTCAGCGTGGTGGCGAGGTTGCGGGAGAGCGATGAGGAGTGAGCGAGGAGCCGCACTCGGGGCAGCGAGTGGCATTCGCACCCGTCAGGTCGTAGTCGCATCGCACGCAGCAACCGGGAGTGGCAAATCTCGGCCACCAGCCGATCACGACGGCCCCGAGCGAAATCAGCATCGGAAGCCACAGCGGAAAGACCACAGCAGCAAAGCCCGGCCGCACAGCAAGCTTCCACTCCCGATCATGATCCCAAAGCCTCTTCGCGGGAGTGGGCGCTCCAAACTCCGCGAGACGAAAGTAGCTCACACCCCCGTTGACAATGTCTCGGGAGATATGCGCGGCGGGGCCGGCCGAAAACCAGTGGCATCGAACCGTGCCGCGCAGAATCGCGCCGTGCGCGAATCCGCCGTCCGCATCGAATCCGGCGTTGAGCAGCTTCGATCCGCTGATAAGCCACATCGCACCAAGCGTCACGAAGAACGCGAGGCCCAGCCATCCGAGCGCAAGGCGCGATCGGCTTCTCCGCTTTGACGACGCACCGCGCATGACCGAACCATAGGGGAGATCGTCTGCGGCCCTTCAATGCCGGTCGAATGCTGCTCTTCACAAACCCCAGATCGCTGAAACCGGCGCCGCCACCATCCCCCGGCGAACCCCACCGTCTCCCGCCCGTCGTACACCACCACCCCGCGACGGAACTTCTTCCCCGCGATCTCCTCCAGCGCCCGCAGCCCCTTGAAGTCGTCGGCGTCCACCGTCGCCCCCCCCCTCACCCCCACCCCCCCCCCCCCCCCCACCCCGGCCCCCCCCACCACCGTAAACAACCCCCCCCCCC
>CAZCPB010000036.1:13362-21680 GCA_964500365.1 uncultured Phycisphaeraceae bacterium
GCCTTCACCTCCACCCCCACCACCTCCCCGACCGCGTTCTCCATCACCACGTTCACCTCGCGCCCCGCGAGCGTTCGGAAGTGGAAGAAGCTCACGCGCTCCTCGCACCACCCCGACGACTTCCGCAGCTCGTTCACGACAAAGCTTTCCAGCAGCGGCCCGTGCAGGTTTCAGTGGTCGAAATTCAACCAATGAATGGTCGATTTTTGACCACCTAGTGGTCGATTTTCGACCACCGCGCAGCCCGCCCGCTCCCTCGATGACCCCGCCCTCATCGGCGATTCACCCGCGGGAACCTGCGCCCGGCGGCCCCGGCGCGTACCGTCGCGGATGACCCGCCGCGCTCCCGCGCTCGCCCCTTTCGCCCTTGCCGCGCTCTCCCTGCCCCTGGGCTCCTGCCTCGGCCCCGAGCTGGTCTTCACCGCCGGGCTCTCTGCCGCGCAGGCCGGCGTCTCGGAGTTCTCCAAAGGCCGCCTCCGCACCGCGTGGGATGCGCCGATCCACGTCATGCTCGACGCCGTCCGCGACTCGCTCGAATCGCTCGGCTTCGAACCCCAGGTCGTCTCGACCACCGGCGAGGAGTGGCACGTCGAGGCCGAGCAGCTCGACGGCACGGGCATCGATGTGTACCTCACCACCATCACGGAGCGCGTCACGCTCGTGTCGATCCGCGTCGGGGTCTTCGGCGACCAGCCCCTCTCCAAGCTGATCGCCGACCGGATCGACACGCACATCAGCCGGTGGGAGGAGGAGGGGGACGACACGACGGTGGTGCCGGGCGGGCCTGCGCCGGCGGGTTCCACCGAGGGGTCACGAAAAAGCCCGCCGCGTCGGCGCGGCGGGCCTTGAGCATGGTGTCCACGGCCGGCCCGGGGGCGTTCAGCACCCGGCCGAGAAGTGGTCCACGAAGAGGTCGAAATCGTCGCCGGTCACGAACGTGTCCCCGTTCATGTCGGCCGACGGGTCGCCGATCACGAACATGTCCACGAAGGCGTCGAAGTCGTCGCCGGTCACGAAGCCGTCGGCGATGAAGTCCGAGAGGCAGCCGCAGGTCACGCCCTCGTCGCCGTTGTAGCAGCCGTCGAGGTCGCCGTCGATGCCCAGCCGCTCCTGCGAGCCGATCGGGACCACGGTGAACGTGATCTCGTTCCCGGCCCCGGCGAGCGCCAGGACCTGGGCGCTGGTCAGCGTGGCCTCCGCCGCGCGGTCGGACTTCCACGTGGCCGAGCCCAGGTACATGTACCCGCGCTGCTCGCCGGCCACGCGCCCGGTCACGATCATGCCGACGCGGTTCAGGTTGGCCTGGGTGTACATCGCGTTGATCAGCGTGGTCTGCGGGGCGGTGGGCGCTCCGGCGAGCGTGACCTGGGTGCCGACCGACGCGGGCACGTCGCGGCTGGGGACGCCCGGCGGCTCCAGGAGCGTCGTCATGTTCTGCACCGGCAGGGCCGAGCCGGAGAACGAGAGCATGAACGCCGTGCCGTCGGCGGTCTCCTGGTCATTGGCGAGCTCGAACTCCTCCATGTTGATGAAGCGCGAGATCGTGTCGATCGTGCCGTCGTGCCCGTACCCGAAGCCCGCGTTGCTGGTGGTATGGAACATGTTCATACCGACCTTCTTGTACAGGTTGCGCAGGTGCGGCACCTTCATCGTGATGTTGGTCACGCCGCCGACGGTGACGCAGCCCAGGTGGTGCTCGCCGTCGGGCCCCACCGCGATCGGCTGGTACTGCGCGCCGTCCCACGTCAGGTCGGGCCCGGTGCCCGAGGGGAGCGTGTGGCACGTGACGCAGGCGAAGCGCCCGCCGTCGACCTTGCGGGTGCGGTTGCGGAAGTACGAGATGCCGTTGAAGGCGTTGCCGTTGCCGAGCGGGTCGCCCGCGGCGCCGGCGTAGCGCCCGGTCTTGTAGTGGCCCGGCAGCGGCAGGTCCTGCGGGATGGTGTTGTCGAAGGCCCGGTAGGGGTTGGGCGGGTACGTGATGGTCTTCAGGAACTCCTTGAAGTCCTGCATGTCCTGGCCGGCCAGGGGCGCGTCGGCGCCTTGGAGGGCGAAGAAGGACGCGCCGAAGTCCTCGATCTTGGCGCGGTCGCCGCGCCAGTGCAGGGGCTCGTGCAGGAGGCTGTCCTGCAGCGTCTGCGTGGTCATCGGGCCCTTCATCGGGTGGTAGTCGGCGTAGAGCGGGTCGGTGGTGTTGGGCTCGAGGAGCGGCACGCCGAAGCCGGCGTTGTTCCCCGTGTAGGGCACCCACGCGCCCGACGGGTCGCCCAGGTCCCAGCCCAGCCGGTCCATCCGCGCGTCCACGTGGCAGCTCGCGCACGACACGTGCCCGAGCCCGGAGTGCAGGTGCGTGTTGTACAGGTGCTTGCGGCCGTTCTTCACCGCGGCCGGGGTCGGGTCGAAGAAGGGGACCGCGACGACCTCGTACTCGCCGGTCAGGTTCACCACCGAGACCGTCGCCGAGAAGCGGTTCAGCACGTAGAGCTGGTCGTTGACGGGGTCGAGCGCGAGCCCGGTTGGCCCTTCCCCGACGTCGATCGTCGGCGCCAGGCCCGCCCGCGCCCCCGCGGTGTCGATCACGATCACGTTGTCCGAGCCCATGCCGGCGACGTACCCCTTCGTGCCCGCGGCGTTCCACACCACGGCGCGGGGGTCGCCGATCGACTTGATCCGCTCGGTCATCGCCACGCTCGAAGTCTGGTAGTCCAGGTGCGGGTTGAGGTCGACGACCGCGGTGTTCGAGAGGTTGCCCGCGTCCACGGTGCCCATGTTCACGCGGAGGAACACGCCCGTGAGGTTCGGCTCGAAACGGACCTCGTTGGTCGCGTCGGTACCGACGACGGTGATCGCGCCCGTCTGCGGGTTCACGCCGACGGCCATGCAGATGTTCATGAGGCGGGTCGCGTAGGTCACGCCCAGCGTGCCCGTGTCGATCACCGCGAGGTCACGGTCGGGCATGTCCCAGCCCACGGGCCGCCCGCTCAGCGCGGCGTTCGGGCCCGAGACCATGTCCGTCCAGTCCGCGCCGTTGTCGTCCAGCCACTGGCCCTGGTCGTTCTTGCGGACGATCAGGCTCACCGGCGGCGGGTTCTCGTTCCCCACGGCGATCGGCGGGTTGAAGTTGGCGCCGTCGTTGGGCGGCGGGTTCACGCCGCCGTACGGGCCCGACGCGTGGCTCACCGCGTTGGGCGGGAAGGAGACGATGCCGTGCTCCTGCGTCTCGTCCACGCCGCCGCCGAGCACGGTCGTGCCGTTGCCCGACTCGAAGACCGCGGCGTAGACCTTCATGCCGTCGGGGCTCACGGCCAGCGACCGCGGGCACTCGGCGTCGATGACGATCGTCGTCGGCGCGGCGGCCAGGTTCGCCGGGTCGAAGACCAGGACCTTGTTGTCGGTCTGGCAGCTCACGAACGCACGCTGCGGCGCGCCCGCGAAGACCACGTCGCACGGCTCGTCGTCGGTGTCGATCGTCGCGACGACGTTCATGCTCGTGAGGTCGACGATGCTCACCGAGTCCGAGACGTGGTTCACCACCCACACCTCGGTGTTCGTCCGCGCCCGCACCGTCACCGGGTCGAGCCCCACCGCCACCTGGCCCGTCCACACCGGCAGACCCGACGCGAGCGAGAACACGTCCACGCGGCACGCCGCGGTGTTGGCGACCAGCAGCGTCTGGCCGTCGGGCGTCATGTCGAGCGGGTGCACGTGCGGCGATTCGAAGTTGACGAATGTCGTGCCGGGAGGAAGATCCGCAGCGCGCGGCGGCTTCGGCGCGTTCATCGCGCCGAGCACCACCAATCCCGTGAGCGCCAGCCCGGACGCCCACACAGCTTCGATGCGCATTCCCATCGCGCTCCTTCGGACGGACCATCGGCGGCGACGGCCACCCGTCCCAAGAGTCTCGGAAGTTCCGAGGAACAGAATACCACCCGGTCCCCTTGCTTTGCAAGGACCATCTGGATTCTGTGCGGTTCGTGCCGTGCTCGTTTAAGTCTCGGAAACGTCCGAAGTTACGCGCCGGCCCGCGGAGTGCGAGCCCCCGGAATTCCACGTGTTTTTTGGTCAGCACCCCGCGCCGAACCGCTCGACGAACCGGTCGAAGTCCTGCCCGTTCACGAAGCCGTTCCCGTCCACGTCCGCTTCGTCGAGGCCCAGCGCGAACGCGTCCAGGAAAAGGTCGGCGTCGGTGCCGTCCACGGAGCCGCTGCCATCGAGGTCGGCGAGGCAGTCGCAGGTCACGCCCTCATCGCCGTCGAGGCACCCGTCGAGATCGCGGTCGATGCCGATCCGCGTCTCCGAACCCTCGGGCACCACGGTGTAGGTCATTTCGTTCCCCGGCGCGGCAAGGGCCTGCAGCGCGGCCGTTGTAACCTGCTGGGCCGCGCGGTCGGACTGCCAGTTCCCCCCGCCCAGGTACGAATAGCCGCGGGCCTCGCCGTTCACGCGCCCACGGGCGACCAGGCCGACCTTGCTGGCGTCGGCCAGCGCGATCATCGCATTGAGCGTGGTGAGGTCGGCGCCGCCGGGTGCGCCGGCGAGCGTGAGCTGCGCCCCGACCGAGGCGGGCACGTCCTGGCTCGGCGGGCCCGGCGGGCGGAGCTGGTTCGTGAGCGGCGGCTCGGGGAGGTCCGAGCCCGAGAGGCAGAGGATGAACGCCGTCAGGTCCGCGACCTCCTGGTCGCTGGCGAGCGTGAAGATCGGCTCGGTGATGAAGCGCTCGATCGAATCGACCGAGCCGTCGTGCACGTAGCCGAAGCCGGCGTTGCTCTCGGGCGTCAGGAAGTTGCAGCCGACCTTCTCGTAGGCGTTGCGGAACTGCGGCACCTTGATGGTGACGTTGGTCGAGCCGTCGGTCGAGACCACGCCCACGTGGTGCTCGCCGGCCGGCCCGACCGGGAGCGGCTGCCACATGCCGCCCTGCCAGCGCCGGTCGGGCCCCGCGCCGGTCGGGAGCGTGTGGCACGTGACGCAGGCGAAGGCCCCGGCATCGAGCCGACGCTGCGTCGAGCGGTACAGCGTCATGCCGTTGTTGGCGTCGCCGTTGGCCAGGGGCTGGCCCGTGGCACCGAAAGTCCCGGTCGTGAAGTGGCCCGGCAGGGGCAGGCTCGAGGGGAGCGTGTTGTCGAAGTTGCGGAAGGGGTTGGGGGGGAAGTGGATCGTCGCCAGGAAGGCCTCGAACTCCTGCATCGAGGCGCCGTCCAGCGGCGCATCGTCCCCCTGCAGCCCCTTGAACGCCGGGGCGAAGGCCTCGAGCCCCGCGCGGTCGCCCCGCCAGTGGTGCGGCTCGAGGCCGATGATGTGCTGGAGCGTCTGCGTCGTCATCGGCCCCTTCATCGGGTGGTGCGGCGCAAAGGGCGGCTGCGGCGGCGCGACCGACGCGGGGTCCAGCCCCGGGACGCCGAAGCCGAGGTTGAGGTTGACCAGGGGCTCGATCGGCGCGGACGGGTCGCCCAGGTCCCACGCCAGGCGGTCCATCCGCGCATCGACGTGGCAGCTCGCGCACGAGATGTGCCCCAGGCCGGAGTTCTCGTGCGTCCCGTACAGGTGCTTGCGCCCGGCCTTGATCGCCGCGGGCGTCGGGTCGAAGAAGGGGATGGTCTGCACGACCGCCTGGCTCGACAGGTTGACGACCGAGATCGTTGCCGCGAAGCGGTTGAGGACGTAGAGCGAGTCGCGCGCCTCGTCGAGCGCCAGGCCCGTCGGCCCCTCGCCGACCTCGATCGTCGGCGCGAACCCCGCCCGCTGGCCGCTCTCGTCGATGACGATCACGTTGTTGGAGCCAAGGCCCGCGACGAACCCGGTCGCGCCGTCGCTCGTCCACACGATCGCGCGGGGGTCGCCGATCGACTTGTCGCGCTCGCTCTGCGGCAGGTTGGGCACGCTGTAGTCGAGGTGCCCGGCGTTGAGGTCGTGCACGCCGGTGTCGGCCAGGTCGGCGGCGTTGATGCTGGCCATCTGCACGCGGATGAACGTTCCCGAGATGTTGGGCTCGAACCTGATCTCGTTGGTCCCGTCGGTCCCGACCACCGTCACCGCGCCGGTCGCCGGGTTCACCGCGACGGCGATGCACAGGTTCATGAGGCCGGTCGCGTAGGTCACGCTCAGGGACCCCGCGTCGATCGCCGCCAGGTCCCGGTCGGGCAGGTCCCACCCGGGCACGCGCCCGCTCTTTGCCGCGTCCGCGCCCGAGATCATCGAGGTCCAGTCGTGGTCGTTGTCGTCCATCCACCGGCCCTGGCCGTCCTTCTTGACGATCATCCCCACGCCGATCGCGGGCAGGTTCCCCGGCGCGATGGGGGGCTCGAATCCCGTGCCCGCGTTGGGCGGCGGGTTGACGCCGCCGTAGGGGCCCGCCGGGTCGTCCACCGCGTTGGGCGGGAAGCCCAGGGTCATCTGCCCGCCCGCGGCACCGCCCGCGACGAGCGTCGAGCCGTTGCCCGACTCAAAGACCGCCGCGTAGACCGTCTGGCCGTCGGGGCTGACCGCCAGGCTCCGCGGGTCCTCGGCGTTGATGGGCACGTTGATCGGCGCTGCGCCGGGGTCGGCCGGGTCGAAGACCTGCACGGTGTTGACCTGGGAGCAGCTGACGAACGCCCGCTCCTCATCGCCCGCGAAGACCACGTCGCACGGCTCGTCCAGCGTCTTCACCGTTCGCACCACGTTCATCGTCGTGAGATCGACGATGCTCACCGAGTCCGAGACGTGGTTCACCACCCACACCTCGGTCGCCGTCCGCGCCCGCACCGAGACCGGGTCGAGCCCGACGCTCACCGACCCCGTCCAGACCGGCGTCCCGGTCGCGAGCGAGTACACCTCGACCCGGTTGTCGGCGGTGTTGCAGACCAGCAGCGTCAGGCCGTCGGGGGTCATGTCGATCGGGTGGACCTGCGGCGTCTCGAAGTTGACGAACGCCGGCCACGCCCGGGGCCCTGCCGCGGGGCCCTTGCCCTCACGCGGCCACATCGCCCCGCCGACCGCGATCCCCCCGAGCGCCACGACACCCACCCACACAAGTTCGAATCGCCTGGGCATACCCCGCTCCTCCCCCGCCCGTTCCGATCGACACGGCCTTCGCGGCACCAGCCTACCGGCTGGGCATCGAATCGCGAAGCCAAAGTCCAAGTCAAGGCCGCTCTTCCCCCTCCCGGCCCCCGCCTGGGCGCCGCGTCCGGGCTCTTCCTTCCGAATGTCGCACCCCGGCTTCCACGGTGCTCAGGGCCGCGGCCGCACCGCCTCGATGAACACGTCCACCGCCAGCCCCGGGTACAGGGGAACGCCCGGTTCGCCGCCGATCTCGTAGAGCACGTCCACGACCCGCGTGTCCACGCGCTCGGTGGTCACCCCGGCCAGGTCCAGCTTCGGGCGGCCGTAGGGCTCGATCCGCACCAGCCGCAGCTCGACCTCGTCCACCACCGAGCCGCGCGAGCGGGCCACGGCCCGGGACTTGGGCGAGACCAGCGCGATGTCCTCCTCGTCCACCTGCGCCCGCACCCGCAGGCGCGACAGGTCGCCGATGATGAGGGTCGGCACGCCGTCGGACACCGTGACGTACTCGCCCGGCTCGACGTCCCGCCGCAGCACCACGCCCGGCTCGCGGGCGCGCACGCTCAGCCGGTCGATCAGGAGCTCGAGCGACGCGACCTCGGCCCGCCGCTGCGCCAGCACGCCCTCGGCCACCGCCAGGTCGGGCTTCCAGCCGCCGGCCTCCGTCCGCGCGAGCTCTGCCGCGGCACGCGCTTCCTGGGCCCGCGCTGCGTCGGCGGCGAAGCGCATCAGGGACACATCGCGGTCGGTGGCGGCGCCGCGCTCGAACGCGGTCCGGGTCTGCCGGAGCTGCTCCTCGCGGTCGGCGAGCAGGGCCCGCGCCCGCTCGACCTCGGCCTTCAAGGGCGGCACATCCTCGGCCCGGGGGAGGGCGTGCCAGCGGTCGATCTCGGCCTGCGCGGCATCGACCGCCGCGCGGGCCCGGATCAGCTGCGACTGCAGCGCGCGGTCGTCGATCCTGAAGAGCACCTGGCCCGCCTCGACGCGGTCGCCGACATCGACGAGGACCTCGTTGACGACGCCGGGCTCGGGGGCGCCGACGGACACGGTCCGCGATGCGGGCTCGATGAAGCCCAGTGCCGCGACGCCGTGCTCGAAGGGGTTGACCGAGGGCCGCCGGGCCAGGGGCGGGACGGGCGGCTGCTCGTTGCTCACGGCGATGGCGACGACGCCGATCGCGACGCCGATCAACGCCGCGATGATCGTGAACCAGCGGACCACGGAGGAGCGTAGGGGCGCGGGGTTCGCGTTGGACTCGGCGCGGCGGGGCGCGGCGT
>CAZCPB010000037.1:0-21151 GCA_964500365.1 uncultured Phycisphaeraceae bacterium
GGCGCGGCGGGCCTGGTTGCTCTCCGCCGCCGGCGCTGAGCCGCCCGATCCGGCACGATTCGCGTGAAACTATTCGCGTGAAACTACTTGCGTGAAACAAGGCCCGCGGGCTCGAACGAGCCCGCGGGCTTCTTTGTTGTACGGGCCGAGCGCCTCGCGCGCGGACCTGTGGCGGCGCGCTGTACGATCACTCCGGACGATCTTTGTCCGGTTCGAGCCGGGCCTGTGATGGACCACGCACCCGCCAGCACCGTTCGGTCAACGCGTGACGCGCTCGGCGCGCTCGGCGCGGGCGCGGCTCCTGTCCGCGTGGAAGCGTCCGTGCTGCCCGCGGTGAGCATCGTGGTTCCGACGTTCCGCGAGGCCCTGAACATCGAGCCGCTGGCACGGCGGGTGGAGCGAGCGGTTCTGCCGGTTGTCCCCGCGCTGGAACTGACCTTCGTGGACGATGACAGCGGCGACGGGACGGAGGAGCGGGTCGCGGCGCTGGGCCTGCCGTGGGTGCGAGTGCTCGTGCGGCGCGGGGAGCGGGGCCTGAGTTCGGCGGTCATCCACGGCTGCCGCGCGGCGACGCACGATGTGCTGGTGGTGATGGACGCGGACCTGAGCCACCCGCCCGAGGCGATCCCGTCGATGGTTCGCGCGCTGGACGACGGTGCGGACTTCGCGCTGGGCTCGCGGTACGTCGCGGGCGGCTCGACGGACGCTTCGTGGAGCGTGTTCCGCCGGCTGAACAGCCGCGTGGCGACGCTGCTGGCGCTCGCGTTGACGCCGGTGCGCGATCCGATGAGCGGGTTCTTTGCGCTGCGGCGCGGGACGTTCGAGCGGGCCGAGCGGCTGGACCCCGTCGGGTTCAAGATCGGGCTGGAGCTGATGGTCAAGTGCCGCTGCCGCGAGGTCCGGGAGATCCCGATTCACTTCGCCGACCGAGTGCGGGGTGAGAGCAAGCTGAGCGTCCGGCAGCAGGCGGCGTACCTTCGGCATCTCGGGCGGCTGTGGGCGTTCAGGCTTTGGCGCCGATGACGGGCACTTCGGCGGCGGGACCGGCGCGGGCGTAGCGCAGGGCGGTCCAGACGAGTGCGAAGTAGAACACGAGCATGCACCACGTCGTGCCGCCCACGCCGCGCCACCAGCGGAGCGCGGGCGTCTGCTCGCCGCCGGGCGGGAGCATGACGCCGGCCGAGTAGAGCGCGGCGCCGATGAGGAGCGGCCAGGGTGAGACGCCGGAGCGCGGCCGGAGCAGGATGGTGAACGCGATGATGTGCACCGGGATCATGATGAAGGTGTGACGGGCGAGGGTGTGCGGGCTGAAGGCCAGGGCGACGACGATGAGGCCGGCCCACTCGATCGCGACGGTCGCGTGGCGTTCGCGCTGGAGGTCGGCCGGCGCGCCGCGCCCGGCGATCAGCGACTCGCCGCAGCGGCGGTAGAGCCACCAGCCGAGAGCCAGGAGGGCGAGCCCCACGGCGCCCGTGAGCGCGACCATCCGCGCCGGGTGCCCGTCGCCGGTGAGTCGTGCGGCGACGCTCGTGATCGAGACGCTGCGCGAGTAGCTCGCGGGGATGAGGTTCGCGGCCCGGGTGATGTCGGCGCCGGGGCCGAGGCCGACGTGGTTGAGCATCCCGGCGAAGGCGACCTGCACGCTCCGCACGGTCTCGTCCCAGCCGAACGTGATCGCGGGGAGGAACAGGAAGAACGCGATGGAGGCCACGCACGCGGCGGCGGCAACGAACCGGCGGCGCGCCAGGAGGTAGACCAGGGCGAGCAGGGTCTGGTACTTCACGGCGAAGGCGAGGCCGAGTGCCGCGCCGGCGAGCACCGGGCGGGTGTCCATCCAGCGCAGCCCGAGCGCGAAGCCGAGGAGCACCAGCGTGTCGCACTGCCCGAACTCGAACTCCCACCGCACGGCGCCGAAGTTCGCCAGGATGGTGAGGAGCGTGACCCACGCCAGGAGGAGCGGCTCGGGCTTGACCTCGAAGCGCCGGCACGTCTCGCGGAAGAGCACCCAGACGGAGACCGCCGTCAGGATCACGTTGAACGCGAACCACGCGCGCATCGCCCCGCCGTAGCCGAGGCCGGTCAGGGGCGAGATCATCCACGCGATGAGGGGGGGGTAGATGTATTCGTTCGTGCCGGACGAGTAGAGATCCTCGCCGCGGACCATGGCTTCGGCGGCGGTGAAGAAGATCTTGAAATCGGAGAAGGCGCCGCTGAGGGTACGGGCGAGCCCTCGCGCGACCAGGAACGCCGATGCGCCGGCGAGCCCGAGCCCCGCGACGACCCACAGGGCGCGGTCGATGAGCGCGGTGTTCGGTCGCGGTTCCACGCGCGGCAAAGTACGGGCACGGCGCGCGGGGGTCAAGGAAGGCGGGGCACCCTTGGGCTCCGAACCCGGCCCTCTCCGAGTGGGCGGGAGCGACCTCTGGATTCATCCGTCGGGAGACGGGCTTTCAACCGGGTGCACCCCGTCGTCCGCGACCGGCACTCGCGCTTCGACCGAAACCGCCTGGCTCCCCCTTGTGCTCCGCCCACGCCGAAGCGCGGTACACTCCCTGCGACGGCGGGACGAAGGGGAACGTGGTCCATGCTCGACACTCTGGTGAAGCTGGCCAGCCTCGGCGCCAGCGGGGTCTGCATCTTCGCGATCTTCTGGGTCGGCTACCTGATCAAGCACACGCCCTCGGACAACGCCGAGCGCCACCGCACGCTGCGGAACTTCATGTGGATGAGCGTGTTCATCGCGGTGATCTCCGGCGGGAGCGGCATCGCCAACGCGTACTTCAACCGAGAGAAGATCAGCGAGGCGCGCACGAAGGCGGAGATGCGGGCCCGCGAGGCCGAGGCGGCGAGCGAGAAGGCACGTGCCGCGACGGAGCGTGCCGCGGCGCTCTCGACCGTGGTGGAGGACCAGTTGAAGGCGCTGAACGCGACGAAGGACGCGTTGACGGAGTTCGAGCGGAACGCCAACCCGCGGCTCACGCCGGACCTCAAGCAGCAGCTGGGGAAGATCCGCCTGGAGGCGATGGCGATGCATCTGGATCGGCCGGTGGGACGGCCGGGCGGGACGTGATCACGTGCGGCACAGCTGCCGGCTGGAAAAAAGAAGCCGCCGCGTGGGGGTATACGCGGCAGCCCCGGCGGCTCCGTTTTGAAGCAAAGCCGCATCTCCCTCTCTCCAAGGGCTGAGGAGCATCGCGTCGGCCCGTGTGCTCCTTCTGAAACCCAGATGAATCAGTGCTCATGCCCCTTTGCCGCGGCGCCGTCGCAGACACGGCCCCAATAAGCCTATCAAATACCCTCCGCTACTCCGGCCCGCCCGTCACCGGCAGCACCACACCGCTGATGTAGCTCGAGTCGGCGTTGGATGCCAGGAACACGAACGCCGGGGCGACTTCCTCCGGCTGGGCGGGGCGACCGATGGGCGATGAGCCGGTGTCCTTCCCGAAGCCCGCGATGTCCTTGGCCTTGAGCCCCGTGTCGGCGATGTTCAGGGGTGTCCACACGGGGCCGGGCGCGATGCAGTTGACCCGGATCTGCCGCTCCTTCAGCTCGTCGGCCAGGCACATGGTGATCGCGTGGATCGCGCCCTTGGTCCCGCCGTAGTCCGACAGCCGCTGCGAGCCCCGCAGCCCGACGATCGAGCCGGTCGCGATGATGGACGAGCCGGGCTCCATGCGCGGCACCGCGGATCTCACGAGCCGCAGGTACGCGTAGACGTTCACCTTCATGGTCCGGTCGAGCTCGTCCTCGGAGAGTTCGTCCACGGTCTTGCGGTTCTGCCACGCGGCGTTGTGAACGAGGATGTTCAGCCCGCCCAGCTCGTTGAACGCCTGTTCGACCGCGCGGTCGCAGAACTCGCGCTCGGAGAGGTCACCGGTCAGCACCAGGCACCGCCGCCCGGCCTCCTCGACCGCGCGGCGCGTCTCCGCGGCGTCCTGCTTTTCCTCCGGGAGGCAGGTGATCGCGACGTCGGCCCCTTCGCGGGCGAAGAAGTAGGCGACCGCCCGCCCGATGCCCGAGTCGCCGCCCGTGATCAGAGCGACCTGTCCCTCGAGCTTCCCGGCGGGGCGGTACCGCTCGCCCTGCCAGCGCGGCGGCGGGTCGATGCGTGCCTCGATCCCGGGCGGCCGCTGGCGCTGGCGCGGGAAGGGGGGCTTGGGCTCGCTGACCGGCCTGGCCGACTCGGGCGTGCGCCCGCCGCGCCGCGGCTTTTCCGCTGGCGCGGTCTTCGACCTTGTGTTCATTCTCGACGCCATCGTGTGTCTCCGTGCGGGCCCGTCCCACCGCGCCGGGCACTTCATGTGGCGTCCGGCCGTGAACGAACGCATGGCTCCGATCTGAATCGCCGTTCAGCGGAAGCGGGGACGAGTAATGAACCGGCGTTCAGGAGCGGCTCGCGGCGCACTCACCGCGGCGCCGCCGGAACGCGCCGAGCCCGTCCCCGGAATGACACGCGGGGCGCGTGCCGCCCGTGATGGCAGCGCGCGCCCCGCATGGAAAAAGAGGGGTCGATTCGCGGTCGTTACTTGGGCCGGTAGGGCGAGTCCGAGGCCGGCGGGTTGCTGTCGCGCTCGGCGTGCTCGCGCTTCAGGCCCTGGGTTTCGCCCGGCATGCTGACGTCGCCGGTCCACGCGGTGCGCGAGGCGACCAGGTAGCGATGAAGGTCCGCCTGGTCACGCAGGATCTGCTGGACGAGGTCGAGCAGCGCGGCGCTCTGGCGCTCGGCGGGCATCGCGCGTATCTCGCCGAGCTTGCGGAGCTGTTCGGCGTTGCTCTGCTCGAGACGCTGCTCCATGAGGACCAAGCGCTGGGAGCTCTGGTTGAAGGTGCCCTCGGAGCCGGGGTTCTGGAAGGCGAACGGGCGCTCGGTCCGCGTCGCGGGCTGGCGCGCGCGGTCGAGGTCCTGGCGGTCGCGGGGCGACGAGTCGCGCGCGGGCGGCTGGCTGTCGGGCGTGCGGGGCTGGGGGTTCTGCGCGGGCGGTTGCGTTCCGGGGCGCGGCGGCGTGGGCTGCGAGGGGCTCGGCGTCTGCGACTGCAGCGCGCCCAGCGCTCCGAACGTCACGATCCCGGCGACTCCCGCGGCGGCGATGAGCCGAGTGGCTCTCATGGCGAATTCCCTTCAGGCCCCCTCCATCCCGTCCGGCCGCCGCGGCAGGGCTTGCCGCGTGAAAAACGCCGAACGTCGCACAGTCATGATGGGCTGCGCGTGAGGCGGGGCTGAGAGCGGGCTGAAGGATGGCTCAGGGATTCGGCGGCGTGCCGCGGGCGGCGAGGGCCTTGCGGACCTCGTCCACCATGCGTTCGACCGGGAAGGGCTTGAAGAGCACGGCGTGCAGGCCCTCCTGCGAGGCCCGGACGATCGAATGGTGGGGGTCGTAGCCGAAGCCGGTCATGAGGATCACGGGCACGTCGCCCAGGATCCGGCGGACGGCCGAGTAGACCTCGTACCCGTTGCGGTCGGGCATTCGGATGTCGCTGACGACGAGGTCGAACGACGAGCCCGGGGCGGCGGCGCCGGCGTTGATCGCCTCGATGGCGCGTGAGCCGGACTCGCAGATCGTGACCTCGCACCCGCGGTTGCGGAGCACATCGCCGATGATGCGTCGGATCTTGCCCTCGTCGTCGGCGACGAGCACGCGGCGGCCGGCCAGGACCGGGTCGACGGTCTTGTCGGCCAAGGCCCGCTCGATGCCCAGGAGGGTCGTCGGACCGGCGCCGACCTCGCGGACGCGGGTGCGGATCGACTCGACATCGGCGCGGATCCGGGCGATGTGTGCCGCGCTCTCGGCGTCGCGGGGCGCGCCGCCGCCCTCGGAGAGGAGGAAGTCCACCTCGCGGAGGATGTCCTGCAACGGCTCGGAGAGCTCGCCCTCCATGCGTCCGGTCACGGCCTTGTTCACCGTGCTGCGCTCGACCACCAGCAGGTCGAGCATGTGCAGGGCCATCGCGATGTAGCGGGTGAAGATCTCGGCGAACTGCCGGTCCTCCTGCGTGAAGGCCCCGGGCTGCTCGCTCTCGACGTTGAGGATCCCGATCACGCGGTCGTGCAGCTTGAGGGGGACGGTGAGGGAGGACCGCGCGCCCGTGAGCCCGGGCAGGAAGAGCGCGTCCTGCGAGATGTCGTCGCAGACGTAGCTGTGGCCGGTGGCGGCGACGAAGCCGCTGATCCCGTTCCCCTCGCGGAGCGGGTAGATGTCGAGGTCGGCGTAGGAGGCGGGCAGGCCGCAGGAGACCACGAGTTCGAGCTTGCCCGAGACCTCGTCGAGGAGCCGGATCCCGAAGTGATCGAAGTGCAGCAGGTCGCGGGCGACGGCGACGATCTTGGCCTCCATGGCCTTCAGGCGCTCGACGGAGTTCATGCGGCGGACGCTCTCGGCGTCGAGCCGGGTGAGCTCGTTGCCGGCGCGGTCGATGGCCTCGAGCTTGTGCCGGCGCTGGCGCGACTCGGTCACGTCGCGGACCGCGGCGCCCACGCACGGCGGGCCCGATGCCGGGCGGGAGTTGTCCCCGTGCCGGGCGGCGCCCGCGGCCCTGAGCGTGACTTCAAAGACCTTGGTGCCGTCCGAGGACCAGACGTCGGCCGAGGCCCCGCCTTCGCCTGCCGCGCCCGAGAGCAGGGCGGGGGCCACTTTTCGGCAGAGGTCGGCGACCTGGGCGCGGACGGCCTCGTCGAGGGCGAGGAACCCGGCGCTGGACCAGAGCATGCCGCCGTCGGGGCGGAGGAGGCAGACGTTGTCCCCGATGGCCTCGAGCAGGGTTCGGGCCCAGGGCTCCGAGGCGGGCGGTTCGGCCGCGCCCGCGGCGGGGGCGCTCACCACGTCGAAGGCGGGCCCGAGGGCGGCGCGCACCTCTTCGGCGCGTGCCGCGGGCCCGTACACCACGACTCTCGGTTTGCCGTCGGCCATCCTCGCGCGGTCCCTCGGTCCGAACCGGGAAGCGTAGCGTTTTCCGGCCGTTCGCGCGCCGGCCGGTTTGTCGGTCGCGGGGCGGGCCCGCGTCCGGGGCGGTTGCCCTATCCTGTCGCACGGATGCTGCGGGCAGAGGATCTGCACAAGAGTTTCGGCTCGCTCCGCGCGGTGCGGGGCGTGTCGTTCGACCTGCCGGCGGGTTGCGTGGTGGGGCTGCTGGGCCCCAACGGGGCTGGGAAGACGACGACGATCCGCATGATCACGGGGTACTGGCCCCCCAATTCCGGGCGTGTGGTGGTGGACGGGATCGACATGCGTGACGACACCGGGCGGGCCCGGGCCCGGGTCGGCTACCTGCCCGAGTCGGCCCCGCTCTACCCAGAGATGCGCGTCGCCGACTACCTTGGTTTCAGGGCGAAGATCTTCGGGCTGGGGCGGGCCGCGCGCCGGCGGGCGGTGGAGCGGGCGGTCGAGCGGTGCTGGCTTGGCGAGGTGCGGGGCCGCCGGATCGGCGTCCTGAGCAAGGGGTACCGGCAGCGGGTGGGCCTTGCCGCGGCGATCCTGCACGAGCCGCCGGTGATGGTGCTGGACGAACCGACGAACGGGCTGGACCCGACGCAGATCGGCGAGACGCGGAAGCTGGTGCGCGAGCTGGCGCAGGACCGCACGCTGCTCTTCAGCTCGCACGTCCTGAGCGAGGTGGAGCGGCTGAGCGACCGCGTGATCGTGATCGCGGGCGGGCAGGTGCGGGCCGACGGGACGGTGCGCGAGCTGGCGTCGCGCTCGGGCGGCGCGGTCCCGTGCGAGGTCGAGATCAAGAGGCCGGTCGCGCCCGAGAACGCGGACGAGGTGATCCGCTCGCTCCTGGGCTCGATCGAGGGCGCGGCGTCGGTCGAGCGCCTGCCCGATCCCGACCCGGGGTGGCTCGCGTTCCGCGTGCGGGGTCGGGGCGCGAGGGACGTGCGCGAGGAGATCGCCGAGATGGCGCGGGCCCGGGCGTGGGTGGTGCGGACGCTGGTGAGCCGGGCGCCGAGCCTGGAGCAGGTCTTCCTGGAACTGCTGGAAGGGTCGGGCGGCGCGGAGCCCGCGCGGGCGCCGGCGCGGAGCGCCGCGGCATGAGGACCACGCTGGCGATCGCGTCGCGCGAGCTCTCGTCGCTCTTCCGCCTGCCGGTCGGGTGGGTGGTGATCGCGCTGTACGCGCTGCTGACGGGGTGCGTCTTCTCGCTGGTGATCCTCGTCCCCGGGCAGGCGGCGACGATGCGGATGTTCTTCGCGGTGTCGGGGTGGGTGCTGCTGCCGGTGGTGCCGGCGGTCTCGATGCGGCTGCTGAGCGAGGAGTACCGCTCGGGGACGATCGAGCCGCTGCTGACGAGCCCGGTGAGCGACGCGGCGGTGATCGCGGGCAAGTACCTCGGTGCGTGCGCGTTCCTGGTTCTCATGTTCGTGCCGACGCTGATCCATGTTGTAATATTAGTTTCGCTCTCCGACCCGCGCCCGGACGCGGGGCCGATCGTCGCGGGGTACCTCAGCCTCGCGCTGGTCGGGGCCCTGTACCTCTCCGTGGGCCTGCTGGTCTCGTCGCTGACGGCCAACCAGACGCTGGCGTTCCTGGCGACGCTGTTTTTGCTGCTCCTGATCGTCACGGCGGGGCTGGTCTCGCTGGAGCGGGTCCCCGCGTGGGCGCGCCCGGTGCTCGGGGCCGTGTCGATCCGGGCGCGCCTGGACGACTTCGCGAAGGGCGTGATCGACACGTCGCACATCGTCTTCTTTCTCGGGGCCTCGGCGTGGTTCGTCACGCTGGCGGCGCTCTGCCTGCAGTCGCGGAGGTGGAGGTGAGCGCGCCCGCGGGAGCGTCGCCGTCGGCGCGGCGGTTCAGCGCCGCGGGGTGGGCGCTGCTCGCGCTCGCGGCGGTCACGGCGATCGTGCTGGTGGCCAACGTGATCGCGGGGCGCGTGGGCGCGCGGTTCGACGTGACGGCCACGGGGGAGCACGAACTTTCGCCGCGCACGCTGGCGGTGCTCTCGGGGCTCGACGGGCCGTACCGCGTGGTGGTGGCGGGGGACCTGCGCGGGGCCGACCCGCGGGCGCGCGAGCGGGTCTTCGACGTGCTGGACCAGTTCCGGCGGGCGTCGGCGCGCGTGAGCGTCTCGACGATCGACGCGGGGAGCGCCGAGGGCCAGGGGGAGTTCGACGCGCTCGTCGCCGACCTCGCCGAGCGTGACCGGGCGATGATCGAGTCGCAGGTCAAGATCATCGGGGCGGCCCGGGCCGGGGCCGAGGCGCTCGCGGTGTTCCTCGAGGGGACGCTCTCGCCGTCGCTCGACGGTGTCCGCGAGGCGGTCACGCCCGACACGCCGTCGTACGAGCGGACGGTGGCGGGGCTGCGCGACCTCGCGGCCGGGGCGCGGGTCGCGGCGCAGGACCTCCGCGCGGCGGGCGCGGCGACGGAGGAGCCGCTCCGCGCGGCCGTGCGCGGCGTGCCCGCGCCGGCCACCGATCGCGCGGCGGCGGTCCTGCGGGACTCCATGAGCCCGGTCATCGATCAGCTCTCGTCTCTGGTCAAGCAGATCGAGTCTCTCGCGGGGACGCTCTCGCCGGGGGCCCGTGACCGTGCCGCGCCGCTGCCCGGGGCGATCGGCGCGGCGCGCGACGGCGCGGCGCTGGCGCTCGAGCCGGCGCTGCGGATGGCGCGTCCGGACCTGCGGCGCGTCGCCGACGCGGTCTCGAAGGGCGCGGCGGTGCTCGTGATCGGGCCGCCGGGGAAAGGGATGACGGCGGTCGAGTTCACCTCGCTCTTCCCGCCCGCGGCGTGGCTGGAGGCGACGGGCGTGGCGCGTGCCGACCTGGGGCGGCGTGCGGAGGAGCTGCTGGGCTCGGCGGTCTCGTCGCTGGGGACGCCGGTGAAGCCGATCGTGGTGCTGCTGCACGCCGAGCCGCGGGCGTTCTTCGAGCTGGCGCACCGCTTCAACCGCGTCTTCGAGCGGCTGTCGATGCGGTCGATCGACGTGGTGGAGTGGGCGTGCGCGGTCGAGAGCGAGGCGCGGGGCCTTGCGCGGCTCAACCCCGACGGCTCGCGCCCCGTCGTGTACGTGACGCTCGCGCCCAACACCGCGGCGGGCTCGGGCCCCGGGGGCGAGGCGACGGGCGTCGAGCGCGCCAAGCGGCTGGGCGAGACGGTGACGCGCCTGATCGAGCGGGACGCGTCTCTGCTGGTGTCGCTGAACCCGTCGGTGCTGGCGGGGTACGGGCAGGCCGACCCGGTCGCGGCGCCGCTGGAGGCGCTGGGCATCAAGGCCGACACGGCGCGCCCGATCTTCCGCGAGCGGATCGGGCCGGCCGGGAGGTTCGCGGTGCCGGAGGGCGCGGCGCGGGCCGTCGAGAGCGGGCACGCGATCGCGCGGGCGGTGAAGGGGCAGACGCTGTACGCCGAGTGGCCGGTCGCGCTGAGCCTGTCGCCGGTGGGCGGCGCCGAGCCGGCCGCGCTGTTCACCATCCCGGGTTCGCCCGAGACCTGGGCCGAGTCGCAGTGGTCGAACCTGTGGGTGCAGCGATCGCGGCCGGAGCTGGCGCCCGAGCAGCCTTCGTTCGACGCGGCGCGCGACCAGCAGCGGGACGAGTACATCGTGGCGGCGGCGGTGGAACGGCGCGGCGCGGGGGGCGCGGGCCTGCGCTGCGTGGTGGTGGGGGCGAACACGTGGTTCGTCGACGACCGGGCGGAGGCGATCCGCGTGGACGGGCGGATCGTGGACGCGACGCCGGGGAACCTCGAACTGCTGGAGGCGAGCGTCTACTGGCTGGCGCGCCGGGACGAACTGATCGCGGCCAGCCCGGGCGCGCTGGCGGTGCCGCTGGTGGCCGAGATCTCAGGCTCGCAGCTCCGGCTGGTCCGCCTGCTCGTGATCCTCGGGATCCCGGCGCTGGTGCTGCTTCTGGGGGCGCTGTACCGCTGGGCGCGAGGCTGACCAGCGGCGGAGGCGTTCGGACATCGAGATCCGCGCCGGCGGCTCGGGGGGCGCATCGAACTCACGGAGGCTTTCCTCGCGGTCGAAGCCGGGCACGTCGCCGCGGGCCTTGCCGATCATGAGGTAGACCGTGCCGCACACGGCGCACACCGCCTGATCCCAGCCGCGGGCCCTGATCGGCGCGCGGCAGCCGCGGCAGGGCTCGCCGGCGCCGTGGAAGAGCACGTGGCGCGTGGAGCACTCGGGGCAGACGCGGTCGTCGGTTTCCAGGCCGCGCAGGTCGTAGCCGCACGCGCGGCAGCGGGTGCCGGAATACTTCTGCGGGAGGCACGCGAGGAAGACGCCCATGCACAGGATGAGGCCGCCGAAGGGGTAGAGGAGGGACTGGAGCACGGGGAGGCAGAGGGCTCCGTTGGTCCAGATGTTCATGAGGTAGTGGAAGTAGCCGACCACGGCGACGCCGAGGACACCGAGGAGGGTGTAGACAAAGCCGAGGACATGGCGCCGGCGCTTGAGGGCGCCGTACCAGACGAGGCCGGCGTAGAAGGCGAAGAATACCACGCTGCGATTGTAGTTTCGGTCGGCGGCCGAACGCGGATTCCGGGCTGTCAGCGTCCGACCTTGAAGAACGTCCTCAGCGACTCGTACAGGTCCTCGCGCCCGTTGACCTTGCTCGTGATCAGGCGCGGGCCCTGCTCGTCGGGCGCGCCGCTGGGGAAGGCTTCGTGCAGAACGTTCATGAAACTGCCGCTGCCGTAGGAGCTCGTGACCTGGCAGTAGCCGAACATGTTGCACACGGGCAGCAGGTCCTCGTCGATGATGCGGACGCACAGGCGGTTGTCGGAGTCGCTGGAGTTGTCGCCGTCGGAGAAGTGGAAGAGGTAGATGTTCCAGTCGGCGGGGTCGTAGTGGGCCTTGAGCAGCTCGCGGCAGCACGCCAGGGCCGAGCTGATGCGGGTGCCGCCGTCCTCCTTGACGCTGAAGAACGTCTTCTTGTCCACCTCCTGTGCGCGCACATCGTGGACGATGTAGCGGCTCTCGATGCCCTCGTAGTTGCGGCGGAGCCAGGTGTCGATCCAGAAGGCCTCGAGGCGGACCAGTTCCTTCTGCTCGTCGCCCATGGAGCCCGAGACGTCCATCATGTAGACGATCGCGGCGTTGGACTGGGGCTTCTTGACCTCGTTCCAGGTGCGGAAGCGCAGGTCGCTGCGGATGGGGACGACGATCGGACGGCCGGGGTCGTAGAGGCCCATCGCGATCTGGCGCTTCAGGGCTTCGCGGTAGGTTCGCTTGAAGTGGCGGAGGGAGGCGGGGCCGACGGGGCGGATGCCCGAGTACTTGTCGCGGATGGTGGTGAGGCGGTGGTGGCCGCGGGGCTTGATGCGGGGCAGGCGGAGTTCCTCGGCGAGGATGTCGGCGAGTTCCTCGAGGGAGACGTCGACTTCGAGGAGGTGCTGGCCCTCGGCCTCGCCGCCCTGGCCCTGCCCGACGCCCTGGCCCTCGGCGCCCTCGCCCATGCCCACGCCGCCGGTGTTGTCGCCGTAGCGGAAGGTGGGGATGTCGATGTCGTGGACGGGGATCGAGACGTAGCGTCGGCCCTCGCGCCCGATGAGGTCGCCGCGCGAGAGGAACCGGCGCAGATCGCGGCGGATCTTGCCGCGCACGATCTGGCGGAAGCGCTGGTGGTCCTGTTCGATCTTGTTGACCATGTCGAGCCTGCGTCTTGCGGCGCTGCGGGATCCCGGGTTCGGCCGAGCGTTCGCGATGGTTTGACGCTCGGCGCTCGCCCCTTGTTCTATTCGTATCGGTCCGGCGGAGCGACGCTTCCGGGTCTGGGGAAGATTCCCGAGAAAAGCCCGAGAACCGGGGGCCCATTCAGAGCATTCCCAGCTCGCGGAGGTTGTTGAGGGGCTCCTCGAAGGAGCAGGAGCCGAAGGAGAGGGCGAAGGATTCGCGGACTCTGGCCAGCTCGGCGCTGTCCACGGAGTGCTCGTGCCATCCGGCCTGGGTCTCGCTGAAGCGGAAGCTGCCCTCGACGCGGTCGTCGATGGCCTTGCGGGTGAGGGGCTCGTCGATGCCGCGCACCTTGACGAGCGCCGCGGTGACGAAGATGTTCAGGAAGCCGTGCATGAGTCCGACGGGGGCGCGGGGCGTCGAGTCGAGGGGGAGCTCGGAGCGGACGGGGTGGTGGAGGCCGGCGGTGGCCTTGAAGGGCACGTCGGCGCGGGCGCAGGCGTGGAGGAACGCGGCGAGGTCGGCGGTGGCGGGGATGGCGTCGGGGGAGAGGCCGCCGGTGCGGACCTTGGCGGCGGCGGCGTTGCCGGCGAGGGCGGCGACGAAGCCGCGGCAGTCGCCGGAGACGGGGAACTCGAAGAAGGGGAAGAGGTCCTCGGGGATGAGGTCGATCGCGCCGTCGATGAAGGAGGGGGAGGTGGCCTTGAGCTCGATCATGTCCACGGTGGCGAGGCCGTTCTCCTCGCGCGAGTGCGCGGCGTTGAAGGAGTCGATGGCGTCGAGCGCGGCACGGATGGCGCCGACGTCCCCGCCGTCGATGAGTGCCGAGATGCGCCAGGCCTCGCCGGCGGCGCGCTCGCGGTAGCCGCTGGTGGCGGCGGTGCCGGGGAGGAGGAGCGCGGCGTGCTTCTCGAACTCGGCGAGGCGCGACACGGGGCAGATGAACCGGCCGAGCGCCCAGTCGAACTCGGAGATCGCGTGGCGGGCGTACTCCTCGCAGGCGCTCTGCATCGAGAGTCGCGCCGGGGGGAAGAGCCCCGCGTAGTCGATGAGACCCGTGAGGAGCGTCCGCGTGCAGCGCGAGATCATGCAGAAGGATACGTCGGGCGGCCCGGGGGCGCTTCACGCGGGCGAGGGGCGCGGGCGTTGTGGTAGGATGGGCGTTCCTGAAGAAAGGACTCGCCGTGATCAACGGTCTGCACGCGATGTTCTACGCGAAGGACGCCGACGCGGCACGGGCGTTCATGCGCGACGTGCTGGGGTTCGCGCACGTGGACGCGGGCGGGGGGTGGCTGATCTTCGCGGCCCCGCCCGCGGAACTCGGCGCGCACCCGGCGGAGGGAGAGGCCGAGCGGCACGAGTTGTACTTCATGTGCGACGACGTGAAGAAGACGGTGGCGGCGCTGAAGAAGAAGGGCGTGAGGTTCACGAAGCCGATCAGCGATCAGGGGTACGGGCTGGTGACGGCGTTCAGGATGCCGGGGGCGGGGGAGGTCGGGTTGTACGAGCCGCGGCATCCGGTGGCGGCGGGGAGGAAGAAGAGGGCGGCGCGCGGCCCGCGCGGGTCACGTCGCGGGACGGTTCGACGGAAGGCGCGGCGTTCGCCGAAGTGAGCCGTCCGGTCAGGGCGATCCGGCCGGGCTCGCCCCGCCCTTCCACTCGGCCACCCACAGCTGGCTCGACGGTTTGTCTTCACCCTCGGTCTTCGGGCCGCGCTGGCTCGTCCACATGAGCCACTTCCCGTCGGCGCTGAACGCCGGGAGGATGTCGGCGCCCGCGGCGGTGGTGACGCGGGTTCTCTGGGTTGCCGGTGAATCGGCGGGCGCGGCACCGCCGGGCGGCGTGCGGTCGCCGACCCGGCTTGCCCACAGGTCGTAGTTGCGGTGGTCGGGCCCGCTGTTGCCGTAGATGAGGAACGCGCCGGAGGGGTGCCAGTAGGGCGCCCAGTTTACTTCGTCGTTGTCGGTGATCGCGCGCTCGTCGATGACGCCGACGGGCACGCCGTCGTTGTCGAGCTTGAGGGTCGCGATGAAGACCTGGAGCTTGTCGTTGCGCTTGCGGTCGGAGCGGTAGGTGATCCTCGTGTTGTCGGGCGAATAGAAGGGCCCGCCGTCGTAGCCGGGGGCGACGACCAGCGGGCGCTGCTTGCCGGTCCGCGTGTCGTGGACCCAGATGTCGGCGTCCGGGACGCGGGGCGCGCCGGCCTCCGGCGACTTGAGCTCGACGTGCGTGTAGAGGATGAAGCGGCCGTCGTTCGAGTAGGAGCACTCGGCGTCGTACCCGTCGCGTGTGAAGACCGGGTGCGCGAGGTGGTCGGTGCCGCAGTCCACGCCGGGCTTGAGGCCGTAGGCCTGCGCCAGCCAGATCGGCGTCTGGGTCACGATGTCCATCTCGGCCGGGAACTGCCAGCGGTAGTTGCGGGTGCCGACCTGGAAGCCCGAGGGCTGGACCTCGGAGGGCGCATCGAGCGTCGAGCCGTACAGGACGCGGGCACGGTCGGTCGGGTGGAACCACCCGCAGGTGTTGGCCGAGGCCGGTGGCGAGATCTGGCGCGTCTCCGAGAGGCCGGTGATGCGTCCGCCGGCATCGCGCTTCAGCTCGCCGAGGAACATCGCGTAGAAGGGCGAGGGCTCCTCGCCCGCTGGCGGTACGGGCACGGCCTGGAAGATGACGAAGCGAGCATCGGGGCTGAAGTAGGCTTCGCCGGCCTTCACGAACTTGTCGCGGGTGGTGAGCTGGACCGGGGCGCCGAGGAACGGTTCGGCGGCCGGGGGATCCGAGGCGGCGACGGCGGCCATGATCGCGGCGAACGCTGCGAAATCCAAGGGCATGCGGTCAACTCCTGGCGTCGAGTGGGGTACAGAAGCCTAAAATCTATGTGGCTGTCGCGAGTCTGGTAGGCTCAGCGCATGAGCGTTCAAGCGTAGGGGGCTCCCCATGAGAGTTTCCGGTGTCGTGTTCTCGTGCGTGCTGGCCGGCGCCTGCCTCGGATTGCCCGGCTGCGCCACATCGTCGAGCGACGACGCGGCCAAGAGCAACCTGACGCCGGGCGTGGTGAAGCTCAAGATCGCCAAGGGGCAGACCCGTCAGGCCGAGATCCTCGAGGTCTTCGGACCACCGGACATGGTCACGCACCGGGACGACCGGCAGATCTGGACGTACGATAAGACGAGCTACGACTACGAGAAGCAGTCGGGATACCTGACCGTGCTGCTGGCGGGCACGGGCGGCGACCGCGTGCGTTCATCCTCGAAATCGACGATCCTGATCATCTACTTCGACACGCGCGACACGGTGATCGACTACCGGCTGAACTCGACGAAGTTCTGAGCCTGTTGCCGCGGAGGCGCGGCCGGAGGGTGGCGACCATGGCGCGATGGGGCGCGGCGGCGGCGATCGGCGCGGCGTGCGCGTGGGGCGGCTGCGGGCTTGGCGGGTGCGCGGGCGACGTCAAGTACTCGCAGACCGAGCTGAACGCGCTCCAGGTCCGTGACTTCGACGCATCGTACGACCAGACCTTTGCCGCGGTCATCGACGCGATTTTCGACGCCGGGTACGGCGTCACGGCTTCGGACAAGCGCGGCGGGCTGATCGCGGCCCAGAAGCACTTCGGGCATGGCGTGCAGATCAAGATCGATTCGGCGACGGCGCGCCGGACCTCGGTCCGCGTCAGCACCCTCGTCGGCGGGCAGCAGCAGGTGGACAAGGGCGAGACGGATCGCTTCTTCCGGCTGATCGAGCAGCGCCTGACGTCCCAGCCCGTCCAACCTGCCGCGCCGCGCGGCACGGGGCGGTGAACATGCGGCGCTCCGCGCTCGTGACGGCGGGAGTGCTCACGCTCGGCGCGTGCGCGCCGATGGAGCCGAACCTCTCGCCCTCGCAATGGGAAGCGATCGAGGCGCGCACCATCGAGGCGCCGGCCCCGCACACGTTCGCGCTGGTCGCCCAGAGCATGATGGACCGGGGCTACGTGATCCTGGTCTCCGACTCCGCGGCGGGCGTGATCCGCGGCGCGCGTTCCGCCCCGCCGGCCCACAAGCCCGAGCCGATGACCGCGCTCTTCGGCGAAATCTGGCCCGGCGAGGCCGTCGTGTACGTTCGCGAGGCCGGACCGACGCGTGCGCGCGTCCGCATTCAGGTCCGGCAGAACGGGGTGCGCATCGCCGACGAGGAGCGCGTGCGCGCGTGGGCGGCTGAGCTCGAGAGGAAGGCGCTCGGGTCCGGCCAGCCCCTGGTCGCGCCCGCGCTGCGGGCGGGGGGTGCGACGTGAGAATGCGCGCGATGCCGGCGTTGGCTGCCGTTTTCGGCGCGGGCTGCGCCGGGAGCCCGCCCCTCAGCGGCACGCAGATCGAGGCCCTCCAGGCGCGCGAGGTCGATGCCGCGCCCGACCGCGCGTTCAACGCCGTCACCAACGCGATGTTCGACGCGGGGTACTCGGCCCGCGTGTCGGACTCCGACGCGGGCATCCTGACCGGCTACAAGCTCGTCGAGCACTCCGACGGGCGCAAGATCCTGATCGCGATCCTGAGCCGCGGGCAGGCGACCGTGCCTCCGGACGTGCACCACCTCTGCGCCCTGGTCAGCGATGCCGGTCGCGCGCGCTCCACTGTGCGCGTACAGACGTACCTCAACGGGGTCGCCACGATCAACCCCGAGTTCGTCGAGGAGTTCTGGGTGCTCGTCCAGCGCCAGGTCATGATGAAAGAGCCGGTCCGGCCCTCCCGCTGACCGGTGCGCGCCGTGGTACGCTGACGCCCGGAGGCCGCCATGGACCGACGCGACGCCATCGCCGAAGGGATTCTGAACACGCGCCACCTGCTGGCCCGCTACCTCGCGGGTTTCGACGATACCAACCACACGAGGCAAGCGCCGGGCCTGCCGAACCACGCCGCGTGGTGCCTCGGGCACCTGGCTCTCACGATGCATCGCTGCGCGGAAAAGATCGACGGCAAGGGGCCCAGCGAGAGCGATTTCTTCGATTCCAAGTCGGCGAGCCCGGGCGTGCCGCGGCCGCGAGATCGGTTCGATACCGAGTCGGTGTGCTTCGGATCGACGCCGACGCCGGACGCGGGGCGGTACCCGTCCATGGCGCGGTGCGTCGAGATCTACGCCAACGGGTGCGAGCGGATCGCGGCGACGCTCCGGCGCGCGGATGATGCGGACCTCGATCGCGAGGTGGCGTGGGGCCAGGCAACCATCCCGGCGTGGGCGGCGGGGCTGCGGATGATCTACCACAACGGCTGCCATACGGGCCAGATCGCCGACCTGCGCCGGGCGCTGGGCATGAAGCCGGTCCTGTCGTGAGCGAAGTCTTCCGCTCCGGCGAGGTCCCCCGCGTGGTCCATGGGACCGAGCGGTACGCGGTCGTGGACAAGCCCGCGGGAATGCTGTCGGTGCCGGGCAAGGGCGAGGCCAAGCAGGACTGTGCCGCGGCGCGGGTGCGGGCGATGTTCCCGGGGGCGCGCGGCCCGCTGGTCGTTCACCGGCTCGACATGGAGACGTCGGGCCTTCTGGTCTTCGGGCTCGACGAGGAGGCGCAGCGCGACCTGTCGGGGCAGTTCGAGCGGCGCGAGGTGGTGAAGCAGTACATCGCGCTGGTGGAGGGGGAAGTCCGCGGCGATTCGGGCGTGATCGACCTGCCGCTGCGCGCCGACATCACGCGCCGGCCGCTCCAGGTCGTGGACCGCGAGCAGGGACGCGCGGCGGTGACCCGGTGGCGTGTGCTGGCCCGCGAGATCGACCGAGCGCGCGTGCTCTTCGAGCCGCTGACGGGGCGCACGCACCAGATCCGCGTGCACGCCGCGGCGGGGTTCGGGGCCCCGATCGTGGGGGATGTGCTGTACGGCTCGGGGCGGCCCGGGGAGAGGCTCATGCTCCACGCGGCGGGGCTCTCGTTCAGGGAGCCGGGCTCGGAGCGGCGGGTCGAGTTCCGGTCCGACGCTCCCTTCTGATCGCGTGCGAATCCCCCACGCAGCACGAAGCACCTACAACAACGGCCCGAACAGCTTCGCGACGTTGTCGCCCAGCTTGCGGAGCACGGACCGCCGGCGCCACTCGTCGAGGAACAGTTCCCGGCTCTCGGCGATGTACTGCTTCTGCAGGCGCATCAGCTCGCGCGTGAAGGGCTCGTCGTAGACGAAGACCGAGGTCTCGAAGTTCAGGTAGAAGCTCCGCGCATCGAAATTCGCGCTGGTCACCAGCCCGACCCGCCCGTCCACGGTCGCGGTCTTGGCGTGGAGCAGCCTCGCCTGGTGCTCGAAGATCTTGATCCCGGATTCGAGCAGGTCCTCGTAGTGTGCGCGGCCCGCGGCGGCGACCAGCGGCGCGTCCAGCCGCTCGGGGATGATCAGCGTCACGTCCACGCCCCGCAGCGCCGCGTTCAGCAGGGCCGACTCGGTCGCCTCGTCGGGGATGAAGTAGGGCGTGCTCATCACGATGCGCTCGCGTGCCGAGTGCAGCAGCGTGAGGAACGCCTGGTGCACCGCCGCGGTCTGCGAGCCCGGGCCCGAGGGGATCACGTGGGCCACGCTGTCGCCCGCGGGCGCGCACGCCTGGAGGAACGGCTCGATCGTGTCGAAGTTCTCGTCCCCGTCCTGGAGCCAGTCGGAGAGGAAGACGGTCTGGAGCGCCGTGACCGCGGGCCCCCGCATCCGCACCGTCGCGTCCAGCCAGGGCCGCTTCTTCTTCTTGCGGATCTGAGGGCGGTAGGTTTCGTCGGTGAGGTTCTGGCTGCCGCAGTAGCCGATGTGCCCGTCGATCACCGCGAGCTTGCGGTGGTTGCGCAGGTCCACCCGCGCCAGGAGCACGCGGTACCAGCGCACGGGCAGCGCCTCGGCGACCCGCACGCCCGCGGCGCGGAGGCGGCCGGGGAGGTCCGACCCGAGAAAGGCGCGGGCGCCCACCGCGTCCACGATCACGCGGCAGGTCACGCCCCGCTCGGCGGCGCGGATCAGCGCTTCGGCGACGGCGATGCCGCGGCTCTTCGGCATCCAGATGTAGAAGGTCAGGTGGCAATGGCCGCGGGCGGCGTCGATGTCCTCGACGAGGCGCTCGAGCATCTCGTGGGCGTCGCCGATCAGCGTGAGTTCGTTGCCGCGGAGGGGCGGCAGGCCGCTGACGGCGGTGCCGAGCTTGGCGAGCATGATGTAGCTGGCCCCCTTGGCGGCCCAGTCGTCGTGGGCGGCTTTCCAGAGGGCGAGGGCCTTGGATTCAATGTCGGCCCGCAGGTCGGCGGCGCGCCGGGCCCCGCGGGCGCCCAGCTTGTTCTCGCCGACCAGCAGGTAGAGGAAAAGGCCGAGGAGCGGGACAAAGAGGACGATGAGGAGCCACGCCAGCGTGGTCGAGACGGGCGTGCGGCGCATGATGATCCGCAGGCCGAGGATGACGCGGATCGACCAGTTGGCGACCAGCAGCGTGACGGAGGCCCACGAGTCGAGGGAGCCCTGCGGGGTGTCGGCCGCGAACATGATCACGGGGCATGGTGTACCCGGGATGCGGCACGGGGTCCATTCGGAAGCCCGGGGACGGTCTATTTTTCGAAGGAGAAGACCCGCTCCCAGTCGCGCTTCATGCTGACGACCACCCAGCCGCGGGACGCGGCGGCGTCGAGGCCCTTGTCGAGCTTCCCGATGTGCGAATCGCGGTCGTAGGCGACCTCGCGCTGCGCATCATCGTGGTGCACGAGGAGCGCGAGGCGCGGGCCCGCGCCGGCGGTGGTCCATTCGAGCATCTGGAAGTCGCCGTCGGAGTTGCCGAAGGCGAGGATCGGGCGACGCCCGATGTGGAGGCTGATGTTGACGGGCTTGCCAGGCCCGTCGTCGATGCTGCCGACCTCGGGGAGCTTCACGAGGACGGGCGTGCCGTCCTTCACCTCGTACGCGAGCTTGGCGCTCGAGCCGATCACCTGCTCGGGGGGTATTCCGTAGACGCGCTCGGTCCACGGCCGCATGAACTCGATCCCGCCGCCAGAGACGATAAAGGTCTTGAACTCGTTCGCGCGAAGATAGTCGAGGAGTTCCCGCATCGGCGCGTAGGTGCACTGGAGCAGCGGCCTGCGGTACGTGGGGTGCTCGGCGCGGGCGATCCACTCGCGGACGAGCGATCCGAACTCGTCGGTGGTGACGCCGGCGTGTGTCGCGGCGATCAACTCGAGCACGGCCTTGTCGCCCCCGGCGAGCGCCGACTTGAGGTCGCCGGCGAGGACCGACTTGAAGGGGTCCTTGTCCTTCCACTCCGGGTGGTCCGGGGCCAGGGCCCTGACGCGGTCTGCCGCGAAGAAGAGCTGGAAGTACACGGGCTGCTCGCACCAGAGCGTGCCGTCGTTGTCGAAGACGGCGATGCGCTCTTCGGGCCGGACGAAGTCGGGGGAGCCCTGCTTCGTGACGCGGGCGACGAAGTCGGTGATCGCCGCGCGTGGCGCACCCTCGTTCCAGGAGGGGAGCGGGTCGCGCGCGGCGGGCGGCTGGTCGGGGGTCGTCGGTGCGCCGCGCCCGACGGCGGCGGCGACGACGTGGCACGCGGCGGCCAGCGAGCGGGAGCGCGGCGA
>CAZCPB010000038.1:0-21079 GCA_964500365.1 uncultured Phycisphaeraceae bacterium
CCCATCCGGGTCTCCAGCGGCTTCTTGCTGATCGGCTTGTCCGGGAAGACGCGGATGAAGAGCTTGCCCTCGCGCTTGACGAAGTGCATCGCCGCGATGCGGCCGGCCTCGATCTGCGTGCCCTTGAGCCAGCAGCCCTCGAGCGCCTGCAGGCCGTAGTCGCCGTAGGCGACGTAGTTGCCCTTGGTCGCCTTGCGCGGGCGCACCCGGCGCATCTCCTTGCGGTACTTCACTCGTTTGGGCATCAACGCCATCGGTCACACTCCACAGCCATTCCGTCCGCCCACCACCGCCCCGCGTCCCGGGCTCACTTCCGTCCGCGGGCCCGGGCGCGCCCGCCCGCCGCGTCGCTCTCTTCCTCGGTCTTCTCCGTCGTGTACATGCCCTTGTAGATCCAGACCTGGCAGCCGATCATGCCGTAGGACATTCTGGCCTCGGCGAAACCGTACTGGATGTTGGCCTGGAGGGTCGAGAGGGGCAGCGACCCGAGGCGGATGTCGAGCGTGCGGCTCATTTCGGCCCCGCCCAGCCGCCCGGCCAGCTGGATCTTGATTCCCTTGGCGCCGGCGGTCATCACGGCCTCGGCCCGCGACTTCACCACACGCCGGAACGCGGCACGCTTGACGAGCTGCTCGGCCACCGACTCGGCGACCAGCTTGGGGTCGAGATCGGGGTTCTTGATCTCGATGATCGAGATCGCGACCTTGCGGCCGGTCATGTACTGAAGTTCCTCGGTCATCCGGTCGACCTCGGCGCCCTTGGGCCCGATGACCAGGCCGGGCCGGGCGGTCTTGATGATGACCTTGAGCTCCTCGCGGGTGCGTTCGATGTGCACGTCCGAGACCGCGGCGCTGGGGGGGCGGCGGTTGAGGCGCTTGTCGATGAAGCGGCGGATCTTCTCGTCCTCGACCAGCAGTTCGCCGTAGAGCGCCTTGGGCGCGTACCAGCGGCTGCGGTGGGCCTCGGTCACGCCGAGCCGGAAGCCGAAGGGGTGAGTCTTCTGTCCCATGATCAGCGCCGTCCCTTCTTGTCGCCCTTGGCGCGCTCTTCCACGCCGATGGTGATGTGGGCGAACCGCTTGATGATCGCGTGGGCCCGCCCCCGGTCCTTGGGCTGGAAGCGCTTCATGCGCGGGCCGTCGTCGATGGTGCTCTCGGTCACGAACAGGCTGGTGACGTCCGCGTCGTTCTGCTCGGCGTCGGCGATCGCCGCCGAGAGGCACTTGCGGACGTTGACGGCCGCCCGCTGCGGAGCGAACGCCAGCAGGTTGAGCGCCTCGTCCACATGCCGCCCGCGGACCAGGTCCACCAGAAGCTTGGCCTTGCGGGGCGAGCCGCGGTGGTTGCGCACCTGGCTGGTGAAGCGGACGATGTCCTTGGGCGCGCAGCGCAGGACGCCGGCGAGCTTGGTCACGTCGGCCAGCTTGGGCGTCGGGTGCGGGCGACCGGCCATCCAGTTGCGGACCGCCCCCAGGGCCTTGTCGCCCTGGAGCCCCGTCCGCTCGACCGCCTGGGCGAGCTGCATCTCGGTGACGCCCCGTTCGGCGGTCTTGCTCTTGAGTTTGTCGGCCATCAGCTTCACGGCTCGTTCCTCTGCGATCGGGCGCCGACGGCGCCCGGGTGACTGCCTCGCGCGATCCCGGTCAGCCCGCCTTGGGAGCGGACGCGCCTGACTTCTCGCCTCCCTCGATGCCTTCCTTCTTGTTCGTGTGCCCGCGGAAGGTGCGGGAGTGGCTGAACTCGCCGAGCTTGTGCCCGACCATGTCCTCGGTGATGAAGACATCGAGGAACATCCGGCCGTTGTGCACTTTGAACGTGTGCCCGACAAACTCGGGGACGATGGTGCAGCGGCGCGCCCAAGTCTTGAGCGGCTCGCGTCGGCGCGACTGGTTCATCTCCTCCACCTTGCGGTAGAGCTTCTCGTCGACGTACGGGCCTTTTTTCAGGCTGCGTCCCATGCGGTGCCCTCGCTCAACTCACCACGCCGCGCGAGTTCGAGCGGCGGCGGATGATCAGGTTCGTGGAGTGCTTCTTGCGGTTGCGCGTCTTGCCGCCCTTGGCCAGGACGCCCGTCGGCCCGCAGGGGGGCCGGTTGCCCTTCGAGCGGCCTGAACCGCCGCCCAGCGGATGGGCGTGGTGGCTCTTGGCCATGCCGCGCGTGATCGGACGGATGCCCATCAGGCGGGTGATCCCTGCCTTGCCGAGCCGGCGTAGCCGGTGATCGACGTTCCCGATCTGCCCGATGGTCGCGCGGCACTCGATCGGCACGCGCCGCATCTCGCCCGAGGGGAGCACGAGCGTCGCGTGCGAGCCCTCCTTGTTGGTGAGGCGGGCGTAGGTCCCGGCCGAGCGGCACATCTGGGCGCCGGCGCCGGGCTTGAGCTCGACGCAATGCACCGACAGCCCGGTCGGGATGTGGTGAAGGGGCATGCAGTTGCCGACGTTGGGCTCGACCGGCCCCGTGCTCGAGGTCTCGATCGTCTGACCGACCTGGATGTCCATCGGGGCGGGGATGTAGCGCTTCACGCCGTCGGCGTACTCGACGAGCGCGATGTGGCAGGACCGGTTGGGGTCGTACTCGACCCCGACGATCTTCCCGTCGACCCCGTCGCGGTCGCGGCGCTTGAAGTCGATCTTGCGGTACATCCGCTTCACGCCGCCGCCGATGCCGCGGGCCGTAATCTTGCCCTGGTGGTTTCGACCGCCGGTCTTGGGGAGCGGGGCCAGGAGCGACTTCTCCGGCGCGTGCTTCGTCACCTCGGCGTGCATGTTGACCGACGCGAAGCGTCGGCCGGCGCTGGTCTTCTTGTAGGTGCGGATGGGCATCGGTCGTTTCCTTCGCGCCGCGACGGCGCGTCATGCTCGCGTCAGAACAACTCGATCTTCTGGCCTTCCTGCAGCCGGACGGTGGCCTTCTTGGTCGTCGGCTCGTCAACAACGCCGTACCGCAGACGGCGGGTCTTGCCCTTGCGGACCTGGGTGTTCACGCCCGCGACCTTGACGCCGTAGAGCGATTCGACCGCGGCCTTGATCTGGGTCTTGCTGGCGCGTCGGTCGACGAGGAACGAGTACCGGCTCTGCTCGTTCATCGCGAACGTGTTCTTCTCGGTGAGCAGCGGCTTCTTGATGACGTAGAGCGCTTCCATTACTTCTTCACCTCCGCGGCGTCAGCGCTGCGCCCCAGCGGGTTGAGCTTGGCGTCCTTGCCCGTCTGCGAGGTCGGGCCCTTCAGCCACGCCTCCAGTTCGGGCTTGCCCACCACCAGATAGCGGTGGTTGAGCATGTTGAAGCAGGTCATCTGGTCGGCGCGGCATAGGGTGACGCCGTCCACGTTGCGGGCCGAGAGGCGCGTGTTGCGGACCTTGCCCTCATCGCTGCCGAGGGCCACCAGCGCCGTGCCGTCGACCTTCACGGCTTTCAGGAAGTCGGAAAAGGCCCGAGTCCTGGGCTCGCTGAACTCGAGTTGATCGACGATCCGGACCTCGTTGTCCACCAGCTTCGCCAGGAGCGCGTTGCGGTTAGCCTTCCGCCGCATCTTCTTGGGCATGTCGAGGCGGAAGTCCTCGCGGGTCTTCTTCTTCGAGTGGCCGTGGCCGCCGCCCTTGAAGATGTTGACCTTGCGGTCGCCGTGCCGGGCGTTGCCGGTGCCCTTCTGCTTGTAAATCTTCTTCGTCGAGCCCTCGACCTGGTGGCGATTGCGCGTCCGCGCCGACCCCTGGCGGAGGTTGGCGTGGTAGCGGACGTACGCCTGCTTGAGAAGGCTCGGGATGATCTCGCCGCCGAGCGTCAGCTCGTCGATCGAGATGCTGCCGACTGTTTGGCCGGCGATGTTGTAGACGGGGACATTCATGTGTCTTACCTCGTCCGACGCCTTTCGCGCCGACGCGGGGTGCCGCGTGCGGCGTGGAGTTTCGCCTATCCGGCTCGCCTCCCGTCACGACCGATTGGGGCGGCTCGGAATCGACTTGGCTGTCCTGAGCGGCGGGACCTTCCCGGCGCTCCTCGATGTGCTCGTCCGGCGGTTTCGTTGAGCGGAGTGCTTCCCGACCTTCCGGACCCCGCGAGCGCGATTCCTGCCGCGCCCGTGAGATTTTGCCTTTCAATCCGGCCGCCCGATCCGCGGGCGGCGTGGGTGTGCGATCAAGGACCTACTTCGAAGCGGCCTCGGCGACCTTCTTCGCCTTGCCACGGTACAGACGGACGGACGGACGAATAGAAACGGTCCCGCGATTGGCGCCCGGGACCGGTCCTTTGACGAGCAGCAGGTTGTTCTCGGCGTCGATCTTGACCACGTCGAGGTTCCGGGTCGTGACCTTGGCATCGCCCATGTGGCCGGCCATTTTCTTGCCCTTGGCCAAGCCGCCGCCGAAGCCACGGTTCGAACACAGGCCGCCGATCGAGCCCGGCGAGCGGTGCTTTCGCTCCGTGCCGTGGCTGGCGACCATGCCCTTGAAGTTGTGTCGCTTCATGACGCCCGCGAAGCCCTTGCCCTTGCTGGTGCCGCTGACGTCAACGTACATCTGGCCGGCGAGCTTCTCGACCGTGAGCACCTGCCCGAGGGTGTACTGGCCGAGTTCCTCGGGCGTCACGCGGAACTCGCGGTGCGTCCGCTTGGGGCCGGTCCCGGCCTTGTGGTCGTGGCCGATGAGCGGGATGGTCGAGTTACGCGGCTTGACATCCTCAAAGCCGAGCTGGACGGCACCGTACCCGTCCTTGTCAGGCGACCTGATCTGCGTCACGACGCAGGGACCGACCTGGATGACCGTGACGGGCGTGCTGACACCCTTCTCGGTGTACACCCGAGTCATGCCGATCTTCTTGCCGAGAAGCGCGAAACCCATGGCCGTTCCATCCCGTCAAACACAGCGGGCCGGCCGAAATGGCCGACCCGCACAAACTCCGATCAAGCCTTGATCTTCACGAAAACACCCGCGGGCACCACGAGTCGATTCAGAGCCTCGACCGTTCGCGCGTTGGGCTCGATGATGTCGATGATCCGCTTGTGCGTTCTGATTTCGAACTGCTCGCGGCTCTTCTTATCGATGAAGGGTGAGCGAAGCACGGTGTACCGCTCCACGCGCGTCGGCAGCGGGACGGGCCCGCGGACCTTCGCGTTGGTGCGCTTGGCGTGCTCGACGATCTCCTTGGCCGAAGCGTCCAAGGCGAGGTGGTCGTACGCCTCCATGCGAATTCTGATCTTGCCGCCGGTCATCGCGTTTCACCACCCATCCGCCCCGCTTTGCTGACAGGGCATCCCGTCCGCACGCACACCGTGCGGTTCAGAGTCGGGAAGGGTAGCGGGCTTTCACGCCGGGTCAACCGGCGGATTCGCGCCACGCTTACAAACGTCCCAGGAGTCCGGCCTGCCGATACAGAAACATGCCCCCGATTTCGGGCGCACATCAGGACGGGAACGTCCCAGGAGGCTGTTCCGATGAGATGCAAGCGAAAGTCGGTCTGCTCGATCGCGGCGGCCGGGGGAATAGCTTGGCTGATGACCGGCCTTCCGGGCTGGACTTCGCATTGCGCCGCCCAAGCGGCAAAGACTGCCCCCGGGGCCCGCCAACAGCCCGCGACCGGAGTTTCGTCGGGGCCCGGCGCGACGGTCCTGTCGCCGGACCCTTACCGGGTGGAGTCGGCCGGCCTGTCGTTCTATGTGCCGGAACGGGCCACCCTCAAGTCGGCCACGGCCGGGGGCGAGCCGTCGTTTCAGATCATGGCGGAGGATGCCACCTGGTGGATCGACGTGCGGACGCCCGCCACGAGCAACGCGGAGCTGACCGTGACCGATGCCGGGGAAGCGGCGCTCCAGCAGCTCCTGTCCCGGTACGGCGAAGAAGAGGGAACGACGATCCGCACGGTCGGACGCGTGCTCGAAAAAATCGACCGTCTCGTCACCGACGCGTCGCGCCCTGATCTGGAGGCGTTCCGGTTTTACGTTGCGCTCCCGCAGGTCGGCAAAGACGTCGCCATCGTCAGGGGGTACACGCTCTGGAAGGTCTCCTCGAACAGGTTCGTCGCGTTCGAACTCACGACCACGGAAGCGGAGTTCCCCCGCGTGAAGGGGGTGTACGAAACGGTCTCCGGGGCGGCGCGCTTCGAGGACATGTCCGCCGTCATGTCGCAGCGGGCGCTGGCCATCAAGGCGGGCATGTCGCTCCTGGAGCGGGTCGGCGCAACCGAGATGAAGGAAGCCATCGCGGTTCGCCACGACCGGCTCGAGCGGCTCTACGTCCCCGCGCCGACGGCCGCCGATTCGGACGCCAGAGAGATCGCCTACCGGCGCATCCGGTGCCACGAGGGCCAGCGCGGCGAGCTCGACCCGACCCGCCCGAAGAGCCGCTGGAGCGCCGCCGATCGGCAGCCGGGTTACCTGCTGCAGGTGGACGCGCGGTACCTCGACGGTTCGTCGCGGATCGTGGACATGGAATCGCTCTTCTTCATGTCCGCCGACCGGAACGAGGAGGCGTGGACCATCAGGCAGGCGCTGCGGGAGGGGGGCAAGGTCGTCACCACGGCCGAGACGGGCGCCCGCAACGGCCTGAGCATGACCGTCCGGACCGAGATCTCGGGGCAGCCGAACCCGCAGGTGTTCTCGCCGCGGTTCGAGAGTGAGGCGTACATCTCGCAGGTCGAGTCGTACCTGCTTCCCCAATTGCTGATCGGGGCCAGGCTCCCGGCGACGTACGGCTTCTATGTCTTCCAGTCGAGGGACGGCCGGTGCAAGCTGAGGACCGACGTACTCGAACAGCCGGCGGACAGGCCCGGCCTCTGGAGATTGACCACGTCCTTCGCCGACGAGCCTCAGAAGACACGCCAGGTCTCGCTCTACAACGACGCGGGCGAGCTGATCCGGACGGAACTGCCCGACGGGATGGTGTGGGAGCCGATCGAGCTCGACCGTCTGGTACGGCTGTGGCGGACGAAAGACCTGCCCATGAAGTGACGGCGCCGGGGCGTGTACACTCGGCCTCATGGCGACGGAACGCCTCATCTCCCCTACCGCCCGCGCCGGCGAGGACGAGCCGGTCAACTGGACGCTGCGTCCCGCACGGCTCGACCAGTACGTGGGCCAGCCGGACCTCGTCGAGCGGATCTCTATCGCCATCCGCGCCGTGAAGGCGAGGTCCGAGCCGCTCGAGCACGTCCTCCTCCACGGCCCACCGGGCCTCGGGAAAACAACCCTCGCCCACGTCATCGCCAACGAACTCGGCACCCGCGTGATCGCGACCTCTGGCCCCGCGCTCGCCCGCGGGACGGACCTGGTCTCGGCGCTGACGCAGCTCCAGCACGGCGACGTGCTGTTCATCGACGAGATTCACCGCCTGCCCGTGGCGGTCGAAGAGTTCATTTACCCGGCGATGGAGGACTTCCGGATCGACGTCACGGTGGACAGCGGGCTCGCCGCGCGGACCGTGCAGATCCGGTGCAAGCCCTTCACGCTCATCGGGGCCACGACTCGGGCCGGCCTGCTTTCGGCGCCGCTGCGCTCGCGCTTCGGGCTGGTGCACCACCTGAAGTACTACGGCGCCGACGACCTGCTCGCCATTCTCTCGCGCAGCGCCGAACTCCTGAAGGTTGCCCCTGTCGATCGCGCCGCCCTGCGGCGCATCGCCGACCGAGCGCGCGGCACGCCGCGCATCGCGAACCGCCTGCTGAGGCGCTGCCGCGACTTTGCGCAGGTGAAGCGAGGTGGGTCCCTGTGCCCCGAGACCGTGGACGCGGCCCTTTCGCTGGAGGGTGTTGACGGCCTGGGTCTCGACGAACTCGACCGCGCGTACCTGCGGGTCATCGGGACCACGTACTCCTGCGGTCCGGTCGGGCTGGAGACCGTCGCGGCCACCATGAACGAGGACGCCGGCACGCTCGAGGACGTCGTCGAGCCCTACCTGCTCCAGCTCGGATTCCTGGCGCGAACGCGGCGCGGGCGGGCGCTCACCAGGGCCGCGTGCGACCACCTCGGCCTGGCCTACCGCGAGGTCGAGAACGAGGGCCCGGAGGGGCTCTTCGGCTGACCGGTTCAGCGCTTGGAAGCCGCCGGCAGCATCGACTTGGCGACTTCCTCGTCGATGAAGAGGATGCAGCCGCACGAAACGCACGTGGTGAGCTTGCCGCTGTTCATGAGCCCGCTGAACGTCTCGACAGGCAGGCTCATCTGGCATGAGCCGCAGGTGAACTCGTGGCGCTTGCGGTCCTGGACCTCGATGCCCGCCATGGCCTCTTCGCCGCGGGTCTCAAGGAGTCGCTCGAGCAGGGAGAGCGCGTTCTTGGGGATGCCCTGGGTCGCCGCGGCTCGCTCGGCCCGGAGCTCGCTCAATCGCCCGGAGATCTCCGACTCGCGCGTGCGCCGCTCATTCTCGGCAACCGCGCGGAGCTTCTCACGTTCCTCCCTCAGCGCCCTGAGCTCGGAGATCTGCGCCTTGACCGTGTCGGCCTTGGTCATCTGCTCGAGCGCCCCTTCCTCGACGCGGTCACGCTCGGCCTTCATGGTGTTCAGCTCGGTAAGGAAGGCCTTGTATTCCTTGTTGGTCTGAGCCTTGTCCATCTGGGCCCGCAGCGTGGCCATCCGGGCGTCGAGGCGCGCCATCTCGCCTTCGGCATCGCTGACCTGGACCTGCATCTGCCGCGCCTGACTCTCGGCCGCGCCCAGCTTCGCGTCGATCTGGCCGAGTTGTGTGGTCTGTTCCTTGAGGAACCGGTCGGCCGACCCGAGCCGGCTCTGGAGTCCTCGGAGTTGCTTTTCGACGAGAAAGAGCGCGAGCAGTTGCTTCGTCACGTCCATCGGGCACTCCGGGGGCGGCCTCGAAACTTCACCCTTCGGCTAGTGTAGCACGCCCGGCCGAACCTACCGGCCCGACACCAAGACTAGCCACCAATACGCCGCCGGGAGGACCAGGAGGGGCGAATCGATGACGTCCAGGACTCCGCCCATGCCGGGTATCGATCGGCCGGAGTCCTTCAGCCCGGCATCCCTCTTCAGAAAACTGGCCATGAGATCCCCCGCCTGCCCGAGCAGCGCGGCAAGCGCGCCGAAAGCGATCCCCGCGACCGCCGATTGCGGCGCGGAGCCCGTGAGCCTCTCGAGCAGCCACATCCCGCCGCCCCCGACGGCGGCCGCCAGCGTCACCCCGCCCGCCAGCCCCTCCCACGTCTTGCCCGGGCTGAGCCAGGGGATGAGCTTGTGCCGTCCGATCATCCGGCCCGTGAAGTACGCGCCGATATCGCACGCTTTGGCCGTCAGCACGACCCAGAGCAGCACCCACGCCGAATGCTCTCTTCGCAGCGCGAACGCGGCGCCCATCGCCAGCCCAAGGAACACGAAGGCCAGCAACGAAACGCCGACCACGGCGGTAACGCCCCTCGGGTCGCGGTGCCGGGCGTGCAGCGCCATGGAGCCGGCGAGCACGAGGACGCCCGCCCCCCAGATCACCGCCGCACCCCGCGCGCTCCCGATGGCGGCCGGGTCGATGAACATGGCCGCCTGCCCCGCGAACGCGCACAGCCGAACGTGCCAGGACGGAATTTCGACACCTTTGGCACGGGCCATCACCGCGAGTTCGCCGGCGCCAAGCCACGTGAAGACGAGCATGACGAGACCGATGACGGTCCCCGGCGGCACCACGGCTCCGCCCCACCGCTGCTCGAGCCACAGCAGCCCGATCACCGCGGCGACGAGGATCGGGCCCATCACCAGTCGGTCACGCATGGGCGGCGGTTCCCTCACCACCGGGCACGAGCTCTCCCCGCGCACCATCGATCATTTCAGTCCCCCGAACGTACGGCTGCGACCCGCGTACGCGCGGACCGCCGCGTGAAGGTCGGCGACCTCGAAGTCCGGCCACAGGCGGTCCGTGACGTAGAGTTCAGCGTAGCTGATCTGCCAGAGAAGGTAGTTGCTCAGCCGCAGTTCGCCCGCCGTCCGGATAAGAAGGTCGGGGTCGGGCATGCCGGCGGTGTAGAGGTGCGCCTCAAAGGACCGCTCGTCCAGGGAATCCGGGACAAGGGTTCCCGCGGCGGCCTTGCGGGCGATCGCGCGGACGGCGTCCACGATTTCCGCGCGGCTGGCGTAGTTGATCGCGAGCACCAGCGTCGTGCCGGTGCACTTCGAGGTCGCCTCCACGAGCCCGTCGATCGCGGACTGAACGTCAGGAGGCAGCCCGTCGCGCCGGCCGATGACGCGGCATCGAACGTTCCGGCGTTTCAGTTCGTCCCGCTCGTCGTCGCAGTACGTCACGCACAGCCGCATGAGCGCTTCGATTTCGTCGGGCGGTCGCTTCCAGTTCTCGAGCGAGAATGAGTACAACGTCAGGTAGTCGATGCCGAGGCGGCCGCACTCGGTGAGCACCTCGCGGACCGACCGCGCTCCGTTGCGGTGGCCGAACTCTCTCGGGAAACCCCTTTCGAGCGCCCACCGCCCGTTCCCGTCCATGATCACCGCGATGTGCCGGGGGAGGCGCCCGGGGTGCACGTCCGGCAGGCGGCTCAAAGGCTCGGCCCCGGGGAACCTGGCGCAAATCCTGGCCGCGGCCTCCCGGGGGCTTTCGCTGCTGCCCTGGGGGGGGCTGAGCAAGGGTCCCTGGTCGGGCGCCGTCGGAGATTCTGCGGCCTTTGTTTCCATGGCCAATCGTGCGTCGATGAGAGACCCGATGTTCGCTCCGCGCCGTGCCGCGCTCACACGAGCAGACGGATCGTCTGCCGCCGATCGGGGCCGATGCTTACCGATCCGAGCGGGACCTCGACGGACTGCTCTATGAACTCCAGGTAGCGACGGGCCCGGGAGGGCAGGTCGTCCAATCGGCGGGCCTCGGTGATCTCCTCGCTGAATCCCTCGAGTGTCTTGAAGACGGGGGATGCGCGCGAGAGGTCGTGAGCGTCGGGCGGGAAGCGGTCGGTGCGCTCGCCGTCGATCTCATACGCCGTGCACACCTTCAACTCGTCGAGTCCCGCGAGGACGTCGAAGAGCATCACCGCCAGGCACGTCGCCCCGTTGATCATCGCGGCGTAGCGAACCGCGACAAGGTCGAGCCACCCGACGCGCCGGGGGCGCCCCGTGGTTGTGCCGAACTCGCGCCCGCGCTGCCTGATGCGGTCCCCGGTCGCGTCGTGCAGTTCCGTCGGGAAAGGCCCGCCGCCGACCCGGGTCGAATAGGCCTTCATGACGCCGACCAGGGGGCCGACCGCCGAGGGCGGGACCCCGGTCCCCGACGCGATCCCGGCCACGCCCGTGCTCGAACTGGTCACGAAGGGGTACGTGCCGTGGTCGACGTCAAGGAGAGTCCCGTTGGCCCCCTCGAAAAGCAGCTTCCGGCCTGCGCGGAGCATGTCGTGAAGCAGGTAGGTCGTGTCGCTGACCAGCGGCCGCAGCCTCTCTCCCCAGCCCAAGGCCGTGTCAACGGTGGTGGCGGGGTCGGGCGAACCCCCGGGCCCGGCGCTCAGGAGCGGGGCCTTCAGACGGCAGGCAAGCCCGACCCGGCTGGCGAGCACGTCCCTGCGGAGCAGGTCGCCCACCCGCACCGCCGAAGCCCGCTGCACCTTGTCGGCGTAGCTGGGCCCGATGCCCCGGCGAGTCGTGCCGATCTCGGCTCCGGGCCCGCCGTCCGGGCCTGGCTTGAGCATCTCCTCCCGCATGGCGTCCTCGGCCTTGTGGTAAGGAAGAACGACGTGCGCGCGGCTCGAGACGACGAGGCCGGACGTGTCAACACCCCGAGACTTCAGACCGTCGATCTCCTTGAGCAACGCCTCGGGGTCGATCACCACGCCGTTGCCGATGACCGCCGGCTTGCCCGGGGACAGAATCCCCGACGGGATAAGGTGGAGCGCGAAGCGCTCGCCCCCGATCACCACCGAGTGCCCGGCGTTGGCCCCGCCGTTGTAGCGGACGACGGCGTCGTGCTCCGCGGCGAGCAGGTCAACGAGCTTCCCCTTCCCCTCGTCGCCCCACTGCAGACCGATAACGGCCGTGCACGTTCCCGCGACGTTCTGGACGCGCGGCTCAATCGGGGACCGGGCTTTCGTCGGGGTCGCCATGCGAGCGGGTCAAAGCGTAGCCGACGTCCGCAAACCCGGCGGCCCGCGCAGGCCGACGGAAGACGGGCCCTGCGGTCCGTACATGGTGAAGTCGGCCGACGCCTCAGCCGATCCGAGAACATCCCATGAACCCGGAGACCGTCCGCATCATGTGCCCGAACCTCACCTGTCGGAAGGTGCTGGCGGTGCCGGCGACGGCTCGCGGCAAGACCGTCCGGTGCCGCGCGTGCTCCACGAGCATCCGCATCCCGATGGTCAAGGCTCCCGTGGCGCAGAAAATCGACGCGCCCGGCGAGCAGGGAAAGGCTCAGGGCGCCTGAGCGCTCAGGGCGAACTCGATCAGAGCTTCGGCTGACCCTTCTCGTCGTCCTCGTCGTCGAGGAAGTCGAAGTCGCTAAGCGAACTGTCCTCGAGTTCGTCCCGCGAACCGCCGGCCTCGAGGTCATCGTCGTCGAGGATGCTGGAAGGCTTCCCCTGCGACGGGCCGGCGGCCGCGGCGCTCCGGGCCGGAACGGCCGGCGGCGCAGCCGTCGGAATCATGGAAAGCGCTGTGGCCGAATCGATCGACTTGGGCTCGCCGTCAATGCGGACCACCAGCACTGTTGTGCCCATGCCGATGACGTCGCCCGGCGCCAGTTCGGTCTGGGTGATGCGCCGGCGGTTGACGAACGTGCCGTTGCTGCTGCCCAGATCTTTCAGCGTGATCGCATCGTCCGACAGGACGATCTCGCAGTGCCTTCGAGAAATGGCGTCGGAGGGGATCCTGATCTGGCTGGAGACATCCCGCCCGATCACGACGCTCGGCTTGCGCAGCGGAATCTCCCGCTGCTTCTGATCCTGCTGCACAAGCACCAAGGTCACGTTCACGCGCCGACTATCCTTTCACGGACCTCTGTCCGTCAACTCACCGCGCGCGGCCCCGGACCGGCCCACGCACCCTTCTTGGAGAATACGACGCTCCCACTGGTCACGCAAACCTCGCCCCGCACTGCCGAGAGCGTGTTGAACGAATTCCGCGCGTCCGGCGCCAGGCCGGCCCGCTCCCTTTACGTCCACGTGCCCTTCTGCTTCCACAAGTGCCACTACTGCGATTTCTACTCGATTATCGATACGCAGGGCCGGCAGGAGAGTTTCCTGGTCCGACTGGAATCCGAACTGGAAGCGATATCGCACTGTGCCCAGGGGGCCCCGCTGGAAACGGTGTTCGTCGGGGGGGGGACCCCCACCCTGCTCGCGCCCGAACTCTGGTCGCGGTTTCTGGAGACTCTCCGGCGGCGATTCGACATGAGCACTGTCTTGGACGGCCGCGGGGAGTTCACGGTCGAATGCAACCCTGAGACTTCAAGCCCCGAATTGATGGCCGTTCTACGGGCCGGGGGGGTGAACCGCCTGAGCGTCGGGGCCCAGAGTTTCGATGCGCGCCATCTCAAGTCGCTCGAAAGGTGGCACGCCCCCGCGAATGTCGGCAGAGCGATCGGGCACGCGCGGGCCGCCGGCATCGCTCGTCAGTCGGTCGATCTCATTTTCGCAATCCCCGGTCAGTCCCTCGAAGACTGGCTTGCTGATCTGGAAGCCGCGATCGACCTCGGCGTCGAGCATGTGTCCTGTTATGCCCTGACGTACGAGCCGCGCACCGCCATGACGGCCCGGCTCCGCCGGGGCGAGTTCACACGCGCGGACGAAGGGCTCGAAGCGGACATGTTTCTCGCAACGGTCGAGCGGCTCCGCGCGGCGGGGCTGGATCGCTACGAGGTCAGCAACTTCGCACGCCCCGGGGCCGAATGCCGTCACAACCTGGTGTACTGGAGGCAAGGCTCGTGGCTTGCGGCCGGCCCGTCCGCCGCGTCGCACGCCGGGGGGCACCGCTGGAAGAACATCGCACGCCTTGATGACTACCTGTCGAGCCCGCCCGGCCCCAGCCCGATCGCCGAGTACGAGCCGCCGGACGCGCGACGGGAGCTTTCCGATCTGATCATGACCGGTTTGCGCATCCGGGAGGGACTGTGCTCGTCCGACGTCCTTGCTCGCGCCGGAGCGATCGAACCCGGCGCACCGGCGCGCTTCGATCACGTCGCTCGGACCCAGAAGGCTCTCGGCAATCTCTCCATCGATGCCCGCGGGCGCTGGTCACTCACCGACCGGGGATTTCTCGTCGCCGATGCCGTCACCGTCGAGTTCTTCGCCGCCCTTGATCCCACGTGACGCAACGATCAACGCCCTGTCCGAAGCTGCCGGGGGCTCGATCGAGTTGCGCTTGAGAACCCCGCGCAGGTCCGGCGGCCAGCCGCTCGTGCAGTCGAGTTTCCCGCCCTCGGGCAGCGGTAGAATCAGCCGATGGGCGTGGAGCGCCAGGCGCGGCGACATGGCGCGGACCGGCTCGGGAGCGTACAGCCCGTCTCCGAGAATCGGGCATCCGATGGACGCCATGTGAACGCGCACCTGGTGCAGCCTGCCGGTCAGGGTGCGGCACTCGACAAGGCTCACGCCGCGCCCGGTGCCCAGGACGCGGTAGGCGGTGACCGCGGGTTTGCCGGAACCGCTCACCCGGGCCAGCTTCATGGCGGGCACCCTAGCGCCCGGCCGTCTGTCGGGACGAGCCTGGACTTCGGCGATGTGACGCCTGACGACACCCGCCGCGCTCCGAGGGATGCCCGCCGTGAGTGCCCAGTAGTACTTCCCGACGCGCCGCGCTTCGAAGGCGCGCCGAAGATGGTCGTACGATTCCGGCCGAAGGGCGAGCGCGACCAGCCCGCTCGTTTCGCGGTCGAGCCGGTGCAGAAGCCCGAAGTCGCGAGCCGCGCCGAGTTTCCGCAGTTCCTCGCCCCGCCGCGAGAACAGGCCGTTGAGCAGCGAATCGCGCTCGTGGCCCGCCCCGGGCTGCGTGACCACGCCGGGCGGCTTGAGCACGACGATGACACCCCCGCCCTCGTAGATGACCTTGAATCGAACGCGGTCGTTGGGGTGGACGGCCGTGCTCATGCCGCGGCTTCACCCGCGCCCGGGCACGCGTGCGTGTCCATGTACCAGCGGAGTTCGCCCCCGACCGGCGGCGTGCGATCGAGCAGCAATCGGCGCGGGTCGTCGGGGTGAAGTCGGGTCGCGTCGCGCGCGGCGGCCGACCGAAGAAACGGGCGCGCCCGCTCGCCGAGGGCCATCACGCCGACGAAGCGCGATGCCGCGACGAGCCGGCGGGTCATGGAGATCCGGCGCGGGCTGCCGCTCTCTTCGAGCACCGCGACGAGCCGCTGTGACTCCCGACCCGGGCGCGCCGAGCCCGTGGGCCACGGCCCGTCGGCGTCCGCGCCGATCAGCACGTAGTCGAGGCGATCGTGGCCCTTCTCCCGCCACCCAAGATGCTCGCGGATCCGCGCTTCGTACGCGGCGTCGGGCTCGCTCAGGGTCGGATCGATCTCGTGGACCTGGTTCTCCGGGATTCCCGAAGGGATGACGACGAGCTCGCGGAAATCCGCCGCGCGCCGCTCCGCGCCCGGGGATGGGTCGAACAGCTCGTCGAGAAGCCACAGGTGGACCCGCTGCCAGGGCAACTCGCGGCACGCCGGGTCGTACATGAGCCGGCGCAGCAGCGGTTCAGCCCCCGGCCCGGTCGCGACCGCCACGTGAAAATCTCCGAAGGACCGCGCGCAGTTCACAGCGTGTATCATCAGGTCGGCGGCCGCGGCGTCGATCGCTTCGTCCGCGGTCGCGCGGAGCACGACCGTGCCCGGGAGGTCGGGCCGCGAGGGCAGAGGGGCCGGGTCGGCGATCTCGTACACCGCTACATTCTCTGCGATCGACCCGCCCGAAACCACCCGCGTGCCCCCGCCATGACCCCGGCCTTCCGCATCATCGACGCCAACGCCAACCGGGCGCGCGAGGCGTTCCGCGTGCTGGAGGACATCGCGCGGTTCGTGCTCGATGACCGGGATCTCTGCTCGGCGCTGAAAGATGCTCGCCACGACTTTCACTCCGCGCTCGCTGTGCTGCCCGCGGACCCCGCGGTCCTGCTCGCCTGGCGCGACACGCCCGGCGACGTCGGGACCGCGCTCGACGCCGCGGGTGAGCACCGGCGTGCGGACCTGGCCGATGTCGCCGGCGCGGCGGGGTCGCGGCTGACCGAAGCGCTGCGGTCGATCGAGGAAGTTTCCAAGACCATCGCCGGACCCGACGGCTCCGGCCCGAGGATGTTCGAGCGGCTCCGGTACCGGGCGTACGAGCTGACGCGGCAAGTGCTCGCCGGGATCGGGCCCCGGACCACGCCCAGGTGGCGCCTGTGCGTCCTGATCACGGGGTCGCTCTGCCTGGGACGGTCGCGGGAAGAGGTCGCCGACGCGGCGATCACGGGCGGCGCCGACTGCGTCCAACTCCGAGAGAAGGACCTGAACGACCGCGACCGGCTTGCCGCCGCCCGGGCGATGCGAGGGCTGACTCGGTCCCGAGGGGTAGCGCTCGTGGTCAATGACCGGCCCGACCTCGCCCTCCTGGCCGGCGCCGACGGGGTTCACGTCGGACGGGAAGACCTTTCCGTTCGTGAGGTAAGGCGGTTGGCCGGCGGGGCGCTCCTCGTGGGGGTTTCGGTCTCAACGGTTGAAGAGCTGCGCGCGGCGTCGGCCGCCGGCGCCGATTACGTGGGGATCGGCCCCATGTTTCCGACGACCACCAAGGACAAGCCGGTGCTGGCCGGGCCCGGCGCGCTGCGCGAGTGCCTGGCCGACCCGGTCGGATCGCGCGTGCCGCACCTGGCGATCGGCGGCATCACCCCGGGGAACATCTCCGAGCTTGCCGGGGCCGGCGCCACGGGGGTCGCCGTGTCCGGCGCGGTCTGCGGCGCCGCCGACCCCGCGTCGGTGTGCCGCGCGCTGCGGGCCGCGCTCGACTCGCCGGCGCGCCCTTCCGCGTCGCGCGGGTCGTACACTGGCGGTCATGCCCGTGACGTTTGAACAGCACCGGCTCCCCAACGGCCTCACCGTGATCGCCGAGATCGATCCCGACGCGCACAGCGCCGCGTGCGGGTTCTTCGTGCGCACCGGCGCACGGGACGAGGCGTCCGCGGTCATGGGCGTCAGCCACTTCCTCGAACACATGATGTTCAAGGGCACCGACGACATCTCCTCGGAGGACCTCAACCGCCGCTTCGACGCGATGGGCGCCCGCAACAACGCATTCACGAGCACGGAGATGACGTGCTTCTACGCGACTGTGCTCCCCGAGCGCCTCGGCGAGGCGGTGGACCTGCTCGGCCGCATGATGCGTCCGGCGCTCCGCGAGAGCGACTTCGAGACCGAGAAGGGTGTCATCCTCGAAGAGATCGCGATGTACCGGGACAACCCCTTCAGCGTGCTCTACGACGCGTGCGTCGAGCGGCATTTCGAGGGACACCCGCTGTCGCACCGGATCCTGGGCACGCCCGAGACCATCTCCTCGATGAGCCCCTCGCAGATGCGTGAGTACTTCGCGGCCCGATACTCGTCGGACAACTCGACGGTGGCGTTCGCCGGGCGGCTGGACTTCGATCGTGCCGTGCGCGACGTGGAGCGCGTGTGCGCGCCCTGGCGGCCGACCGGGGCCGCCCGAGACTCGTCGCGCCCCGCGGCGCGCGGCGGGCGGGTCTCGCTGAGCGATGACAAAGTGAACCGCGCGTACCTGCTCGGTCTGAGCGACGCCCCGGCGCTTGAGGACGACCGCCGGTACGCCGCGTCGCTCCTGGCCCAGGTGCTCGGCTCCCCCGACAACAGCCGCCTGCACTGGTCGCTCATCGAAACGGGCATTGCCGAGGACGCCCAGGCCGCCTTCGACGCCCACGACGGGGTCGGCCAGTACTACGTGTTTGCGTCCGGGGACCCCGCGCGGCTGCCCGAGATCGAGGCGACCGTGTCCCGCGAGATCGAAGCGCTGGTGGCTTCGGTGACGGAGGACGACCTGGTCAGGCTCCGCAACAAGAGCGCGACGGCGGCGACCCTGGGCGGGGAACGCCCCACGGACCGGATGCACCGGATCGGCCGGCTGTGGACGTGCCTCGGGGAGTATCGACCCCTCGAAGCGGAACTCGAGCGCATCTGCGCGGTGGGCGTTCGCGACATCGCCACGGTCGCCGAAGCGTTCCCGCTGCGACCGCAGACGCTGGGCACCCTGGTGGGCAAGTCCTGACCCGTGTCAGGCCGCGGCGCGGGCCGAGAAGGCCCGGGCGCAGTCCCCCCCGGCGTGCCGTGAGGCCTGCACCGCGCGTGTGGCGCCGGCGACCATCTGCTCGGGCTTCGAGAAGGCCGGCTGACCCGGCTCCATGGCCGCCGCGCCGAAGCTCGCCGTGATTTTCCGCGCCGCCGGGCACGTCGCGGCCCAGCGGTCTCGGACCTTCGCCATGTCGCCGCGGAACTCGTCGGCCAGCGCAAGGGCGGCCTGCTGGGTCGCCCCGGGGAGCACCACGGAAAAGATGTCGGGCGCGATGCGGCACACGGCGCCCCCCGCGGGCTCGAAATGCTTCTTGAGCAGCGTGGTGACGCCGACGAGGATCTCGTCGCCGGCCTCTTCACCGCCCGCGTCGATGATGGACTTGAAGCCGTCGAGGCTCGTGATCATCAGCACCAGGGACTCGGCGGCGCGCTGTGATTCTTCAAAGGCTCGTCGCAGCGTGCCCTCGAATCCCGTCCGGCCGATCGCCCCGGTGAGCGGGTCGATCTCCGCGCCGTCGCGCACAAGGGCCGCGAGGTTCGAGCCTTCCGGCGGCTGGGACGCGCTGTCGGTCCGCGCCAGGTCCACGAGCTGCTCCTGGGCCTTGGCGATGACCGAGTCCACGTCCGTCGCCGTGCCGGTGTCGAGCCGGAACAGCGTGGCGATTTCCTTCACGGCAAGGGCGATGCGCCGGACCACGTCGTCCACCCCGGCGGCATCGAGGTTGAACCATTGCTGGGCGCGCTCGTACAGCTGGCGCATGGCCGGCGTGGGGTCGGCGTCCGTGAGCGCGTCGTGGACGTAGTTCCCGAGCCCGACGCAACGGACCAGGTCGGTGCACTCGCGGGGGGCGGCGGTCGGCCGCTCGTGGTAGCGCACCGGGAGCACCAGCTCGTCGGGCAGCTTCCACCGCTTGGCCATCATCGCGCCGATCTCGGGGTGCTGCAGGTCGAACGCCGTGAGCTCCGCCTTGACCAGCTTGCGATGGTCTCCCCCGGTCTGTGCGATGACGTCGAGGTACCGGTCCTGGAGGGCCCGAAGCATCGCGATCATGCCGACGTCCTGCAGCAGCCCGCCCAGGAACGCCTCTTCAGCGCACTTGAGTCTCGCGGACTCCGCCAGGCACTTCGCCGCGACGGCCGTGAAGAGCGACCGGCGCCAGTACGACCGATAATCGAACGCCGATTCTCCGGTGTCGGAGACGGCATGCACGAGGGAAAAGCCCAGGGCGAGCGCCTTGACGGGGCCCAGTCCCAGCAGGACCAGCGCCTTGCTGATCGTGGAGCACCGCGTCCGCACCGCGTAGAAGCTCGAATTCACCGTCCGCAGGACCTTCGCCGCCAGCGCCTGGTCGTTCTCGATCGTGGACGCCAGGTCCTTCATCGAGACGTCCGGCTGCGCGGTCAGCTCGACCACGCGCACCGCGACCGCCGGGAGCGACGGCAGCGTCGGGCAGCTCAGGATTTTTTCCAGGATGTCGTTGGTCAACGCTCCACCGACCTTCCTCGTCATCCGGGCGGCAAGATCTGACGGATCTGGCCCTCACAAAAAAACATCGACGCGCCGCTCTTTCCACTTGACGAGCCTGTCAGACTTCGCTGCCCGTGATGCCGGGGAAAATATCCCGAACACTCGGCGGCCAGGCTCCGAGAACCGCGCGGAGGCAGTGCGCCAGGAAGCGGTTGGCCCGTTCGACAGTTTCGCCCGAGGCGGCCGCGCCGGCCAGCGATCGGCTCCCGCGCGCTTGCGCGACCGCGGTCACGAGAGAGACGGTCTCGGGGCGGATCCGCCATGTTTCCTCCGCGCTGCCGTTCTCGTTGCGCGTTCCCGGCGCGACGATCACCCCGAGGCGCGGGCTGTACTCGAAGTACGGGGGCCGCCCGGTCAGATGGTGCGGGATCTCCAGGTCGGGTCGGTGGCCCGTGGTGTCGAGCACCGCCCATTGGAACCCGAGCACCGCAACGGCATCGCCGGTGCCGAGCGATCGGAGCGAATCCAGGGCGGCGTCGAAAAGTTCCGGATGCGGGTCCGCGTCCCGCAGCGCGTGGTAGAGGACGTCCATCATGTACATCGCTGCCCGGAACGAGGAGAGCGACGTCCGCACGGGCGGGAAGACTTCCTCGAGGTTCCACGCCGTCAGCATCGCCATGGCCTCGGGAGACCGCTCCGCTGGCTTGACGATCGCGAGCATCTCGCCCCGGGTCGTCACCTCGAGCCCGCCGCTGAAACGGCTGTCCGACCTCCTCGATCCCTTGGCCACCGCCCGCAGCATCCCCAGGCCCCGCGCGAACAAGGCCACGGTCTGGCTGGTCTCCGACCAGTCCCACACCCTGACGCAGATCGCCTGATCCCGGACGGCGGGCACGGGGAACAGGGTACGACGCGTGCGCGGGGTGCCGGCGCGCCCGTGATATCCGCGCCACCGATGTCGCCGATCGCCTATCCTCCGCTCATGCACTTCGACCTTGTCGACCGCGTGCTTGAGATATCCGCCGAGCGTGCGGTGACGGTCAAGAACGTGTCGAGCGCCGAGGAATACCTCCGGGACCACTTCCCCACGTTCCCCGTGCTGCCCGGCGTCATGATGCTCGAGGCCATGGTGCAGGCCGCCCGTCGCCTGCTCGAAAGCGCCGATCCCGCGGGCGACCGCTGGGTGGTCGGCGGGGTGCGGGCTCTCAAGTACGGGCGGTTCGTCAAGCCGGGGTCCTCCCTCCGCGTCACGGTCACGCGTTCCGGGAGTGCCGCGGGGCGGCACGAGTTCCGCGGCGAGGTCCGAGTGCTGGAGCCCGACGCGGGCCCGGCCGCCGAACCGGCGGTGGCCGCCTCCGGCCGCTTCGTTCTGCGGGCGGTCAACACGCTGACGAGCGTCCGGGCCGGGGCGGACGAGG
>CAZCPB010000039.1:0-20853 GCA_964500365.1 uncultured Phycisphaeraceae bacterium
GTCGTTGCTGCTGGCGACCACGCGGCAGCGCTCCGGCTTCCAAAGCTAGCCCCCGCCGGCCACGCCCCCGGCCGCGAAGGTGCGCTTGAAGTCGGTGACCTCTTCAGGACGCTCGTCCACCAGCAGCACGACGACGTCGAGCTCCGGGTGGTTGCGCAGGATCCCGGTCGCGATGTCCTTGAGCAGGGTCGTCTTGCCGGCCTTGGGCGGCGAGACGATCAGCCCACGCTGACCCCGCCCGATCGGGCAGAACAGGTCGATGAGCCTGCATGAGGCCGGGCATCCCGGGTGCTCGAGCGTCAGGCGCGGCTGGGGGTCGATGCTCGTCAGTTCGTCGAACGGCTTGATGCGCGCTCCGGGCGCGGGCTCGAAACCCTCAAGCCCCGGGACGACAGCAGCCCCCGGCCCCTGCGGGCTCCCCGGCTGGCCGTTGAACGACACCGGCCCCGGACCCCCGGTCCGCGGCGGCTGGCCTCCTTGCCCGTGCCATCGGCGCCGGCGGCGCCGTGACCTGCCTTGTACACCCACGGCTATCTCCACGACCCGGCCGGCCCGTAAACACTCGCACGGCGGACAACGCCGGCGCCTCACGTCCGACACACGGTCCCTTCCCCACGATGAGCCGCGCCCGGATGCGCGGCATCGCTCGCTCGCCAATCGACCGGGCCCGGCCCGGGTGGCTCTGTGATCTTCACTCGTTCTCAACAGCCGCGATCGTCCGCGGCAAACCGAGGGTGTTCCGATTCCCGGAAACGCCCGGATCTGGCCTTCATTCTGATCGGGAGCGCCGCGAGCCCCGGAGCCCAGACGCGACCGGGCGAAGGACGCCCCTCTCGAACTCCCGACACGAGATATGAGCCGAACCGGCGCGCGAAGTCAAGCGCCATCCCGCGAGAGCCGATCCCGCGAGAGCCGGCGGCGGGCGCGGGAATCACGCCCGAGAACGCGGGCAAATCGCCTAGAGCAGGGCGCCACATTCGTCTAGTCTCGATCATCATGATGTCTTCCGACGCCACGACCCTCCGTCCGCTCGCCGTGCTCGCGGCGGCGCTGACCCTGGCCGGCGCGTGCCTCGCGGCCGCGGGAGAGGGTCCTCGTTCCGATCCCCCCCGTCGCTTTCTCTTCGACGGCAAGGCGTTCGCTGAGAGCGGTCTGACGTGGTCGTTCTCGCGCGCGACGCCGACGGTGGACGGCGCCGGGACCCCCGTCGATCCCGATGTTGCCCGGTTCGGCCCGCCGACCCTGCTCTGCGGCGCCCCGGAGGTCGCGACGATGCCGGGCACGGCCGGCTACGCAAACATCAATCTGCTGGGCGCCGGGGTGTCGTACGACAACGCGACCCCGATGCTCGTCGTCCTCAACAGCACAACAGGGAAGGCCCGGGTCGTCCTCGGCTCCCAGCCCGCTTTCGAGTACGACACGGCCATCAACCCCGCCAAGGGGGGCCAGGTCGATTTCCTCCGCGACTCGATCGACAACTCCCCCGACGAGGCGTGGTCGCTCAAGGCGGCCGTGGTTTGCCACGGCGTGGCCATCGCGATGTGCAACGTCGCGGTCAAGGACGGTTCCGGGCAGTTCCTCACGAACCGGATCGGCTTCGCGACCTGCCACGCGTCGGACCTCGCCCTCGCCAAGCCCTTCTGGTGGCGGCGCCTCGCGGTGTCGGACGTGCTCACACCCTGCGTCGCCTCCGGGCGCATCGGCAACTCGTGGTCCATGCAGTCGTGGTTCACGCCCGGGCAGCAGGGCGGCGTGCCCGTGCGGGCGTGGGTCGCCGCGGCCGACTACCGCATGGACCCGTGCAAGGACGGCGGCCTCTTCTGCGTGCTGCCCCTCACCAGGCTCTTCACCGATTCCCCGGCGTGGACCGTGGGCTCGCCCGTCGAACTCCCCGGCCGGTTCGTTCAGACGCACGGCGCGACGCACGCCCACGCCGCGGCGGTCGCGCGGCACGGCGCGAACGGCCTGGTCGCCTTCGGCGCCCGCGGCGACAGCCTGTTCAACAACACGAACTACGCCTGGACTATCGACCACGAGGACAACTACCTCGACGGCGCCTCGGTCCCCGCGGGCGCGTTCAATTACTACACCGGCCCGAGCGGCTGGACCGGCCCGGACGAAATCCACGGCGCGATCGTCCCGCCCGCTTCGCCCGTTTCCGCCCGCGCCCTCGGAAATCAGTGGGTCGTTGCCGCGCCGGGCCCCGTGCCGGGAACCTTCCTCACCGGCGCCGATGAAGTGAACCAGGGGTTGTGGCTCACTTCCTCGCTGACCGACGACCCAACGCGCGTGGAGTTCACGCCGGTCTACGCCCCGATGCCGGCGAACTGGATCCAGCCGCCCGGGTACCTGGTCTTTTCGGTCGGCCGTTACCTGAGCTTTCACATCGCGCCCGCCGAGCCCCGCTGGCTGAGCCAGGGCTACGTCGCGCAGCTGGGGCCGAGCAACTCGACCAACGAGTGGGGCCGCAAGGCCCGCATGCTGTACAGCCCGGACGGACTGAACTGGGGCCAGTTCTGGGCGCACCGGGAGAACGAGCAGGCGTGCGTGGCGCTCGTGGGCGGCCGCGCGTACACCGGCTCGCTGGGGCTGGGCACGTCGCTCGGCGTCCGGAGCACGCCCCTTCCCGCCCATCGCATGTTCCGCCCCTTGTCGGTCGCCTCGGGGACGATGAACTATGTCCGCGCCGACGCGATGGCCCCGTACGGGTCGGTCGCGGGCGTCACGATCGCGCCGGGGGATGCGCAGCCACCGGGTGGACTTCCCGCCGTGCACATCACGGTCGCGGACCCGGGTGGCCAGCCAAGTTCGGAGTACGCCACGCTCGCCCTGGCCGAGGGTGTCCCGGCCGATGCGGGCAACGTCAGGATCAGGCTGTGGCTCCGGGGCGACACGCTCGACGAGGGCGGGTCGCCCGGCTCCATCGGGTTCCAGTGCGCACTGCGCAGATGGAACCCCGCGCTCGGCGTTTCCAGCGCCGTGACCTCGACGCTCAGCCCCGCCGCGTACTACCCCGGAGCCGGAGCGTGGACGCCGGTTGTCTTCTGCTGCAACCTCGCGCCGTGGGTCCAGGACGAGGACCCGGCCAGCTTCGATCTCGTCGTCGCCCCGGTCGGGGGGCAGTGGGTACCGGGCTCGTTCCAGCTCGCGGCCGAGTCCTTCATCGTGGGGAATTCGCTCCCCGCGCCCTCGGCCCCGCAGACCGCGGGCGCGGACGAGTCCGCCTCGATCACGCTGGACGCGCCCGAACCGGACTGGACTGTGCTCCTGGCCGGCATGGTCCCGCCCGCTTCATGGGACGGCACCTTCGCCGAGGGGTGGTACGCCTCGCCCACGCTCGCCCGGCTTTCGGACGCCTCCGGGGAGACCCATGTCCACATCATCGCGGACGTGACCGGGTACAAGATCCGGGCGTGGCTCTACAGGGACGGCGCGTTCCAGCCCCAGCAGGCGATCATTTCAGAGACCTACTGGACCACGGGCTCGCCCGTGCTCCTCGGCGTGGCACACGACTCGGCGGCACAGACCGTGACGCTCCGCGCCTCGATCGGGGGCACGGAGATCGGGTCCGGAACGCTCGCCAACACGGGCGCGATCGCCCTTTCGGAAATCCGGTTGTGCCCCACCCGGGACAGCGTCCCCGCGACCGCCCTGGAGTGGTTCGGCGGTTCGGTCGAGGGTGTCCGAAGGCCCGACGCCGAGATCGACGCTTCCTTGCGGTCCCTGGACTTCCTCATGCCCACTCCCTGCGCCTCGGATTTCAACCTGGACGGCTTCGTGACCGGCGACGATTTCGACGCGTTCATCGAAGCGTTCGGCTTGGGCCTGTCCGAGGCTGATTTCGACGGCAACGGGTTCGTGAACGGGGACGACTTTGACGGGTTCACATTGGCTTTCGAAAACGGTTGCTAGTGCCCGGGAAGTGGGTTCTAATCAAGGGTGAGGGAGTGCCGCACGCAGCGCCATAAAGACCGGCCTGCGCGCTGTGCCGGGCTCTGAGTGGTGTCAGAGTCCGATAAAATCATTTCCGCGAGGGCGGCGAGAGGGTGGACGGTATGCGCACGACTTCCTGGGCGCCGGTGGTGGCGGTTCTAGCCCTCGCCGGGGCGGCCGCGGGGCAGGTCAGGATGGCCGACGGACCGCCCGGCTCCCCCACCGCCGCGGCTGAACGCGACTTCGAGGCCGCCCACCCCGAGACCGGGTTCTATCGCATCGGCCGCCGGATCACCAGCGTCTACGGCAAGGCGTTCTCGTTCGGCCCGACGGCACGCGCCAGCGCCGAGTCGTTCCGGGAGGCGCACGCCGGGCTCTTCGGCGTGCCCGCGCACGAACTCGTCGAAGGAACGTTGGCCCCCGACGGCACGACCGAGCGGTTGATGATGCCCGACCCCGTCACCGGACGGTTCAAGTTCACGCTGGTGTCGTACCTCCAGCAGCGCGACGGCGTCCCGGTGTTCAGGGGCGACGCCCGCCTGCTGGTCCGCAACGACGAGGGTTTCCCGCTGGTCCTGGCGCGGGCCAACGTCCGCGACCTCGGCGCGTTCCGCGTCAACCTCGCGGCGGCCGAGAACCCGAACGTGGGCGCGGCGTTCACGGACGCGATGCGGCGCTTCCCGGGGATCGGCGACTTCACCCCGCCGCGCCTCGTGATCTGGGCGGGCGTGGACGACCAGGTCGTGCCGCCGCGCCTCGCGATGGAATTTTTCGGAACGATCGGTGACCGGGCGCAGCCGGGGTACGACCGCGTGCTGATCCTGGCCGACGCCGCGACGGGCCGCACGCTCTGGAGCGAGAGCCAGGTCTGTCGAAGCAACGTGACGGGCACGGTCAAGGGCATGTCCACGCCGCCGAAGAAGGCCGACACGTGCTCGGACGAGGTGCTGACGGCGATGCCCTACGCGATGATCAACGGGCCCTCGGGCCAGGTCTTCGCCGATGCCGCGGGCGGGTTCAGCTACCCGGCGACGGGGCCGGTGACGCTGACCAGCCCGTTGCGGGGCAAGTGGTTCCGCGTCTTTGACGCCAACAACCCGGGCCTGGACGTCGAGCCGCTGTCGGTCGACGCGGCGCCGCCGGGCCCCGCGGCGTTCGTGCACAACGCGACGAACGCGTCCGAGACGTACCGATCGGGGGTGAACGCCTACATCCACGCCAACGTCTGCCGCGACTACGCGCTGCAGTACAGCCCGATGTACCCGACGATCACCACGCAGACCGACTTCAAGATCAACATCAACGTGACGGGGCTGTGCAACGCGTTCTACGACGGGTTCTCCCTGAACTTCTACCCGGCCGGCGGCGTCTGCCCCTCGTCGGCGTTCAGCGACATCGTGCAGCACGAGTACGCCCACCACCTGGTCGCGATGGCCGGCTCCGGCCAGGGCGCGTACGGCGAGGGCGCCTCGGACATGCTCGCGCTGCTCATCTCCGACAAGCCCGAGTTCGGCGTGGGGTTCTACGGCAGTTGCACGAGCCACATGCGCACCGCGGCAAACACCAAGCAGTATCCCTGCCCGGGGAGCGACGACATCCACACCTGCGGCACGCTCCTCACGGGCGCCGTGTGGGACACCCGCAACGCGCTGGCGGCGGTGCTCCCGTCGAGCTACCGGAGCGTCCTCTCGCTGCTGGCGATCAACTCGATCAAGATGCACACGGGCACGCTGATCACCCCCCAGATCACGGTCGATTTCCTGACGCTCGACGACGACGACGCCAACATCGGCAACGGCACGCCGCACTACGCCCAGATCAACGAGGGCTTCACCAAGCACAACATGCCGGCCCCGGTGCTCACCACGCTCTCGTTCGTCTTCCCGCAGGGCCGGCCGCTGCGCATCCCGCCGGCGGGGGGCGAGGCCTTCACGCTCCAGATCATCGGCTCGGGCAACACCACGCCGATCCAGACCACCGGCCAGCTCTTCGTCGATCACGACGACAACGGCACCTACACGCAGACGAACATGCAGCAGATCTCGCCCAACTACTACCGCGTGATCTTCCCGTCCACGCCGTGCGGCAGCCGGCTCCGGTACTACTTCTCGACGGGCACGACCACGGGCACCAAGTACTACCCGACGGGCGCGCCCGCCGCCGGGTACCTCACGGGCGTCTCCGCGGCGGGGATCAAGACCGCGTTCTGCGACGACTTCGAGACCGACAAGGGCTGGACCGTCTCGGAGACCGCGGGGGTCACGACCGGCGACTGGGAGCGGGGCGTGCCCACGAACAACATGCGGGGCGACCCGCCGGCCGACTCCGACGGCTCCGGCCGGTGCTACGTCACCGACAACCGGGCGGGCGACTTCGACATCGACGGCGGCAGCGTGACGCTGACGTCGCCCCTGTTCGACGCCACCGGCGCCGGGGACATGTACATCTCCTACGCCCGCTGGTTCCACAACAGCTTCGGGAACAACATCCACTCGGACACCATGGTCGTTCAGGCCTCGAACAACAACGGGGCGTCCTGGGTGAACGTCGAGACGGTGGGCCCGATCGTGGACGCCGACGGCGGCTGGAAGAAGGTGGTCATGCGCCTCGGCGGCCTGCTCCCCATGACCTCGCAGATGCGCTTCCGATTCACCGCGGGCGACACGGGCGGCGCCTCGACCGTCGAGGCGGCGATCGACGACGTGCGGGTCTACCTCGTCAACTGCGACAAGTGCCCGGCGGACTACGACCTGAACGGGTTCGTCAACGGCGACGACTTCGACACCTTCGTCAACGCCTTCGACGCCGGCGACTGTACCGCCGACCTCGACGCCAACGGCTTCGTCAACGGCGACGACTTCGACGCCTTCGCCGCGGCGTTCGCGGCCGGGTGCTGACTTTACGACGCCGCCAGAACCGGGCGGAGCCTCAGGGCAGGAACCTGGGGCGGTCTTCCTCGCGCACGTAAGCACAGCCGTCGGCGCCGAACCACCGCAGCCGGCCTCGTGCAATGTACGCATAGGCCCGGTCGCGGAGGGCGCGGGGGATGAGTCTCAGTGCCGCGCTCAGCGCGCCCCAAAGACCTCCGATGTGGTGCATCATCCGGAGCGCGGCATCGGAGCGGGCGTGCAGGCCGCGGCCGTCGGCCAGCACCATCGTGCTCATGTCGGTGGGCTTGCGCGGATCATCGAGCGCGGCGTATGTGCTGCCCTGGAGGGGCGCAAAGCGGAGCGCGCCCCTCCGGTCGTGCCGGAGACACCACCGCACGGCCCTGGCGCACAGGCCGCACTGGCCGTCAAAGAAGAGGATGGGGCCGGGGGGGGACATGGGAAAGCGCAAATCGCCACAGGGCCTTCGCCGGTCGGGTGGGGCGCTTTTGGTGCTCGGCGGAATGCTAACCACTCGAACGAAGCGGTCCTTTGCCCCGGGGGCATCGCGTTCTGATTTGCGCTTTGCGTTTTGCGCTTTGCGCTTTCCGTATTCGCGGACCTTCCCGGATTGCCCCGTTCTCCCGGCTTGACGCGGCCGGATTCGCCAGGTTTCCCACGCCGCGTGCGGCCCGGATCCGGGCCCGAATCATCGCCCCGCCGCTGGCTTCCCGGCGCGTTTGTTTGGACATCTCTCCTGCCGCGGCGAGGCTCGCGGCCCGCCCCGCGGCGGCGTCTCGAACCCATAACCGGAGAGCAGCGATGAACAGCGTGAAGAGCGGCACTCGCCTGGTTTCGCGTCTATGCACCGTCCTGGCCGGCGTGGCCGGGTCGGCCTGTGGCTTCTCGGCCCTGGCCCAGGGCGACTCGGCGCCCGCGGCGTACAAGCTGCACGGCGTGGTGCGGGATTTCTCGCCCAGCCAGGCGGATTTCGCCCCGGGCGCGGCGGACTCGCTGAAGCTGTCGGCGGGCAACGTCGCGGCGGCTCTTGGCGCCAAGGGCGTGCCCGTCTACACGGGCGCGGGCTCGCTGGTGACCTCGCCCGCGCGTGATGCGCAGGGGCGGGCGATCGCGCCCTCGGCGGTGAAGGCGGCGCCCGTGACCGACTTCAAGGTCTCGGGCGGCACGGTGTCGTCGTCGGGCGCGGTCGCGGCGAAGGTGACGGTGATCGGCGCCGCGATCAGCAGCGGCAGCTACAGCTGCGCCGTCACCATGCAGGTCCACGCCGGGTCGGGCCTGATGGCGCCCTTCGGCAAGTACGAAGGGGCGGTGAGCGGCAACGTCAACGACGGTGCGGCGCACGCGTTCGTCCTGCCGTCGATGGTCGTCGCGGGCGACGCGATCTCGATCGATGCGCGGAGCTGGACCCGCAAGAACGCCTCGAGCGCCTCGACGAAGGATTCCGACTGGCAGGCGTACATGACCGTCAACTCGGCCTCGGGCGGCAAGCAGGTCGTGGCGCTGCGCGACGGCGACGCGGTCCCCAACGTCGCGGGCTACAACGGCCAGGCCTCGGCCAAGACCTTCCTCGCGCCGTACGTGGACAGCGCGACCAAGAAGATCAGGCTCGCGGCCAACCAGGTCATCTACCTCTTCGAACTGGGCTCGACCAGCACGACGTCCTCGGCCTTCGACATGCAGGACCTGGTCGTGCTGGTGGACCTGGCGACCGACCCTTCCTACTTCGCGACCCCCGAGAGCGCGCCCGAGGAACCCGGGTGCGTGAAGGTCAACGACGCCGCGGCGGTGCTGGGCTCCGGCGACGCCGGCGGCATCGGCTCGGCGGCGAGCTTCGAGCAGTGGTTCCTTGACCGCCCGGGCTACAACGCGGGCAAGCCCCTCTCGATCAACCTCGTGCGGGGTGACGACGGCGTGTACGCGCACTCGACCGCGGACTTCCACCCGATCGACGGGCAGCTCTACGGCAACGGCGGCGAGCCCCACAACCGCGGCTTCACCTACGCGATCGAGGCGTCCTTCGAGTACTGCGGCTGCTCGGGCCAGTTCTTCGAGTACGCCGGCGACGGCGAGGCGTGGCTGTTCATCAACGGGCAGCTGGTGATGGACCTGGGCGGCGGGCAGAAGGGCTCGACCCAGTACGTGGATATGGACCGCCTCGGGCTGGTCGCGGGGAGCAAGGTCGACTTCCAGTTCTTCTACGCCGAGCGGTCCAGCGCCGATGCCGCGTTCGCGGTGCGGACGAACATCCTGCTCAAGCCCACGATCATGTACCAGGACTACACGCTCTCGGGCCAGTTCGACTGATCGGGACGTTTCATCGCCGGCCTCCGCGCGAGCCCGGGAACCCCTGTTCCCGGGCTTTCGCATGCGCGCGGGCGGACGGCCGTGCGGACGTTCGGGGGGCGTGGGGGAGGGTCGCGGCCTATCATCCCGGCCCGGCCGGCGGCCTCTGCCGCGGCAGGGAAACCAGAGGAAAACATGACCCACGACCCGCTCGACACCGTGATCGGCGCACAGGAATCCGTCAAGCGCGACACGCAGACCGCGACCAAGCATCTGAACGCCGCGAAGCGGGCGATGCAGCAGGGGGACCGCCAGGAGGCGATCGCCGAGCTCCGCAAGGGGCTTGCCGCGGACCCGCAGAGCCCCGACATTTCGTTCCAACTGGGGTACCAGCTCGACCTCGTGGGCGAGGAGGACGAGGCGCTGGTGATGTACGAGCGGGCGATCGAGAACCCCCCCGCGCCGCTGAACGCGCTGATCAACCTGGCGGTGCTGTACGAGGACCGCGCCCAGTTCGCGGACGCGGAGCGGTGCCTGCGGCAGGTTCTGGACACGCACCCCAACCACATCCGCGCGCGCCTGTATATGAAGGACATCCAGGCCAGCCGCGAGATGGTGGTCGAGGAGGAGGTGGACCGCGACGCGTTCAAGCGCAAGGCGCTGCTGGACACGCCGGTGACGGACTTCGAGCTCTCGGTGCGGGCCCGCACGTGCCTGAAGAAGATGAACATCCGCACGCTCGGCGACCTCCTGCGCATCACCGAGGCCGAGCTGATGTCGTACAAGAACTTCGGCGAGTCGAGCCAGCAGGAGATCAAGAAGATGCTCTCGGCCCGGAGCCTGCGGCTCGGCCAGGGCCTCGAGGACGCGCACCGCGCCGCCCGCCGTCAGCTCATGGAGCAGTACAAGGGGACGGGGCAGGAGGCGCTCTTGGCCAAGCCGGTCACGGACCTGCAGCTCTCGGTCCGCGCCCGCAAGGCGCTGCAACTGCTCAACATCCAGACCCTGGGCGACCTCGCCAGCCACACCGAGGCCGAGCTCATGGGCGTCAAGAACTTCGGCGCCACTTCCCTCAAGGAGGTCCGCGAGCGCCTGGCCGAGTGCAACCTGGGGCTGCGGATCCTGGAGAGCTGAGCGTCGAGAGCGGAGCGCGGGCCGCTTGATCGTTTAGGGCTGTTCCACGCCGGAACGGGCAACGGATATTGATCGCTGAACGCTCGGGGCGGGAGTGAACCGTCCGGGGACCGCCGCGTCTAAACTTCTATCGCCGGAGCGCGCACGGGGCCGGCTGAAACGGCCCCGCGATCCGCGACAGGCGGCTGGGAGGTTTCCCCGTGCCCCTCTCCATATCCAGACCGGCCCTGGCGCTTCTGATCGTCGCTGTTTCGGGCTCGACGTCGTTCCTCGGGCACGACGCGCGCCGGCCCGTGGCGGCCTCTGGGAACATCGCCGCCGCGGCGATGTCGCCCGAAATGCAGGACGCCCTGCCTCCCCCCCCCCAGCCGCAGGACGCCGCCCCCCCGGCACCGGCCCCGGTGACTGAACCGCTTTTCACCGCGGCGCAGCTCGAGACGGCCCTCGGCCCGATCGCTCTGTACCCCGACGCGCTCGTTGCGCAGATCCTTGCCGCGGCAACGTACCCGCTTGAGGTGGTGCAGGCCGCGCGCTGGGTCAACGAACACCCGGACCTCACGGGGCTGGACGGCCAGCCGTGGGACCCGAGCGTGATGGCGGTCGCGCGCTTCAAGAGCGTGCTGACGATGATGGATCAGAACCTGCAGTGGACGATCCAGCTCGGCGACGCGTTCCGGGCCCAGCCGGCCGACGTGATGGACGCGGTGCAGCGCCTGCGCGCCAAGGCGCACGCGGCAGGGAGCTTGCAGACCACCCCGCAGCAGCAGGTGATCATCGATGACAGCGTGCCGGCGGGCCAGGCGCAGGCGATCCGCATCGTGCCGGCGCAGCCGGAAGTCATCTACGTGCCGATCTACGACCCGCAGGTGGTCTACGTGCCGCAGGTCGAGTACGTGTACGAGCCGTACCCGGTCTACACGGGCACGGTCTACACCGGCGGGGCGTACGTCTCTTCCTACTGCCCGCCCCGCTGGTACGCGCCGGTGTGGGACGCGGCGTACATCGGGGCGCGGTGGGATTCGACGTGGGGCTTCGCCTTCTCGATCGGCTACTCGTGGGGGAGCTGGAGCACCATCGACTGCGACTGGTACGGGCGGCGGGTGTGCTACCGCGACTGGAACGACTACGGCTGGTGCGGGTGGCGGTCGGACTACAAACACCGCGGACACGGCGGTCACCACGGGGACCATCACGGCGGCGGCCACGACGGGCACCACGGGGGCGGCGGCGACCACGACGGGCGGCACGATGACGGCTTCGATCGACAGGGCGCGATCGCGTCCGCGGACGGCGTGAAGTCGATCGACGCCCGGCGAATCGGCGCTGCGGGGGACCGGGCGTGGCGCCACGGCGAGAACGCTGCCGCGGCGCGCCGGACCGGCACGTTCGCGGGCGCGCCCCTGGTCACCACCGCGGCGGGGCCTCAGCGGAGCACCTCGTTCGATGCGGGCCCCGGGCGGGCGGTGCGCGTGGCCGGCGGGGGCTCCGACCGTGGGTCCGGCTCTTCCCCCGGTGTGGTGCGCCTGGCGGCCCCGCCGTCGAACATCCCCCCGGCGGCAACGGTCGTGACGCCGCGCTCGCCCGCGGACTCCCCGGTGCGCGTCGCGCAGGGCGAAGCGCCGCCGACCAGCCGCCGCGGCACGTTCTCGCAGGGAAGCCGCGAGACGCCGGCGGTCGGCTCTTCGACGCGGTCCACGCGCGAGATTGTCGAGATGCAGTCGCCGGTGCGGTCGAGCGCGCCGTCGCCGACAGTCCGTCGCGGCACGTTCAACATCGGCGGCGCCGATGTCGGCTCGAGCGTGGCCGGACCCGTGCGCAGCGCGCCGACGATCACTCCCGCTCCGCCGTCGCGCTCGATGCAGAGCGCCCCGGCGCCTTCCCCATCGCGGGTCTCGGCGCCGTCGCGCTCGTCGTCCGCCTCGGCGTCGCGCTCATCGTCCTCATCGCGCCCGAGCGCCTCACGGCCCTCGGGGTCGTCGCGCCCGTCGCAGACGATGGGCCCGACAAGGTCTTCCGCCGCGCCCTCCGCGCCGGCGGCGACGCGCACCGGGACCTTCTCGCGCGGCAAGCGTTGACCGGCCCGCTCAGAGCGGCTTGACGAGCACCAGGCAGGGGATCCCCGGCCACAGGCCGTGGAACTCCTCGAGCCTGATGAACCCGACGCGCTCGTAGAACTTCAGCGTTTCGGCATACTCGGGGCTCGGGCGCGAGGGCCCTTGGGTCTTGACCTGCAGGAGGCGGACCCCGTCGCGCCGGAGTTCGTCCTCGACGCGGGCGAGCAGAGCCGAGCCGATGCCGCGACGGTGGAGGTCCTTCCTGACCGCCATGCAGAAGACGTCCGCGCTGCAGGGGTAGGGGCGCGCGAGGGTGATGAAACCCGCGGGCACCCCCGAGACGGACGCCGCCCACGTCGGAAGCTGAATCGACTTCTCGATGTACATCCTCGTCGCTTCCTCGATTCCGAACCACTCGGGGACGGAGCGGAGGATCGGCTCGACGATCGCGGGCGCTTCGCGCGCAGGAAGCAGTCGGATATCGAGGTCGGTTCGGTTCATCAGCCTCGCGAACCCTAGATACGGTCACGAGTTCTTTCGAACTTGCCTCTTGGGCTACGGACGACCCAGAAATACCTAATCACTCTTTTCTGACTCCGGCCCCGCGCCCCCGCTTTCTCTGGGTGCCTCTGTGCTCTCTGCGGTGAACTTTCCTTGCTCCGTCGCACGCTCGACGACCGACTCGTCGCGCGAGCCGGAGTCATGGTACCTGAGGCGCGTCCGCGCGTACTCCTCGGGAGACACCTTCAGGTCCGGCTCGATGCCCTTGACGTGGCAGGCGTGCAGGTGCTTCAGGAACGGCACGCACCACTGGCAGCCCGTCCCCGCCCCGAGGCATTCGCTGATCAGCGAGGCCACCGGAGGGTTCTCGCGCGCAAGGTAGTTGCGGATCTTGCGGAGCGAGACGTGGAAGCAGAGGCAGACTTCATCGTCGGGGTGCATGGGGGTGAGGGGGGAAAGGGAGAAGACGAGAGCGGGAGAAGAAGGCACCCGGGTCAGGTGCGCGACAGGGACTGGATGGCCAGGGTCGCGGCCTCGGCGGCCGTGCCCCACGCGAGGGTGATGCCGCTGCGGCCGTGCCCGTAGTTATGGACGACCGTGCCGCGCGTACGGGGCTCGGCTTCCAGGCGGATGTCCTCGCACACCTCGCCGCTGCCGCGCACGGGGCGGAGGCCGACTCGCTTGACGATGGGGTCGCGGCCGATCTCGCTCCAGCCGGGCTGGTTGTCGAGGCGGGCGAGTTCGCGGCAGCGATGCACGATCGCGGCGATCTCCTTCTCGTCAATGGTCTCTTCCCACACGTCGCGCTCGTAGGTCGAGCCCAGGACGATGTGGTCGTCGAAGCGGAAGGCGTAGGTGACGACGTTGTTCGGGGCGTCGTCGTGGAGGCTGCGGGTGAGGCCGGCCTTGTGGCGGCAGTGCAGGACGATGCCGCGCATCGCGCGGAGCGACTTGTCGCGCGCCAGGTCGCGGGCGCCGACGCCGGCGCAGTTCACAACGACGGGGTGGCCGCGCTCCAGGAGCGCGTCGAGCGACCCGATCCGCTCGGCGACGAACTTCGCGCCCAGGCCGGCCGCCCGCTCGTGCAGCCACGACAGAAAGCGGTTGGTGTCGATGTGGGGGCGCTCGCTGTCGATCACCGCGGCGAAGTTCGGCGGCACGTTCTCATTCAGCCGTTCGCGGGTGAGGTCGGCGAAGATCGAGGGCTTGGGCGGGTGGTAGCAATACTCGCGGAGCGGGCCGGTGCGCACTCCCGCGCGGGGGCCCTCGGCGCGCTCGAGCTCGACGTACGCGAGGTACGCGGCCTCCGCCCAGCGGCGCGAGCGTCGCGGATCGGAGCCGGCGTAGGGCGTGAACATCGCCGGCGCAGTGGACGAGGCGATCTCGGGGGCGCGGCGCTCGGCGTACACCGCTACCGGCTTGCCCCGCTCCAGGACCCGGACGGCCGTCGTCAGCCCGGCGACACCGGCGCCGACGATCGCGATGGGAGGAAAGTCTGTCGTGGACACGCGGTGATGGTATGAACGCGACGACCGCTGCGCGCCGCGCCGAGCCGGTCACATGCGCTCGACGGTCGGGATGCCGAGGGTGTGCAGGCCGTCCTCCAGGACCCGGAGCGTCAGGTCGCAGAGGCGGAGGCGCGAACGGCGGATCTCGTCGCTGGGCGCCGCGATGACGTGGCACTTGTCGTAGAACGTGCTGAACGCGCCGGCGAGGTCGTACAGGTACTGGCAGAGCCGGTGGGGCTCCAGGCTTTCGGCGACCGCGAGGACCACGCCGGGGTAGCGGAGCAGGGCGAGGGCGAGCTGCTTTTCCGCGGGGTCGGCGACGGCGAGCGTTCCGCTCCGCCAGTCCGAGGCGACGCCCTCCGCCGCGGCCTTGCGGAAGATGTTGTGGATGCGGGCGACGGCGTAGAGGAGATAGGGGCCGGTGTTGCCCTCGAAGGCGAGCATGCGGTCGAAGCTGAAGGTGTAGTCCTTGATGCGGTCGTTGCAGAGGTCGGCGTACTTCATCGCCGCGACGCCGATCGCCTCGGCCGTCGCGGCCAATTCGGTCGCGCCCAGGTCGGGGCTGCGCGAGTGGACCGCGGCCTTGGCGCGCGAGACCGCCTCGTCGATGAGCGACTGGAGGTTGACGTTGTCGCCCGAACGGGTCTTGAAGGGCGTGCCGTCTTCGCCGAGCACGGCGCCGAACGCCGCGTGCTGCAGGATCGCGGCCCGGCCGGTGTCGGGGTGGATTGCGTACCCGGCCTTGATGCCGGCGGCGAAGAACTGGCGGAGGTGGAGCGCCTGGCGGGCGTCGATCGCGTAGACGCAGCGGTGGGCCTTCAGCTTCTGCACGCGCCGGCGCAGGGCGGCCATGTCCGTCGTCGCGTAGAGATAGCCGCCGTCGGTCTTGCGGATGAGGCAGGGTTCCTTCACCGGCTCCCAGAGGGGCGCGCCGTCGGGGCCGGGGGGCGGCGCGTCGAGGCGGATGATGAGCGCGCCCTGGTCGGGCTCGGCGATGCCGCGGTTGACGAGGTCCTCGACCATCGGCGCCAGCTCCTCGGCGTAGCTGGACTCGCCGGCGGAGGCCTCGGCGGTGCAGTTGACGTGGAGGCGCGCGCAGGCGTCAAGGCAGACCTGCATGGTGACGTCGGCGATGCGCTGCCAGACGGCGAAGGTCTCGGGGTCGTGCGACTGGAGCTTGATGAGGGTCTGGCGGGCTTCGGTGAAGGCGTCGGTAGCGCCGGCGACCTGCTCCTCGAGCTCGGCGATGGCCTTGGGGTGGCCGTGCGCGCGTGCGGCGATCAGGCCCGCGGCGTCGCGCTGGCACTCGGCCTGTGCGGCCTTGTAGGCGGTGTCGAGCTGGTCGAGGGTGATGGTGGAAAGGTCTATTTTTCCTGCCGCGGCGAGCTTTTTGAGGCGGGCGGTGACCATCGCGATGGGCAGGCCCCAGTCGCCGACGTGGTTCTGTCGGATGACCGAGTGCCCGAGGCGCTCGAAGGTGCGTGCGAGCGCATCGCCCAGGAAGGGTGAACGCAGGTGCCCGACGTGCATCTGCTTGGCGAGGTTTACGCCCATCAGGTCCACGACGATGGTGATCGGCGCCGCGGCCTTCTCGACGCCGAGCGACGGCGTGTCGAGGGCGCGCAGGAGGCGCGACAGCGCGGCGGTCTCGAGGCGGATGTTGATGAAGCCGGGCCCGGCGATCGACTTCTCCGTGACGGGCTCGGCGACGCCCGAGACGTCGAGCTTCGAGACGATCGCGGCGGCGACGTCGCGGGGCTTCTGGTTCAGGCGCTTGGCCAGCGGCATCGCGGCGTTGCACTGAAAGTCGCCGAGGTCGGCCTGCTTGCTGGCCGTGATGAGCGGGTCGATGTCGCCGGCGAGGTCGAACGAGGCGCGGATCGCCGCGCGGAAGCGCTCGGCGAGAACAGCGACGGGGTCAAGGGGAACCTCGGGCATGGGCGGTGATGGTAGGGAGAGAGCGCGGGGTTCGCCTATGATGCGCGCGCAGAGGCGCGGCGGGAGTCTGCCGCGCGTCAAGCGCAGAGGAGAACTCTTATGAACGCAAGGTTGCTAGTGCTGGCAGTGGGCCTCGGTCTGGCGTCGGTGATCGGCGCGTGCTCGACGGCTCCCAAGAGCGAGGCGAGCAAGGAGGCCCTGACGTACGACGCCAAGGGCGCACTGGCGAGCTTCAAGAGCGCTGACTCGACGCTGCAGGGTCTGCTCGACCGTAGCGTCGGCTATGCGGTCTTCCCCGACGTGGGCAAGGCGGGGTTCATCGCGGGCGGCGCGTACGGGCGTGGCGAGGTGTACGAGGGCGGCAGGTTCATCGGCTACGCCGACGTCACCAAGGGCACGGTCGGGCTGCAGGCCGGTGCGCAGACGTTCAGCGAGCTGGTGGTCTTCCTGACGCCCGCGCAGATGGAGAAGTTCAAGAGCGGCAAGTTCAGCCTGACGGCGGACGTGTCGGCGGTGGCGATCAAGTCGGGCGCCGCCGCGGCGGCGGACTACTCGAAGGGTGTCATCGTCTTCGTGCACAGCAAGGGCGGGCTGATGGCCGAGGCCTCCGTCGGCGGCCAGGGGTTCAGCTTCGCGCCGTCGTCGCGGACGGCGGGGCACCCGGAGAGCGCCAAGTAGCTCTTCACGCGAACCGATGAGCGCGTCGGCCCGCCCCTCGGGGTGGGCCGTTTTTTTGTCGTCTGCGCGCGCACCCGGCGGTGTGGAAACCGCCCGGGGTCGGCCTCCGAAGCTTTCGGGGCCGTCCGCGCCCGATCTCAATGAGGAGTCGCTCATCATGACATCGCACCGGGGCTTCGTGACCTCGCGTCGTACCGTCGCCGCCGAGCCGCTTGAGAAGCGCACGCTCCTGGCGGCCGACTTCGCGTTTGTCGGAATCTCGGGCGGGGTCGAGCAGGAGACGGAACTGCTCTGGGGCGAGGGAACGCTCGCCGACAACGGCGTCGTCACCGGCTCGCTGATGCGGGTCGCGTTCGGCCAGCTCGTCGAAGCGGACACGCTCCCGTTCAACGAGATCACGCTCGGGCCGGGCGGGGCCATGACCGTCACGGCGGCGCCGGGAGAGCCGGCGCTCACCGGGCAGGCCGGGGGCAACCCGTTCAGCGCCCTGGGGTACGGGCTGGGCTTCCTGAGCACCGACTACTCGACGACCTTCGGCGCGGCGGGCACGGACCTGTGGATGATCGAGAAGCGCGGGCCGCTGCCCGGCGACTGGACGCGCGAGTTCGAGTTCCGCGCGGTGCGGATCACCGCCGGGGGGATGGACGTCGTGGAGGGGGCGTTCACGTTCCTGCTCGACACGGCCCAGCAGCCGACGGCGGTCTCGTGGGAGATCGCCGGTGAGGCGGCGGTCGAGAAGGACATCGTGAGCATCTCGGACGACGGGAAGGTCGTGCTGGACTCCGGGGAAGTGATCTTCATCACGACCAACGCGGACAACGAGACGCTAAGCACGATCGCGCTGGTCGCCGACCTGAACAGCTTCGACGGCGAGATCCTCGCGGGGATCGGCGGCGCGGGGACGACGTTCAACCTCGGGAACAGCTCGCAGTACCTGGACGGGCTGTACCGGGGCATGGGCGTTTCGGAGGGCGCGGGCGCCGAGTTCCTGGGCGGCGAGGGCGCGAACCCCTTCGTGCTTGACCTCCACCATGACGGGACGTTCCGGCTGTACGACGCATTCGAGTACGACCAGGGCGGGCGCGACGCGGTGACGACAGGGACCTGGCGGGTTTCGCAGTCCTCCGAGTTCCCGACGTACGCGTTCAACCGCGTGCTGCTGACCAGCGGCGCGACCGGGAACGTGGCGGTATTCGCGGTGCAGGAGGACTTCACGCTCGTGGGAGAGAGCGTGCGGGACGGGGACGGGACCGTGCTCGCCCAGCTCGCGGCGGGGGCGCGGACGTTCCTGCCCCTGGACCACGAGATCCTGGCGAACGTGATCACCGTGGACCTCGACGACCAGGGACGGCCGATCCTGTACCACCTCTCGTACACGGGGACGCCCGGCGAGGCGGACGTCTGGTACTCGCTGGACCTGATCGCGCGGGCGGGCGGGAAGCCGCTGATGACCGTCGAGATCCTCGAGACCGACGCCTCGACCTCGACGCACATCGTCGCGGGCGTGGCGACCGACGGGCACGCGGTGACGTGGGAGCGCGACGTGCGGGGCCACTGGATCTTCCGCGACCTGACCGACGAGTTCGCCGGCGAGGGGGCGACGCCGATCGTGGCGGACGCCGCGGTCTACCGGGGCGTGCGGCTGACCCACGAGAGGCTGTACATCGCGGGAACGCAGGCGTCGGGGGACCTGGTGAGCTACGAGCCGGTGGGCGCGCGGGACGAATTCGGCGTCGAGCGGTGGGCCTTTACGAACGTGACGCTGGAGGAGCTGGCGCCGTTCGGGGAATCGACGCCGGAGTGGCAGCCGGGGACGGTGACCGGCTTCGGAACCAACTGGGGCGCGCTCAACATCGTGGGGCTGAACGTGGTGGGCCAGATCGTCGCCGCGTGGACCGCGCCGGGCGCCGATCGCTGGTTCGTCAACAACCTCAGCGACATCGCCGGGACGGTCCCTCTGGCCGGCGGGCTCATGACGTACGTGACCGACTGGAACGCGATCCACATCAACGGCATCAGCCCCGACGGCCGGCTGATCGTGACGTGGTGGGCGCCCTCGAACGGCTCGCTGTGGTACTCGGACGACCTGACCGCCCGGTTCAACGGCCCCTTTCTGCCCCCGACACTGGCGGGGGGCGCGCCGAACACGCCGATCTTCTTCGAGGGCGTCGACGGCGCGCTCAACGTCGCCGCGATCGACACCAACGGCGACGCCGTCGTGTACTGGTGGCCGATCGGGGCGCCCGAGTGGAGGACGGGGAACCTCACCGCTTCGGTGCCCGACGCCGAACGGCCGGCGCGCCTGACCGGCGCGGCAACCCACCCGGCCGTCAACTTCGAGATCGAGCTGGCGACGCAGCAATCGGTGTTCGGCCTCGACGACCAGGGGGACCTGGTGCGCCTCTACTGGGACGACCACCTCCCGGACCAGTGGTTCGAGGACATCGCGGGTACGGCGGTCGAACTGCCCGTGTGAGCATCAGCTGCGCCGGCCGGTCGCCGAACGCATCCATCCGTGGCGACCGGCTCGCGAGGGTGGTCGCCGCCCACGTGCCGCCATGCGCCCGGCCTCACAGCACCGGCCCCGAGTACGATCCCCGAAGATCGTAGTGCGTTGCCCACCCACGCCACACCAGGGGCTGCCCATGAATCTGCGAGGGTTCGTTCTCTCCGCGGTGCTCGCCGTGTCCGCTTCGCCGGCGCGGGCCGACGACGTGTACTACCTCGTCCCGCTCTCCCACGCGGCAACGGCCGAAGCGCCGATCCCGGAGTACGAGGCGCGCCCGGGCGGGCCGGGCCAATTCGGCGCGTGGATGCGTCCCTACGCGGTGGTCGAGGCGGGCGAGGCGTACGTCGGCGGCGGCGACGGCTCGGAGAACTCACGGTGGTGGGCGTACTCGTGGACGCCGGCGGCTTCGTACATCGCCGTCCGGGCGCCCGAAGGAGCGCCCGTGAAGGGCACGGTGTACCTGCCGCGCGAGGACTGGAACGGGATGTTCGGGCTGCCGTTCACGATCGGGGCGGAGTCGGCGGGCGGCGATGCGCGGGCGGCGTTCCTGCGGGCGCGCCTGGCGCACGACGAGCGGCTTCTCGACGAGGGGGTTGCGGGGAGCGCGTTTTTCCGGTGGCGCGCGGACAGTGCGCGCCGGGAACTGGGGGAGTCGCGCGACACCCGCCCGCGTCCCGGCGCCCCCGAGGTGGCTGACACCTACGACCTCTTCACGGGCGGGCGCGCGGTGAGCGAGAACCTTCAACTCCACCGCGCCATGCCCGGGGCGCGCGAGGACGACCCGGGCGCGACCGAGGCGGTGGTGAAGCTCGCCGACGTTGCGGGCATCACCGTCGCCGAGTTCGACTGGAAGCAGCGCCTCAAGGGACCGCGCCCCGCGCTGGACGAACTGAGCGCCGTGATCCCGTCGGACCAGCACGCGGCGTTCTTCCCGAGCTTCGCGGCGGTGATGCGGGTGCTCGACGAGGCGGGGAGCGAGGCGCTGCCGCTGGCTCGGGCGCTGGGGCCGAGATCGGAAGACGGTGCGATCGCGGAGCGGTACGAACGCCAGCTCTGCCTGCCGCGTACGGCGCTCTCGCGGCTGCTGGGGGGCGCGGCGGTGCGGTCGGTCGCGATCACGGGGTCCGACCCCTACTTCGCGACCGGGACGGACGTGGCGGTGCTGTTCGGCGCCCCGAACGCGCCGGGGCTGCGGGACGTGCTCCTCGCGCAGGTGAGGGCGGCGGCGGGCGCGGCCGGGGTCGAGATGACGGCGGGGACCGCCGGGGGCGTCGCGTACGAGGGTGCGGCGAGCGCCGACCGTTCGTTGTCGGCGTACGTGGCGGTGCTCGGCGACGCGGTGGTTGTGGTGACCAACTCGACGGCGCAGCTCGAGCGGCTCGGCGCGGTCCTGGAGGGCAGGGCCACGGCGCTGGGCTCGACGGACG
>CAZCPB010000040.1:0-20461 GCA_964500365.1 uncultured Phycisphaeraceae bacterium
CGGCGAGTTCGGGGAGGAGGACGAGGTCCGCGCCCGCCGCGGCGGCGCGCCCGACGGCGTCGGCGATGAGGCGCTGGTTGCCCGGGAGATCGCCGACGGTCGGGTTGATCTGGGCGAGGGCGATGCGCATCCGTGGAATGGTAGTTGAGACGACTTCCCGAATCGCGCGCTCGCCGATGCTCGATAAGAATCGTCCGCCCCGGGGGCGGCGGGCGCGCTGAACGCGAACGGTTGCCACCCGCGCGGGTTCAGCACGTCGTGTGCGGGATGGCGCGTGATCAGGGCGCCGGCGCCGATTCCTTCTTCCAGCGCAGCAGCCGGTCGGGGCGGAGGTACGCCAGACCCAGCGCAGCGCCCGCGAGGTTGGTGATCAGCTCCGCGGCGCCGACGAGCAGTGCCGCGGCGGCCAGCGACTCGGCGCCCTCGGTGCCGAAGAGCCACGCGGTGACGCCCTCGCGGGTGCCGAGCATGCCGCCGGGGCTGAAGATGCCGGTGAGGAAGTAGGCGACGGTGGCCATGAGGGCGCGCCCGGGGGCGAGGTCCTGGTGCAGGACGCCCGCGATCACGATGAAGCGTGCGGCCTGCAGGCCGATGTCCACCAGCCGCAGCGCGATCCCCGCGGCAACGGTGGGCGCGTGGGAGAGGATCGCGGCCCCGGAGTGGGCCTGGTCGAAGAAGCGCGAGCGAGCGAACCGCTGACCGAAGGGAAGGAACGCGGCGAGGCGTCGCAGCCTTGCCGCGCCGGCGGGGCCGTCGAGCGCACGCGCGACCAGGACGGTGGCGGCGCCGAGGGCGAGGATGCCCGCGCCGGTTGCCGCGAACCACGCCGCGTCTACGCGCTTCAGCCACAGCGTCGCGGCGCACGGCGGGATCAGCGCGGCAAAGAGCACCGCGCCCATCGCGCCGAACCACGCCCCCACCGTCACGACCGGGATCCCGTCGCGCCGGTTGTGCACGATCAGGCGAGTGATGACGCCGATCTTGAAGGGGAGGTAGTTGAGGAAGGTGGCGAGCGCGTTGGTCGACAGCATGCCGCCGAGGTCGACCCGCTTGACGGGGCGGACGAGCACCCAGAAGACCAGCCCGTTCACGAAGAGGCTGGCGACGGAGAGCGCGAGGATGGCGGCGACCTCGCCCGCGCCGGCCTCGCGGAACCGCTCGATCTGCGCGCGGTTCTCGGGGCGGAGGGCGACTTTCACGCACCACACCAGCAGGGCGATGCCGGCGAGGAAGCCCAGGGCCTGGAGGGCGGCCCGTACGGCGGTGCGCGCCGAGGTCCCCGGGCCGCCCGGTGGCGCGGCGGGCGCATCGTTCATCGCGGCGCTCCGGGCGGGGGCGAGGGCGCGCCGGGGCGCGGCGGCACCTCGCGGAGCTGGCAGAGGATCCGCAGTTCGCCGGGCCAGTCATGGACGCGCATCGAATAGGTCGAGAGCCACGCGTCGATGGCGTCGTGCGTGACGAGCGGGTCGTACCAGCCGCTGGCGCGGAGGCGGGCGACCTCGGTCGGCGCGTACAGCACGTAGGACACGCCGCGGGCGCGGAGCTCGCGCGTCCAGGCCTCGGGGTCGAGCGGGTTGTTGCGGATGGCCTCGCCAAGGGGGGAGGCGTCGTAGGTCGTGTGGTAGAGCACGGGGACGGAGTAGTAGAAGGGCGTGGAGTCGCCGAGGAGGTAGACCGAGCCGGGGACGGTGCCCTGGAACTGGAACGCCGGCGTCTCGCCGAGCAGGAGGTTGACGTAAGCGGTGATCGGGGCGTTCTGCATGGCGCGCTGGCGATCTTCAACGTCCGTGCCGCGCATGCCGACGGCGAAGAGCGAGCCGCTGAAGTACCCCGGGCCGGCCGTGAGCGAACCGTTGGGCGCGCCCTGCTGCTCGCGCGAGAAGATGACCAGCGATGCCGCGAGCTGCGCGGCGAGCGCGACCGCCGCCACGGCCCTCACCGCGCCGATGGGCACGCGCCACTCCGCAATCGCGGCGAGGCGGATCCCGATGAGCGCGGCGCCGGGGACCAGCAGCGGCAGGAGGAACCGAGCCTGGAGGTGCGTCGCGAAGAGCCATGCCGCGACCTGGGCCAGGAGCCCGACGAGGAGCAGTCCGGCGGGGCGGAGGGGCGGCGACCCCGCGCGGCGGAGGCACGACAACGCCGCGGCGAGCACCAGCGGGAAGAATGCGAAGTACTGCGGGTGCAGGGCCCCGCGATGACGGGTGGACGCGAGCGCCGGCTCGCCGGGCTTGAGCGGTTCCTCCAGGATCAGCAGGGCGAGGCGGTCGGCGAGGGTGCCGTCGAAGCCGTGTGCCGCGGCGTAGCGGCTGGCTTGCTCGACGGTCCAGTGCGCGGTGCCGAAGATGCCGGTGGCGAAGGGGAAAACGGGGTTGCCGCCGGCCAGCCAGTTCCGCACCATCCACGGCAAGAGCGCCGCGAGCGCGACGAGGGCGCCGGGGATCGCGGCCCGCGCCCATTCCCGGGCCGGGAGAGACCCGAAGAGCGCGACGGCCACGGGCGGGCCCGCGAAGAGAACGGCGGTGGGCTTGGCGCTGCAGGCGCAGGCCACGAGGAGGCCCGCGAGCGCTCCCCGGCGGCCCGCGGGGATCGAGCGGTCCAGGGCCGCGACCATCGCGCCTGCGAACATCGCCAGGGCCGCCATCTCGTTGTACGCCAGGGAGCCGACGACGACCGTCCACGGCGTCAGGAGCACGAGCCCGGACGCGGCGACAAAGGCGAGGCGCCCGCGCTCACTATCCGCGGGCGCGGCCGTCTCGGCCCGGCCTGCGACCAGGCCGCGCGCGAGGGTCCCGCTGATCGCGGCGGCGAGGATCGCGGTGAACGCGTGGAGCACCTGCGCCGAGACCGCGCCCTGGCCGTCGAACGCCAGCAGGCCGGCGCCGATCGCGCCGGGGTCGGGGAAAGGGGGCGCGCCGGTGGCGACGGCCATGTGGAGAAACGCGGCCTCGACGTAGCCGGGGAGGTACGAGTACACGTTGTGCCTGAGGGGCGTGATCCGGCCGGCCTCGAACCACTCCTGCGGGAGCTGGAGGTGGTACGAGAGCGCATCGTAACCGCCGAACTCGGTCGCCCAGAGCCAGCCCGGCGGCTGGCATGCCGCGACCAGCAGGAGCGCGACCCCGGGCGCGACGATCAGGACGAGCGGGTCAACGCCGCTCCCCCGCGCGAGCCACCGTGCCAGCGTGGACCGTGAAAGGCTCCCTTCCCCGGGCGGTCCGCCGCGCTCCGCTGCGTTGGCGGCCGACGCGGCCTGGTGGACCAGCAGCGCGATGCCGGCGACGAGCGGGGCGATCGCCACGAGACGTCCCGAGAGTCCCCACAGCACCCCGGCCCAGCCGATCGCGTGGCTGAGCGTGAGCATCAGGCCCAGCCCGAGGGCCGCCTGGATCGCCAGCGGGTTCCGCGCGCCGATATAGAGGCGGGCGCCGAGACGGCCGATCCCGATTGCCGCGAGGATGTACGCCAGCGCGGACCAGGAGGAGATGAGGTGTGCCGCGACGGAGATCGCGCCGTCCGCGGCGGTCGAATTGGTTCCCAGGCCGGCGATGACCGCGACGGCGACGGCGAACGCGCCGACGGCGAGGGGGATCAGAAACTGGCGGGCGGTGGGTCTCACGCGGGGGTCGGCGTCCGGGGCAGCGCGGCTTAGGATATCGGATGCCGCTCAAGCCGCTCGACACGCGCCCCGGGCCCGGGCTCGAGATCATCGAGCCCCTGTGCGCCGTGTTCCGGCGGAAGCTGCGGCAGGAGGGGCTGAAGTACACGCCCGAGCGGGCCCAGATCCTGGACGCGATCATCCGGAAGGAGGGGCTGTTCGAGGCCGAGGGCCTGCAGCGGGAGCTCCGCGCGGGCGGGTTCCGTGTTTCGAAGGCGACGGTGTACCGGACCATCAAGCTGCTGCAGGACGCGGGGATCATCCAGCAGGTGCTGCTGGACCCGGAACAGTCGCACTACCAGCTCGTGTACGGCCGGCGTCCGCACGACCTGCTGGTGCGGACGGACACGCACGAGGCGGTCGAGATCGACGTGCCGGAGTTGATAGCGATCCGGGACCGGCTGTGCGCCGAGCACGGACTCAGCCCCGTCGGGCACCGGTTCACGGTGTACGCGACGCGGGCGGGGTGAGGCAGGGCCGGATTCTCGCCCCGTTTCGCCTCTCCGCCCCCCCGCCCCCACCCCTGCACCCTGCAACGATCACCCCCATGACCCTCCAGCACGTTCAGGTCATCATGCAATCGATCGCCAGCACGGCGATCGCGGCGTCGTTCCTCTTTGCCGCGGTGCAGTTCCGTGCGTACCGGCGCGCCCAGTACGTGGCGAACTTCTCGAAGCTGGTCGAGCTGCAGATGTCGCTGCGGCGGATGCGGGTGGACGATCCGGACCTGGCGAAGGTGTACCGCGACGACGTCGAGGGGCTGGAGTCGGACAAGGAGATCCGCGAGTACTTCTTCAACCTGATGCAGCTCTCGGTCTTCGAGATCGCGTGGTTCAGCTACAAGAACGGGCAGATCCCGGCGGACTACTTCAAGAGCTGGGACACGCGGATGCGGATCGTGGCCTCGGAGCCTTCCTTCCGGAGGATGATGGACCGGCGGGCGATGAAGTTCCTGCACGACGACTTCCAGAGGTACATGCACGAGCACCACGCGCCGCCGCCGAAGAAAGACGGCGCGCTCAAGGCGTGAGTTCGCGTACTCATCCCGGGCACAGGGGGGAGAGGTTCATCGCGGCGCGTACGAGCACCGGCGAGAGGGGACCAGGGCGGGGCCGGCGCGGAGCGGGCAAGTCCGCCCACAGTTCACGCGCGGAGCTCCCGGGCTCAGTCCCGGGCGGGGTACGCCCCCGGTTCCGGTGGGATTCTGGTTGGGCCCGGCGCCAATCCCGGATAGGTTGGTTCCATGCAAAGCCATAAACCCCATCGTCGCGTCGTGGTAGCCTCCCTGCTTGCTGCGGTCCTGGTCGCGTCTCTGGTCGTCGCGGGGCCCCTCGATCCGCCGGCCGGCCCCATCACCGGCACGTACAAGACGCTCACAGAGGTCGAGCCGCGGACGCCGCTGGCGCAGTCGCAGGTCCCGATCACCATCTCGCAGCCGGGGTCGTACTACCTCACCGGCAATCTCTTTGCGCCCCAGCTGGTCGCGGCGATCATCACCGTGAACGCGCCGGGCGTCACGCTCGACCTCAACGGTTTCCAGATCGACGGTGCGACCGACGTCGGCGAGGCGACGAACGCGATCAAGATCAACGCGGTGGGGGCAGGGTGCAGGGTTCTGCACGGCTCGGTGATCGACGCGACGGGGAACGGCGTCCAGTGCGACGCGCCGGACTGCTCGTTCACGGACGTCCGGATCGCGCAGTGCGCGCTCGACGGGCTCAATGTCGGAGCGGAGGTGCTCGTGGAGCGGTGCACCTTCACGGAGAACGGCGGCGACGGGCTCGACGGGGGCAGCACGATTCGGTCCGTGGTTCGCGCCTGCATGGCCAAAGGCAACGGCGGGACCGGCTTCGAGATCAACGGCGCCGTTGAGAACTGCGTCGCCGGCAACAACGGCGGACCCGGCTTCAACGGGGGGGGCACGTTCACCCGCTGTGACTCATCCCAGAACGACTCCGACGGGATGAGCATTTTCGGCGGCATCGTTTCCGAGTGCTCCGCCGGCGCGAACGGCGGCTGCGGGATCCGCATCGGCAATAACGTGACGGTGACCGGCTGCAACTCGCGCGTCAACTCCGGACCCGGCATCATCATGAGCTGGCGGGGCGTGGCGCTCAACAACAATTGCGCCGAGAACGGCGGGACTTTCCCGCACACCCAGTCCAACATCGTGGTGGAGGGCAACAACAACCGCGTCGAAGGCAACACCTGCACCGACGCTCTGCGCGGCATCGAGGTGACCGGCACGGGCAACCTCATCATCCGAAACACCTGCGCCGCCAATACCACGAACTGGTCCATCGTCGCCAACAACAAGGTCGGCCCCATCGTCGCGGCGCCCAACAGCGTCGCCATCAGCGGCGACACCGGCGGCGCGGGCGTCGGTTCGACCAACGCCTGGGCGAACATCACGTACTGAGCGCCGGCCCGCTCCACCATCTTCGAGGAATTCGTAGGGATACCCACGACGATCGTGTATGGTGAGAACCATGACGCACACCACACGAACCACAGCGGCCCTCACCCTCGCCGCGATCGCCACGATCATCGGAGCCACCATCGTCACCGCCGGCCCCCTCGACCCGCCCGCCGGGCCGATCACGGCCACCCCCGGGCCCGAGCCGCGCACCGCCGTCAACGCGACCAACACCCCGGGCGACAGCGACGCATCGCCCAGCCTTTTCAAGATCACCCAGCCCGGCTCCTACTACCTCACCGGCAACATCACCGGCGTTGTGGGAAAGCACGGGATCGAGATCGTGACCAGCGGGGTCACTCTCGACCTCAACGGCTTTCACCTCCTGGGCGTTGCGGGTTCGCTCGACGGCGTGGGCATCTCGCTCGAGGGCCTCAGCCTGATCACGGTCGTTAACGGCTCGGATCGAAACTGGGGACGCAACGGCGTGGGACTCGGGAGCCTGAGCGGTGTGCTCGGCGGCCGCATCGAGGGCGTGGTCGCCAGCGGCAATACGTACTCCGGAATCTCCGCGGGCAAGTCCTTCACGGTGGTCAATTGTTCGGCGAACGCCAACGCGAGCCACGGAATCAGCACCGGTCAAGGGTGCGCCATCACCAACTGCTCGACGTACGACAACACCGGGAGCGGAGTCTGGACCAGCCAGAGCGCTGTCCTGAACTGCTCGTCAATGCAGAATGCCGGTGATGGCATCAGCTCCTTCGGCGGCTGCACGATCACCGGCTGCACTGTGTACACCAACGCCGGCAACGGCATCACCGGCTCTTACTCGGCCACTATCAGCGGCTGTTCCGTCTCGTACAACAGCCTCGACTGCATCCTCTGCGGCGACCGGAGTGTCATCCGCGGCAACACCTGCGAGGGTGGCGGCTGGAACGCCGACGGCGCGGGCATCCGCGTCACCGGCACCGACAACCGCATCGAGGGCAATCACTGCACGGTCTCCGACCGCGGCGTCGACGTGGACGCGCCCGGCAACATCATCATCCAGAATACGTGCGCGGGTAACACCACCGACTGGACCATCGTCGTCAACAACATGTTCGGCCCGATCATCGACCGCCGCGGCGCGGGGGGCGCTGCGGTCAACGGATTCTCGGGAGCAGACGCCCTCGCCAGCACGCACCCCAACGCCAACTTCTCCTATTGAATCTATCCCTTCACCACTCGAACCCGCGCACCGCTCAAAGGACGCCGCCGTGAAACTCACCGTCATCACCGCCGTTCTCACCCTCCCCGCGGTCGCCTTGGCCCAGATCTCCGACGTAGTCGACCCCCGCAAGCACGCCTGGGGCGAGAACATCGGATGGATCAACTGCCGCGATGCGGGAACTCCCGAGGCCTCCCGCGGTCTGGTGATCCTGGGCGATCACCTGGGCGGGCTTCTGTGGGGAGAGAACGTCGGCTGGATTTCTCTGGGCTCCAGCGTGTCATCGATCGACGGCCCTTACTCCAACGCCGACGGCGCGGGCCACGGCGTGAACCTCGACCCGGTCACCGGCCACCTTTCCGGTTACGCCTGGGGAGAGAACATCGGCTGGATCAACTTCGGCGGGGGTGCGCTCGCCACTCCACCTCTGCCCGCGCGCATCGATTTCGCTGCCATGCGATTGCGCGGCTACGCGTGGGGCGAGAACGTGGGCTGGATCAACCTCGACGACTCCGACGCGTTCGTCGGCCTCCGATGCTTCTCCGACTTCAACGGCGACGAGTTCGTGAACGGCGACGACTTCGACGAGTTTGTCGCACTCTTCGAGCTGGGCGATGCGTCAGCCGACGTCAACCGCGACGGCTTCGTCAACGGCGACGATTTCGACGAGTTCGTCGCGGCGTTCGTGGCGGGGTGCTGACGGAATGTCGCGCGCGGCCGCCCGGAGCGCACGGGCGTGCGAGGCGCTGGAGCAGATTCAGTTAAGCAGCGCGGCCCAGCCCGGATGACTCAGATGGACCCAGATAGGAGGCTTTGATCCGGGCTCATCTGGGTTCTCTGGGGCCCAGTTCCGATCGGGACGCGTTGCGCCAGGATTGAACCCGCTCTCTAGCGGGAGGCCGCGGGCCCGTCTGGCGGCTCGGGCAGTTCGTAGCGGTACACCGCCTGGGCGGGGATGGGCGGGTACTTCATGCGGAACCGGAACCCGCGGAAGTCCGAAGGACTGTGTCCGAGCGACGCGACGGCGGTCGCGACCATCCGTCCATAGTTCGGGATGTCCGCCGCGGCGACGCTCGGCGGCCCTGTCCCCAGGTCCACGATCTCCTCCGTCACCGGGAGCTGGCCGCGATCCACGCCGTCGATCGGGTAGATGGGCCCGCCGGGCAGGTCGCTGTAGATGTGGATCGTCGGCCGCATGGCGAAGGCAAGGTCGCGGTGAACGTATAGGTCGTGGTACAGCACCGTCACCGGCGTGCTCAGGCGAACGATGTGCTCTCCAAGGCGATCGTCCGGCGCGCGGTACCGGTTGACTTCGCCGCGCGCGATCCACCCCGTGATGCAGTCCGCCGCGGCGGTGATCCCGATCGGTCCCTCCGCCAGTTCGTAGCGCGTGATGTTCTTTCGTCGCGTGTTGGGCCGGAGCACCGGCAGCGGGCGCGAGCAGAACTCCGCGAGCAAGGGCGCATCTCCCGGCTTGAGCGCAGGGTCCATCGGGCGGATGTCCTGGTGCGGGACCGGGGCGCCCTGGTCGATGAGGGTCGCCATCGCCGCGACGGTCCACGCGACATCCGGGCGAAGGCGCCGGAAGTCGAGAAAGCCCGCGATGACGGCGAGGTCAAGCCGATCCGGAATCTGCGCGTTGGGCGCCGCGAAGTGCAGGCTCACGTGAACCCGCGCCTGCACGCCCCAGATCGCGCTCGCGCCCTGATAGAAGGTCTTGCGCTGCGCCTCGGCGCGCCGCCGGCTCATCCCGCCCGCCGCGCCTCCCAGCATGACCTCGAAGGTTGACCGGTCCCCGCAGTGCGTCTCGACGAACGACTCGAACCGGTCCATCGCCTCGATGACGCGCGAGGTTGGCTCCCGCCCCGCGCCGTCTTTGGCCAAGGCATCGACCAGCGCCCGCACGCTCGCCCTCCCCGGCACGTGGACAGCCGCGGCGAGGGCGTCGTCATCGCAGATGACCCGCGAAATCTTCCACGTAAGGGTTTTGTCAAGACCGAAGCGTCGGGCGATCTCCTGGGGCTGGGAGGGGTCGCCCCGGACTTGGGCCAGCAATTCCGCCAAGGAGGACCGCAGCGCGTTGACCGCCACCCGGGCCTCGGATTCGAATGGAGATTGAGATTGTGCGGGCATGGATTTGCGACGCGCTCAAGTCCCCGCAAGAGGGGCTCGTTGCGGTGAAGGTCATCATACCAGATCTGGATCCTTGTCGCTAGAGTCCTCTGGAATTTTCCATATAGAAATCCACGGAAATATCTTGACACAAAGAGCGTGAGCGTTAAAGTCGGGCTTGGGTGGGCGGATCCCCGGTGATCTTCTCGGGTTCGTGCGGACCCGGGCAGCCGCGGACAAGCCTCTCCCTAGGAGCAGACACATGACACGCCAGGTTCTTGCAGTCATGGCCGCGGCGGGGTGCGCCGCCGCCGCCAGCGCGGACATCCTCTGGGATCAGTCCGCGATCGACCTCAACAGCACCATCAGCCTCGCGAACTGGACCAAGACCAGCGGCTTTGGCCAGCGCGAGGCGTACGGCATGAGTGACGTGACCGTCCCGGCGGGCGGCTGGACCATCCAGAGCATCACCGTCTGGGCGGGCACCCTGGCGTTCAATGATCCAACCAGCGCGATCCTGAACATCTTCCCCAAGACTTCTTCGCTTCCCACCGCCGCGGACAACCCGCGCCTGGTCGCCAACGGCGGCACCGGGATCACGGTCGCGGCCGTCACGAGCGTCATCCAGATCAACGGCAACAGCGGTCAGTTCGCGAGGGAGATCACTTCGTCGGGCCTTAACGTCGTCCTGGCACCCGGCGACTACTGGATCGGCCTCACCCCCCGCTTCTCCGGCAGCAGCACCGACAACCAGTGGCCGGCGCTGAGCCAGTACGGCGACAGCCAGGCCGTCCGCTTCGCCACGCCGCTCGACGCCGCGTGGTCGGACAACGCCGCGCTGCTGGGCGCTCCCGCCACCGACGGCGCGATCCTCATCGAGGGTTTCGTGCCGGCCCCATCGTCCCTCGCGCTGCTCGGCCTCGGCGGCCTGATCGCCGGCCGTCGGCGCCGCTGATTACGGCCCCGGGAAGCGCCCGGCGGCCGCGCCGGTGAACTTCTCTCTCCCTCCCTGCCGCGCTCTCGACCCGAGGCCGCGGCGGTTTCCCCCTCACTCGATCACAGGAGCCCTCGATGTCCAGAGACCGCAGCCTCACCCTCGCCGCCCTGACCCTCGCCGCCGGCACGTGCATCGCGCTCGCTTCGCCGCCGTCGCTGACGCTCACGGGGCAGATCGCCTCGGACCTCTCCGCCGACGGGCAGACCGCCGTGGGCGCCATCTGGGACGTCGCGCTCGGCGAGAACGTCGTCCACACCTACGCGCTCGGCCTCGGCGCGATGAGCACCGGCTCGATCATCGACAACGGGTCCATTCGCTGCAGCGCCGACGGACTGGTGATCTCCTTCAACGCCTACGACGTTCTGAACGTGGCGGGCCTGGGCACCGACCGGCTCACGCCGCGCACGTGGACGCTCGCGGGCGGCGAGGTCAACCACGGCAAGCCGCCGACCGGGACCAGTTGCGACGCGCACACGTTCAGCGCCAACGACATCTCCGGCAACGGCCGCTACCTCGTGGGCGGCGGGTACACGCAGACGACCTGCGGCACGTACCGGGCCGCGCGCCTCGACACGCTCCTGAACGTGTGGGAGCAACTCCCCTTCTCGACCTCGCCCCCGCCGTGGAACGCGCCGGCGAAGGCCACGCGCGCCGACGCCGTGAGCGCGGACGGGACGGTGATCATCGGGTACGACGAGAACTACGCCGACGAGACGCAGCAGACCTGGCGCGGCGCGGCGGTGTGGGTGAAGAACGGCTCGACCTGGACGCAGACCGTCCTTGACCGTTTCACCAACAAGGTCCGCGCGGTCAGCGCCGACGGGAACACGCTCGTCGGCGAGATGAGCGAGGCAACGATGCATGCCACCTTCGGCACCAGCGTCACGACGCCGGTTCGCTGGACGCGCTCGGGCAATGACTGGATCGCGCACAACCTCGGCGGCGAGGAGGACATGGTTCCCGTCGCCGTGAGCGCCGACGGATCGACGATCGTCGGCAACGGCGGGCCGGACGGTTCGTTCATCTGGCGCGCCGACCTCAACGGCGGCGTGCCCAAGAGCCTCCCGCAGCACGTGGCGGATCTGGGCGGAAGTTTCCCCGGCCTCTCGATCGGGTCGTACTTCGGCACGCCGGTGTTCGCGCTCAGCGGCGACGGCAACACGCTCCTGATCTCCGCGGCGATCGAGCAGAACCCGTGCCTTCCCACCTGGCAGGGCGCGATTCTCTCCCTCAACGGCGGCGCCTGCGAGCCCGCGAACATCGTCCTGGGCCCGGTTTCTCACTACAACCCCGACGGCCCCGCGGTCGAGCCGTACGGGATGACCTTCAACTGCTTCGTCGCCGGCTCCTGGCCCATGACGATCCAGTGGCAGAAGGAAACCGGCCCCGGCACCGGCGTGTGGGAGAACCTCTCCGACGACAACTGCGAGGAGTACCTGCCGGAGTACTTCAACTTCCGCGGCACCGACACGATGCAGCTCCGAATCGGCGCGCTCGACGACATCTGGGCCGGGCGCTACCGCTGCGTGGTGACCAACGACTGCGGCAGCCAGGCCAGCGCGACCTTCCGCGCCGCGACGTGCTACGCGGACTTCGACTGCAACGCGTTCGTGAACGGCGACGACTTCGACCTGTTCGTCTCGTTCTTCGAGGCGGGGCACGAGGAGGCCGACGTGGACGGCAACTCCTTCGTCAACGGCGACGATTTCGACACGTTCGTCTACGCGTTCGAGCAGGGCTGCTGAACTTCGCGTTCCGATTGCTTTGCGAAGCCGGCGGTCGCGACCCGTGGGGGGAGCGGCCGCCGGCTTTTTCTTGCGCGCCGAACGCACGCCGCGCCTGCAGGCTTCGGTTCACCGTTGGGCGCCGTCGGGCAGGCGCCACCGCACCACCACGCGCGAGGACATGGGGGGAAAATCGATGCGCAGCCGCACGCCGGTGAAGTGCGACGGCGTCCAGCCCATCCGCGTGCACACCCGCGCCAGGAGTTGTGAGTAGCGGGGCACGAGCGGGGTCGCGACCGCGGGCGGGCGACCGGCCAGCTCCACCGGCCGGTCCAGGCACGGCAGCGCGTGGGCCGCGGACTGGTCCTCGGGGGTGTCGATGCCCCCGTGCGGGAAGCCGTGCACGAGCACCTCGGGCCCGCCGTCGAGGCGGACGTCGCGGTGCACGATGAGGTCGAAGATCAGATGCTCGACCGGGAGCGTGATGGTCGAGGCGCCGCCGATCCACTCGTTGTCGGGCAGGGCTCGGCGCGCGGGGATCCCGCGGACGATGTTGCCGAACATGCAGTCGAACTCGCCGAGGTTGCCGACGGGGCCGCCGGGCAGGATGTACTCGCGGCCGGCCGGGCGCTCGACGATGTCGAGCGCGGGCATCCGGGCCGAGCAGAACTCGCGGATGACCAGGGGCGGGTCTTCGGGGCCCTTGGGCTCGAGCTCCTCGGGCCGGCGCATCGCGTCGAGCGGGCGGCCCGTGTCGTCGTGCGCCTGGAGCCGGAAGAGTCTCCAGCGCGCGCCCGGCCGCAGGCGCTGGAACCCCATGAGGCCTGCGATGTGGACGTTGACGAGCGTGCCGTCGTCCGCGTCGCTGGGGGCCAGGAAGAAGGACGCGAGGCGGGTGCGGGCCCGCACGCCCCAGATCATGCTGTTGCCGCGGAATGCCAGCTCGCGCCCGCCCTCCATCCGGCGCTCGCGCTCGAAGAGGCCCATGCTTTCGAGGGTCAGCTCGAAGCGGTCGCGATCGCCGGCGTGAACGTCAACGACCTCATTGAAGCGTCGCATCGCGGCCTCGACGTTGGCGATGGTCTCTTCGCCCGCGCCGTTCTCGCGGAACGCGTCGATCAGCAGGCCGATGCCCTGCGCCCCGGGCAGGTGGTTGAGGGCCGCGAACGGGTCGCTGGCGGCGATGACTCGAGAGAGCTTCCAGGTCAGGTTTCGGTTGATCCCGAAGCGCCGGGAGACATCCTGAGGGGCGAGCTGGTCTGCGCCGATGGCGCCGTAGAGCTCGATGAGCGCCTGGCGCACGCTCTGTAGCGCTTCGCGGCTCTCGGCAACGATTTGTGTGGTTTCGGTTTGCAGTTCGGGCATGATGATACCAGTTCAGGCGATGAATGGCAGGTGTCTCTATGGTAGATTTCGATGATTTTACCCAGAAATTGTTTGTACAAACTTCTTGACTAAAAGTCAAGGCTGCTCTAGGTTGTGTCCCGGCCAACGGATTCGGGAGGCGGAATCGGCAGCGTTTCCCGGCGACGTGGTCCTTGCTCGGCGGGCTTCGGGAGCCTGCCGCGCCGTGTTTCCGAGGGCATCACGCACCGCAGATAAAGAAAGGGATCGCTCATGCAGGTTCGTTCTCGCATCGTTCTGACCGCTCTGGCCGGGCTCGCGCCCTGCCTCGCGTCGGCCAGCGCCGGCGTCACCGTTTCGATGGGCGCGAGCGCGCCGACGTATTCGACGACGCTCAACTTCGACGAGGTCGGCGGGCCGACGGGCTCCGTGGCGGGCAACGCCTGGGCGGGGATCGGCGTGTCGTCGCTCATCGGCGGCGCGGGTGACGTGTTCGTCGATGACATCGGTGCCAACCCGGGCTGGGAGTGGCTGGGCTCGAGCAACGTCGTCTACGCCCCGTGGGGGGTCTTCATGACGTTCGGCAATGAGCTGACGGAGTTCTCCTGCCAGTACTGGGACTCGTCGGGCCCGGCGTCGTTCTTCGGCGGCGGCGCGATCGTGGTTGCGCTGAACGACGGCAACGAGGTCGGCAGCTTCTTCCTCGAAAGCCCGCCTTACGGCGGCCTCGGCGACGAGTGGGTCAACATCACCACGACCGCCGGCTCGACGTTCGACGAGGTGCGGCTGGTCGGTCTGGGGTTCTCGTTCCCGGAGGCGTACGCCGACAACTTCTCGTGGAACGCGGTGCCGGCCCCGTCGGCTGCCGCGGCGCTGGCGATCGGCGGGCTGATGATGGCGCGCCGCCGCCGGGCCTGATACGGCCGAGTGTTCCGGTTCTCTCCCTCCTTCAGCGTCGGGGCGCACGTCTTCGGGACGTGCGCCCCGGCGGCTCTTCCGAGAAAGGCTCCGATGATCCGATCCTGCTCCGTCGCCGCCGCGCTGTGCGCCCTCGCCGGGCTCTCCAGCGCCCAGCCCTCGATCGAGTACCTCCCCAAGGGGTACATCGTGACCGACCTTTCCTACGACGGCACGGTCGCCGTCGGCAACGTCTCGGGGGACTACAGCTACGAAACGTTCCGGTGGACCGCGGCGACCGGGGCCGTGCGGCTCGGGCGCGCGACCGTGCCCGTGCTGGGCACGGGCGCCGGGACCCCTGACGTTTCGTACGACGGCACGCGGATCTCGGCGACGATCCTTACTTCCGACGAGACGATGGCGACGCAGGGCATCTGGGACGAGGCGACGGGCTGGCAGGAGACGATGCCGCCGAGCCCGCCGGACGGGATGCTGCTCGACAACGGGCTCGGGTCGGCGTGGGGCCTGTCGGGCGACGGGTCCACGCTCACCGGCTTCTACTGGAAAACGGGCGGCGATGCACAGGCGTGCGCGTGGACCGAGGCAGGCGGCATGGTCGCCCTGCCGCAGGACGCCGGGCGCAGCGCCCGGGTTAATGGCGCGAACTACGACGGGTCGGTGGTGGTGGGATGGGAGGAGCGGCCCGACGGGGCATGGCAGCCGCGGGCGTGGCTCAACGGCGTGAAGATCGTGCTCGACCCGGGCGAGGCGTTCTGCGAGGCCAACGCGGTGAGCGCCGACGGCTCGGTGATCGTCGGGTACACGTGGGACGGCGTGCGGATGATCCGGCTCTCGACGATCTGGCGCTGGAACGGCTCATCCTACGACACCGAGCAGATCGGGTACCTGCCGGGCACGGTCCTGAACTCGGGGTTCTCGTTCTTCGACGGCGTGTCGGACGACGGGCGCCTGGCGGTGGGGACGAACTTCTACAACTTCACCGGCGCCTGGACCGACGGGATCGTCTGGACCCCGCAGACCGGGCTGGTGAAGGACACGGCGTTTCTCTCGAGCCTGGGGTTGTCGGTGATGCCGGGGCAGGACATCACGGGCTTTTCGGCGGTGTCGGGTGACGGGACGACGATCGCGGGGGTGGTGTACATCGGGGCGACGGGCGAGTACCGCTCGTTCCTGGTGCACCTGCCGTGCGTCTCTGATTTCGACGGCAACGGGTTCGTGAACGGGGACGACTTCGACGCGTTCGTGATCCTGTTCGAGGCGGGGGACCTCGGCGCGGACATCGACGGCAACACGTTCGTGAACGGGGACGATTTCGACTACTTCGTGCAGCACTTCGAGGCGGGGTGCTGACTCGACCTTTGTTGGATGAATCAAGACGAACGCGCGTGGTGCGGCGGAGCGGAGGCGCGCGGAAAACCGGATCAACTCGAAGGGCTCGAAGTTCTCGAAGAGGAATGACCTCGGGCGGCTTTGAATCCCTCGGCGCCTTCCGGGTCCGGCCGATTCTCCAGCGTGCATTCCGGCCCCGCCCTGCGCACCTTCGCGTGCTTTTTCTGAAAGGCAGACTCTCTCATGACTCGAACGCTCAGCACGGTCCTCTCGCTCGGCGCGCTCGCGGGCCTCGCGCACGGCCAGGCCACCATTGAGTTCCTCCCGCCCGGCTACCTCGTCACCGATGCGTCGTACGACGGCTCGGTGCTGGTGGGCAACGTGCAGGGGGACGGCTCGTACGAAACGTTCCGCTGGACGGCCGAGACAGGGGTCGAGCGGCTCGGGCTCGCCTCCGTGCCCGCGATCGGGAAGGGCGCCGGGTCGCCCGACGTTTCGTACGACGGCACGCGGATCTCGGCTTCGATCCTCAGCTCGGACAATGCGCTCACGCAAGGGCTCTGGGACATCGCCAACGGCTGGCTCGAGACCATGCCCCCGTCGCCCCCGGACGGCGCCACGGTGGACGGAGACTACGGCTCGGCGTGGGGCCTCTCGGGGGACGGCACCACCCTGACGGGCTTTTACTGGCTGGCGTCCAACAGCCGCGCGCAGGGGAGCACATGGTCCGAGGCGGGGGGTATGGTCGCGCTCCCGCAGACTTTCGGCCGCAGTGCCCGGGTGAATGCCGCGAGCTTTGACGGATCGGTGGTCGCGGGCTGGGAGGAGAGCCCGACGGGGCCGTGGATCGCGACGGCGTGGCGGAACGGGGTCAAGCACACGCTGATCCCGGGCGACTACGGCGGGGGCGGGATGGCCGAGTGCGTCAGCCGCGACGGCTCGATCGTCGCCGGCTCGACGTGGAGCACGGTGTACAGCACGCGCCTGGGGTGCGTGTGGACGTGGGACGGCGCGACCTACCAGCCGCAGGTGATCGGGTACCTCCCGGGGACCGTCCTGAACTCGGGGCGGTCGCCGCTGAACCAGATCTGCGATGACGGGAGCATGGCGGTGGGCGTCAACCAGTACACGTTCAACCCGGGCGGGCCGGCCGACGGGATCGTGTGGACGCCCGGCGGCGGGCTGGTGAAGGACACGGACTTCCTGGCGAGCCTGGGGCTGTCGGTGCCGTCCGACATGGACATCCGCGACTTCAACGTGATCTCGCCGGACGGGCGGGTGATCTGCGGGATCGGGTTGTCGCCGTCGCTGGGCGGTTTCCAGACGTTCATGATCCGGCTGACGTGCCCCTCGGACTTCGACCGCAACGGGTTCGTGAACGGCGAGGACTTCGACGCGTTCGCGGCGCTCTTCATCGACGGTGCCGCGGGGGCCGACGTGGACGGCAACGGGTTCGTGAACGGCGACGACTTCGACCGCTTCGTGGCGAACTTTGAGGCCGGGTGCTGACGTTCACGGCGTGCCGGCCGAACCCAGGATCACGGAGACCGAGGCACACACGGAGACCTGAAGGTTCGGGAACACCGTTCCGCACGCGGCGACTTCCGACCTTCGCCGTTCACCACGGTCCATTCCTCCCCTTGAAGACGCCGGCGTCCACCGCATCCACGGTGGGCGCCGGCGTCGCGCTTTCGCCCCCTCTTCACTTTCCGTTCCCCGGGGTTCTTGACATCATACCGGTCGGTATGTATGTTCATACCATCTGGTATGCCGACGGCCGTCGCTCCCAAGCCTGGCTCCCGCTCCCGCCTGCTCGACGCGGCGATGGCGGTGATCCGCGCCAAGGGGTACAGCGACACCACGGTGGAGGACGTGTGCGCCGCCGCGGGGCTGACCAAGGGGGCGTTCTTCCATCATTTCGAGACCAAGGAGGACCTCGCGGTCGCGGCGGCGGAGCATTTCGCGGGGATGGCGGCGGGGCTGTTCGCGTCGGCGCCCTTCCACGCCCACGCCGACCCTCGCGACCGCGTGCTGGGCTACATCGACTTTCGCGCGTCGATCCTGAAGGGGCCGCTCCCGGCGTGCACCTGCCTGCTGGGCACGATGGTGCAGGAGACGTACGAGACTCACCCGGCGATCCGCGAGGCGTGTCACCGGTTTCTTTCGGCCCACGCGGCGTGGCTCGCCGGGGACATCGCCCGGGCGAAGCGGATGTACGCGCCGCGGGCGAAGTGGACGCCCGAGAGCCTCGCCCTGTTCACGCAGGCGGTGCTGCAGGGGGCGTTCATCATCGCCAAGGCGGGGAACAGCGCCGACGCCGCGGCGGGATCGGTCGCGCACCTGCGGCGGTACGTCGAATCGCTGCTGACCCCCGGCCCGGCCGGCAGTCGCGGCATCCGCCGCGGCTCGAAGGAGAAACGCCGATGACCGATGCACAGAAGATCGTCACGTTCCTGTGGTTCGACGACAACGCCGAGGAGGCCGTCGATTTCTACTGCTCGGTCTTCAAGAGGTCGAGGATCCTCGACGTGATGCGCTGGGGGGACGTCGGCCCGGGTCCGAAGGGATCGGTGCTGACGATCACGTTCGAGCTCGAGGGCCAGGAGTACATCGCGCTCAACGGCGGCCCGCAGTTCAAGTTCAACGAGGCGGTCTCGCTCCTGATCCAGTGCGACACGCAGGACGAGGTCGATCACTACTGGTCGGCCCTGACCTCCGGGGGCGGGGAGGAGAGCCAGTGCGGCTGGCTGAAGGACAAGTTCGGGCTGTCGTGGCAGGTGTGCCCGCGCGTGCTCCTGAAGATGATCCAGGACAAGGACCGCGTCCGGGCCGACCGGGCGATGGCGGCGATGATGAACATGCGGAAGCTGGACATCGCGGCGTTGAGGGCGGCGTACGACGGGCGCTGAGCGTACTCACGTCGCATTGCTTCCGCGGTATGCTGGCCGCATGCACGACGGGCATCGCGAAATGAACGACCTTGCGGCACTCGAGCGATTCGTGGTCGATAACGACGATCTCCTCAAGCTTGAGGAGACCATCGGCACGTTCAATGTCTTTGACGCACTACGCATCGAGCGCCGAGAGATCCGACACAGCAACTTTCTTGCGTGGTTGCTCGACCCGGGAGAGAGCCATGGGCAAGGGGATCTATTCCTCAAGCCCCTGCTGATGGCGGTTCTTCGGCGCACCCCGGCAAATCAACGCCCGCTTGGCCCGATCGATCTCGACGGTGTGGACCTCGTTGATATCGAGATTCGGAGGGAATGGCGGAACATCGACCTATTGATCGTGAGCAGGAAGCCGAACTTCATCGTCGCCATCGAAAACAAAGTTGACGCCGGAGAACACCGCAACCAACTTCAGCGCTACGAGGACGTCGTTCGAAAGGAATTCCCGCACGAACCCAAGCTCTTCGTGTTTCTAACTCCCGATGGAGAGGCGGCAAGCGATTCGGATTGGGTGCCAATCGGTTACGACAGCATTTACCAGGTGTTGACGCGTGTTCGTGGAGCTTCGAAAGGCTCGCTCGGCGTAGACGTGGCCGTGTTCTTGGATCACTATCTGAACCTCATTGGAAGTCGGTTTATGGAAAACGCGGATGTCGCCCGATTGTGCAAGCAGATCTACGCGAACCACCGCCGCGCGCTCCTGCTCATTTTCGAGCACGTCGGTACGGCGGCAAGCGGCGTGAACGCCGCGGTCGAGAGGTTCTTTGCGGAGCGACCAAAGCGTTGGACCGTTCTGCACGTCAAGGGCAAAATGGTGTACTTCGTTCCCAACGAATGGGTTGGCAAGGTCTGCACAGCGTCCGGCGACCCGGCTTTCGGCGTCCCCGCACGCGTCTTCATGGAAACTTCAGCGAAAGATCGCTCACTGCACGTTCGGTGGGTCGTTGGTCCCGGTCCTGATCCCGCTCGACGCAAGGCGCTGATCGAGCACCTACTTGCGACCGAGTTGCTGGGGCTGGCGCCGCAGCGAAAGCAGCTTACCGACACCTGGAAGCGCGTCTGGGCTCACCGTGCTCTGGAATGGGATGACGAGCAGCCTCCGGACGACGACGCCGTCGCCAATGCACTTACTTCCTTGCTCGCCGGTGTTGAGCGGCAGCTCATGGCGTTGCCTTCCGCGATCGAAAGTCTTCAAGCGTAAGTCTGCCTTGGACATCGGCTAGGCGGGTCATCTATCGTCAGGCATGACGCTCGATCGCGAAGCACTTCTCAAACGTACCACGCCGAGTCCAGGCCTATGCGGCGGGCGCTCCTGCATCCGCGGCATGCGATTGCGGGTGTCCGAAGCGGATTCGCGATGGATCGCGCTCGGACAACTCGTTCGCCCCGGGGGCGACGGCGTGCGATGAGCGGGCCACGAGGGGCTTGCGAGGCTCTGCGCCCTCGCAACGTTCGTGCGCCCGAAGCGGGCGATCAGCCGGTCGCGCACGCGCGTGACTGATCCAAATCGGATTGAGTGCGTCCCGCGGGGCGGCGGCGCGCGTGCGGGTTGCTCCACAGAAACCCGCCGCGATCTAAGCAGGCACCCGAGGCGGGATCAGCCCGCCGCCATCTTCGCGGCCTTGGCCTTGGCGTCGTCGAGGCTGCCGACGTACATGAACGCGCCCTCGGGCAGGTCGTCGCCCTCGCCGTTGGCAAGGCGCTCGAAGCTGTCGATGGTCGAGTCCAGCGGCGAGTCCACGCCCTTGAAGCCGGTGAACTGCTCGGCGACGTGGAAGGGCTGGCTGAGGAAGCGCTCGATC
>CAZCPB010000041.1:0-20269 GCA_964500365.1 uncultured Phycisphaeraceae bacterium
CCTCGAACTCGCCCGGGCGCGACTGCACCGACACTTCGCGCGTGACCTCCACGCGCACGGGCTCGACGCCCAGCACGGCCCGGCCCGCGGCACGGGCGTTGCGGACCGCCAGGTCACGCGCGACCGACGGCTCGGGCGCCGTCCCCGACGCCGAGACGATCACGACGCTCCCCACCGCCCTCGGCTCGCCGATCCACCAGTCGGGCAGTTCGCCCGCCCTGACCGAACCCGAGCCCGTGTCAGGCGCGGTTCGCGCCGGCGGCTCCGCGGCCGAGCCCCCGGCCCGCGGCCCGGGCGCGCACGAGACCGCGCACGCCGCGGCGCCCACGATGATCGCACCCGCCCGCACTCGCCTGGTCACGCGTTCACCTCGCTCCCGGTTCCGGGCGGCTTCAGAACAGCCGCTGCTGCTCCTTCACGTCCTTCACGCGCGAGTTCAACATCTCGAGCTGCTTCATGATGTCGTCCACGCTCTTGAACTTCAGGTACTCGCTCGCAAACCGGATGTACGCCACCTCGTCCACGTCCCGCAGCCGGCTCATGACCCGCTCGCCGATCTCGCGGGACTGCACCTCACGGTCGAACTCGCGGTGCACCTCTTCCTCGACGGTGTCCACCAGGCGCTCCTTGGTTTCCTCCGCCACCGGGCGCTTGCCGCAGGCGCTGAGCACGCCCCGCAGGATGTTCTCGCGGCTGAACGGAACGCGCGTGCCGTCGCGCTTCACGACCATCAGGCGCGCGGTCTGCTCCACCCGCTCGTAGGTCGTGAACCGCCGCTCGCAGCCGAGGCACTCGCGCCGGCGGCGGACCATCTTCCCGCCGTCGGCCGCGCGGCTGTCGATGACCTTGTCGTCGTCCTTCCCGCAGTACGGGCAGATCACACGAAGCTCCCCGCCGGGGCCCGGCGCGGGAACCCGACGGCGTATCCTCGCCGTTGCGGGGGGGAGCGTCAACTGCCCGGGGGGCCGGGCGCCTGACGACCGACGGGGCGTGCGGGCCCGACGGGCCCCCGCGCCCCCCGTTCGCCCGCTCAATTGCCCAGCAGGTACTTGTCGAGCAGCGACAGGGCGTTCTGCCGCCCGAGGAAGAAGTCGGTCCGGGTGATCGAGTCCGAACGGTCCGAGAGCGGCCGGAGGCCGTCCACCAGCGAGTACCCCTTGCCCGGGCCGGGGGGCGAGTTGACGCCCAGGGCGCTCTGGATGTCGAACGAATTGACCTGCGCACCGATCGCGTAATCGTTGGTGATCCGCAGGCCGAGCAGTTCGCCCACCCGCCGTCCGACGGCCGAGGTCAGCGACTGCGTGAACAGGTCCACGTCGGCCTGCGTGGGCGTGTAGCCGAGCACCGCGAAGTTGGGGAGGAAGACCGCCGCCTCGTCGTTGTGGTCGGCGTTGAAGGGGTCGGAGTGCTCGCTGAAGCCGTAGGGCTGCTGGATCAGGCCCGTGCCCGCCAGCGTCGCGAAGGTGAAGAGCAGCGAGTTGAAGACCTGCGACACCGGGTCGGCGCTCGACGTCAGGTAGACCGTCGAGAACTCCTCGAACTCGAAATCGTTGGGGTTGGTCGAGAAGCGGACCGACACGCCCGCGTTGTCGTAGATCGACTGCAGGTTGTTCGTGAGCGTCGTGAGGATGTAGTCCTGCACGCTCTGGCCGCCCTGCACGGCGCCGTTGAAGCCCAGCACGTTGACCATGAACGGCAGCAGGGTGCTGGTGCGCCCGCCGGACTCGAGCCAGTCGATCGTCCCGCCCCGCGTCTCGAGCAGGACGTTCTGCGTGACCTTGGTGAGCGGGGTGGGCGCGTCGGGGAGCTGCACGACCTCGAGCTGGTAGTCGGTGTTGAAGGCGCCCTGGAGGTACACCGCGTACGTGCCGTTCAGGCCCGAGCCGATCCGGCCGGGCGCGAGGAACTCGATGTAGAAGTCGCCGTTGGCGTCGTACCCGTAGGTGGCGTTCTCGCTGGAGGCGATCACCGTGTTGGGCGTGCCGCCGTTGGGGCTGAAGTCCGTGGGCGAGAAGACCAGCACCGCGTCGTCGGCCGCGGTCGAGGCGCTGGTGTCGAAGACCGCGAACTGCACGTTCCCGCGGTAGTCCGTGATGGCCGCGAGCGAGCGCTGCACGTCCACCAGCGGGATCTGTGAGCGGCTGCCCAGGTCAGAGCCGAAGTCCACCAGCTTGACGGTGACGCGGAGCCTGGTCCCGGTCTCGATCGCCAGGCGGTTGTTGAGGTGGTAGACGTCGACGTCGGCATAGACGTCGATCGGCACGCCCGAGTGCGCCGCCGGCCCGATCGCCGAGTTGACGTACGAGACCAGCGTGCCGTCGGGGTTGCGGTACGACGAGATCGTCCCCGACGCGTCGACGCCCACGACCGTGTCGCCGTTGCGCGTGAACGTGAAGGTGCCGATCTGGATCTGCGCCAGGTCGTCGGCCGTCCCGACCTGGCCGTCCACGCCCGCGAAGGCCTGCACCGTCGGGGCGTTGACGATGTTCGAGCCGTTGCCCGCGTCGGTGGGCGCGCTGAACCCGCTGTTGCCGTCGTCGAAGATCGTCACCGTGAAGGAGTAGTCGCCGACCGTCTGCGGCTCGACGTTGGGGTTGGGGACCTCGCCCGGAACGGCGAACTCGGTGCCGGGGTTGCCGACCACGATGTAGTACGTCCCGGTCGCCTTGACGAGGTAGTTCTGCTCGAACGTCGCGTCGGTGTCCAGGCCCGCGTCGAAGGGCAGCGGCAGCGCCTGCGCGGCGTTGACGGGCGCGCCCGACGCGTCGTACACCGCGATGTTGGCGAGCTGCGCCGGACCGGTCAGGCGGCCCAGCCGCAGGATCTGCCCGGCCTGGAGGGTGATCCGGTACGCGTCCACGTCGCCCGAGAAGCGGAAGAAGTTGCTGTCGTTGTCCGGGTGGTCGCCGATGGCGCCGTTGATCGTGTAGGTGCGGTTGGCGTCGGGCAGGCCGTCGGGCGCGCGGTTGTCGTCCATCGCCGCGCTCAGGTCGCCCGCGCGGTACATGTCCACGGTGATGGCCGGGTTCCCGACCGTGATCCGCTCGGAGACGATCTTGTCGCCCGCGTCGCCCACGAACGCGTCGTCCGAGTAGTCGTCCGCCGGCTCGACGTGACCGTCGCGGTCGCCGTCGATCGTCGTCCGCGCCAGCTGCGCCCGCGCCAGGCTCTGCACCAGCGTGAACCGGTACAGGCCCGGGCCCGGCAGGTCCGACTGCTGCGGCAGGTTGCGGTCCGTCACCGCGCGGCTGAACACGACCAGCGCCGTGTTGGACGCCGCGTCGTACGCGATCGTGTAGTCCACCCCGTTCACCAGCCTGATCTCCGTCAGGCCGTTGTTGCGGACTTCCGACACCACCAGCGAAGAGGCCAGCGAGCTGGAGTTCACCGGCTGGTTGAACGACAGGCGCGCCGTGTACGTCTTGCTCTCCTGCCTCACCGACAGGTCGGTCACCTGGAAGGGAAGCGGCGGCAGGACGTTGGCCCCGACCGCGAAGTTGCCCTTGGCCGTGCCCGGCACGCCGCCGATCGTCACCACCCCGAGCGTGCCCGTCGAGCTGATCCGGTACGACTCGGACCCGCGGTTGGAACCGACCTGCGTCCCGGTGATCGTCACCGTGCCGATCGTCGACCGCCCCTCGGCGATCGAATCGTCGCTGGTGCCGAAGTACCCGTCGGGCCCGCGCAGGATCCCCGCGACCACGTCCGACTCGAGGAAGTCGCCGGCCACCGAGACGTTGCCCATGAAGCCGCTGCTCACCGAGTCGGCCGCCAGGCCCGATCCGCCGAACTCGGCGTCGGTGCCCAGGTCGACGCCGGCCATCAGCGCCGAATCGAACATCGCGCCCCTGATCACCGCGCCGCCGAAGTAGTCCTCGGCCGAGACCAGCGACCGCGACAGCGAGCCGGCCTCGAACCCGCCGATCGAGGCACCCGCCCGCAGGCTCGCCCCCTCCATCGCGCCCACCACCTTGAAGCTCGTGATGTCACGCTCGATGTTGACCGCGCCCCGCGCCGCGCCGTTGATGGTCAGGAACCCGATCGCCAGGAGGTCCATCTTGACCTCGTTGCGCGTGAACAGGTTCGCCGCGCCGTAGTCGCCGCCCACGTTCACGTACGCCGTCTGCTTGGCCGACAGCGAGCCGCCGCGGAAGTCGCCCACGTTGAACGTGCCCAGGTCGCCGCCGATCTTCACCTTCGTCGTGCCCAGCACGTTGCCCGCGATCGTGATCGTCTGGGCGTACGCGTCGATGTTGATCAGCGACGCCCCCACCAGGTCGGCGTCCACATACAGCGCGCCGACCGACGCGTCGTCGTTGGTCACGATGCTGAAGCTGGTCAGCGTCTTCCTCGACCCGTCCGACGGCGCGTTCAGCGCCACCGTCAGCGCCGAGGAAAGGTCGGTGTTCACCAGCACGACCTTGGCCGCCGCGGCGTCCCAGTACGCCTGGCCGGGCCCGCCGAAGTAGATGATGCCCGTCTCGCGCCCCGCGTTGTTGCTGAAGGGCACGCCCGCGGCGCCGATCGGCACCCGCCCCGGCACCGGGAAGCCCGGGTCGATGGTCGGGTCCTCGAGTTCGACCTGCGTCCCGCCCAGGAAGATCCGGCTCTCGGCCGCCAGCGCCTGGCTGACCGAGTCGGAGAACGCGCTCACCGCCGTGATCGTCCCCGGCACGGTGATGAAGTTGATGAACGAGACGCCCGGCACGACCAGGTCGTCGCCGGTGTTGTACACGCCGTCGGTGCCCGAATCCAGGCCCGCCGAGAAGACCAGGGCGAAGGCGTTGCCCGCGACGTACACGTCGTTGATCCACCCGGACTTGCCCGTGTCCTTGGCCGCCCCCGTCCCGCCCGGCCGCAGGTCCGACCCCAGGTCCACCACGCCCGAGAGGACCCACGCGAGGTTGAAGTCACCCTGCACACCGATCGCGTAGATCGAGTCGCCCGCCGCGATCACCGAGCCCAGGACGGGCGTGAACGCGTCGTTGGTGATGCTGCCCCGCACGTCCACGAACCCGACCGCACGGCCCGCGACGATGCTGGTCTCGAACATCGAGCCGCCGCTCACGAAGACGCGCCCGACGTTCCACCCCGCGCGGATGCTCGGCCCGTCGACGTTGGGCGTCGCGGCCACGCCCACCGGCAGCGCGTTGCGGAAGCCGTCGGTGGGCTGCGAGCTGTTGAACGCGTCGTTGACGCCGATGTCGCCGAAGACGCCCGCCGGGTCCTTGGTCGGGTCGGTGAGCACGCTCACCCCGAAGAGGATCCAGTCGGCGTAGAGGTCGCCGTACAGGTTGCCGTTGCTGATCGTGACGCCGTTGATGTGCCCGTCGTACGCCGCGATCAGCCGGTCGGGGTAGAACGACCCGTCGGTGATCGTCACCGTGTCGATCCCGCCCGAGTAGCTGATGATGTTGCCGTCGAAGTCGCCCGCGATCGTCACGGTCTTGATCGGGCCGAACGCGAAGATCGAGCCCGAGCCGAGCTGGTTGTTGCTCGGCAGGCTCGAGACGCGCCCGATCTTGATCTCGCCCACCACCGCCTGGCCCACGCGCAGGTCGGAGTAGAGCTGCCCGCCGGCCATCGCGCTGTTGAGGTTCCCGCGGATCACCACCACGCCCGGGTTGGCCCGGCTGCCGATGTGCCGGCCCGCCACCAGCGAGTCGAGCGTCCCGCTGATGTCCGTCCGCACGTCCAGGTCGACCGCCGCCTTGAGCAGCGTGATGTTGCCCCGGTCCGTCGTCGTCGTCACCCGCGCGGCGATGCTCCCGGCCGTGGACTCGACCGTCCCGATCGGGCCCGACGCCGAGATCGAGCCCGAAATGAGGTTTGCCGCCGTGATCGTGTTGATCTGCCCGAAGGGGCCGATCACCGAGATGTCCGAGTTGACGATGCTGTCGGCCGCCGTGAACCGCTCGAGCAGGCCCGCGACGGTGAACTTCGTCGTCTCCGCCCGCCGCCCGACCGTGATCTGCGGCACGCGCCCGACCGTCACGCTGCTGCCCCGGATGTCCTGCGTCACCCGCAGCAGGGTCAGCACGTTATCGATGTCCAGCGCCGTGCGGTCGATGCTCCGCGCCGAGATCTCGCCCGTCACCGTGCCCGACACGTCGAGGACCAGATCCTTGATGTCGCCCGCCTGCCCGATCGTCGTCAGCGTGAACAGGTCGCCGCCGATGTTGATGCCGTTGACGCGGAACTCCGTCTGCTCGCCCGTCAGCGTCGTGTTGCTGTAGCCCGCGGCGGAGATCGTCCCGGCGTTGCTCGTGAGCACCGTGAACGTCGCGTCGTACACGCCCCGAGTGAGCGTCAGCGTCGTCAGGTTGTCCGCGAACAGGTTCGACCGCGACAGGTTGACGTCCGTCCCCGTGATCGTCTGGATGTCGCCGAAGGCGACGTTGTTGTCCGCGTAGTTGAAGCCCAGGAAGAAGTTGTCCAGGTTGCTCGACGAGATGTACGCCCCGTCGAACCCGCCCCCGGCGCCCGTCAGCGACACCGTCTGGATGCCGTTGAACAGGGGGTCGGTCGCGATCGAGTTCGACGCCGTGATCACCCCGGCGATGATCGCCCGGGGGCTGTTGCCGTTGGTCACCAGCCGGATGTCGTTCACCGCGAAGATGCCGGAGTTCGCGAGCGGCGAGGGCGTGCGGGCCTCCAGGCCGTCGCCCACGTCCACCGTATCGATGTTCGTGGCGTACACGGTCCCGACGATGCCGTCGAACCCGCTCGCGCCGGCCACGCGGTCGGCGTTGGCGTTCAGGATCCGGAGGTTGCCCGCGCTCACGATCACGTCGCCGGTCTGCCCGCCGACGCTCACCGAGTCAAGGTTTCCGTTGCGCACCACCAGCCCGTTGAGGTACGGGTCGAAGGGCGAGCCCAGGTCGTCCAGGAACGCCTGACCGCCGTCCAGGTTGGCCCGCGACACGCCGCGGTAGAGCTGGTTGTTCCAGTCGGCGCTCATGAACCCGGTCGATGCCGCCGGGAGCGTGAGCGCGGTCTGCTGGAAGCCCGCCGTCCCGCCGATCCCCACGAACGGCCCGATCAACCGCGGTCCCCACCCCGGGACCTGCGTGCGCCCGAGGCTCCCTGTCCCGAGCGTAAGCGTCGTCAGCCCGTTGGCGTCGATCGCGACGAGGTCGCCCCCGGCCGTCTGGTTGGTGATGAACGAGAGCGGCGCCGCCGTCTCGATCTTCCAGACATCGACCTCGATATTGCCGGTGATCGAGATGCCCGCCGCGCCGTCCGCCCCGTTCACGATGATCTTGCCGATCGAGATCACGTCGCCGGCACCGGCGTTCCCCACGCCGTTGATGTTGAGCACCGCCCCGCCGGCCAGCGAAACGACGATCTGCGCGAGCGCCACGCCCGCCGAGTTGGCCACCGGCAGCGCGCGGACGAACCCCGGGCTGAACCCCACCGGCACGTTCGACACGCTCAGGATCACGCGCCCGCCGCCGTCGTCCACCAGCTCGAGCGACTGCCCGCCGATCAAGGGGAACGTCGTGTTCACCGCCGCGCGCAGGTCGATCCGGGGGAAGTCGGTGAAGCGCACGTCCGAGCCCGATCCCGTCGTCAGGGTGATGCCCTGGTTTCCGAAGTAGAGGCCCTGGCGCAGCGTGTCGGAGAGATCGATGTCCTGGCTGACCAGGAAGGCCCCGACCACCGAGTTCGAGCTCGTCCGCATCGTGACCGCGTCGTTGGCGATGTGCGACCCGTACCGGACCATCCCGACGCTGCCGTCCCCGCCGCTGCCCCCCGAGAGGTACTGCGTCGTCCCCGGCGCGTGCGAGATCGCGAGAGGATCGGTGTCGTTGTCCTGGTTGATCCCTGAGCCGCCCCCCACCAGCAGGGCGGCGATCCGGCCGCCCACGTCCAGCGTGAAGTTGTTGACGTCGCCCTCGGTGGGCCCGACGCCGATGATCCCCGAGCGGCCCGTCAGCAGCGTGCCGAAGTCGCCGCCCACCACCACCCGCACAGGCGAACTCGCCCCCGCGATGTCCGAGCCCGTGGTGATGTTGTAGAGGTTCCCTGGCACGCTGAACGTGCCGCCGAGCCAGTCCGCCACGTCGTCGTCGTTCGCCGCCGTGTTGGTGATCTCGACCGCCGAGGTCTCCGTCCCCGCCCCGTTGACGAATCCCGTGCCGATCCGGATCGTGCCCGCGTTGCCCGAGAGCAGCGTCACCGAGTTGTTCAGCACCTGCCCCGTCTGCGTGGTCGCGCCCAGGCCCGACGACGCCCCCGTGCGATACTCGCCCAGCGTCACCGGCGCCATGCCGAGGATCGTCGCCGTGTACGACACCACGCCGAAGTCCGCGTCGTCGCCGGCCGGGTCGGTGATGACCAGGTAATAGACCCCCGGCTCGGTCGGCTGGTAACGCACCAGGTTCTGGAACCCCAGCCCCCGCTGGAACTCCGGCGCCGCCACCGTCCGCCCCTGGGCGTCCAGGATGCGGAACCACACCGTCGCGTCGGTCTGCACCGTCAGCGGCGTCGTGCCGTCGGACGCGAACGCGAAGACGTCCGCCTGGTCGTCGCCCGTGTTGATCTGGTCGCGACCCGAGAGGTCGCCCACGATCCGCACGCCCGTCGAGAGCGAGCCGACCCAGTCCGCCGACAGCAGCGTGTCGTTCCTGAGGAAGTCCGTCCCCAGCAGCCCCGCCTGCCCGAAGTTCGTGAACACCTGGAGCGGGATCCCGGAGTTCAGCAGCGTCTCGAAGATCACCACTTCGGGCTCGGGCGAGCCCGGGTCGTTGGCGTACGCGAACTCGCGCTCGTAGAACTTCGCCACGTCGCGCGGCGGCTTGTTCACCGGGTCGTTGATGTCCCCCTGCACCGTCACGTCAAGCAGCGACCGCCCGCCGATGATCACCGACCCCACCGTCCGACCGACCACCAGCTGCCCGTTGGTCTTCGCGACGCCGCCGGTGGTGATGTTGCCCGACGCGAACGGCCCGATCGTGATCGCGCCCGTCTGCGTCTGCACCTGGCGGTGCGAGAAGACGTAGTCCGGCTGGCCCGAGTCACGCTCCCACAGCCCCGCGTCGTTGGCGACGATCAGCGCGCCCAGGTCCCCGTTCACCGTCAGCGACCCGTACAGCGTCGAGACGTTGAACCTGTCGATCGCGCCGGTCACCTGCGACGACCCGAAGAGCATCCCGTGGATGTAGATCGAGCCCATCGCGCGCCCGCCCGTCACGAACACGCCCTGGTCCGACCGCGCAAAGCCGCCCGTGAACGGGAAGTTCACGAACTGGCCGTTCTGGATCGGGTTGCCGCTGGGGTTGTAGTTGCCCAGGTCGCGGACGAACGGGCTCCCCACGATGATCGACCCGTTGCCGCCCGAGGGCAGCCCGTTCATCACGTGGTTGGTCGGATCGACGTCGAAGCCGAAGCCCGCCGCCTCGAAGTCGTCGTAGAGGCCGTTCAGGTTCTCGACCCGCTTGAACACGAACCCGTTTTCGACGAAGTCCGCGTCCTGGTCCGCCGCGCCGGGGCTGTAGGTGATCGTCCCGCCGAACATCGACAGCCCGCTCGTGCGATCGGTGTTGCTCAACACGATACGGCCGATGCCGTCGTTGCCGTCCGGAACGCCGTTATCGTCCACATCGAAGAGGACGAGATTGCCGTCCCCCTGACCGATCGCGATCGTCTGGATCATGTCGCGCCCGTACAGGTCGAAGAACTGCACGGTCGTCCCCACCTGGCCCGCCAGCGCCACCTCGACGCCCCACTGGGTCCTCCCCGACACCTGCGCCACGAAGCGCCCGGCCGGCACCGTCTCGGAGATGTTGTCGAGCAGGAACGCGTCGTTCGGGCCCGCGTTTGCCCGGATCGTCAGCGCGGTGAACCCCGCGAACCCCTGCGGCGCATCGAACTGGAAACGCCCCACGCCGCTGTTGGGGTTGTTGGTGTTCTGCGCCAGGAGCTGCGCGCCCGTGTAGCTGGCGATCAGCTGGCCGTTGAAGAACAGGTCCACCTGCATCGTCTGGGCGTTCAGACCCACCGACGAGCCCTGCCCCGGCAGGATGTCGAACGAGAACGAGCTGACCGCAGTCGTGTTCCCACTCTCGTCCAGCGGCGAGAACGTGAAGAACTGGCCCCCGCTCAGGCGCGCCTGGATCCGCCGCTCCTCGGGCGTCAGCGGGTTGGCCGTGATCTGCATGTTGTTGGCCGGCGTCACGTTGTGCGACAGCCGGATGTTCGAATCGCTCAGCGTCACGACCGCCGGGATGTTCTGCGGGTTCGGCAGGCCGCCCGCGTTGGGGATCTCGTCGTTCAGGTCCTCGGTCACGATATTGGAGGGGCTGTCGCTCTCGGCCGCCGGCGTGAACGCCGACGGGATGAAGTACCCGAAGTACGCGAACGCCACCCCCACCCCCGTCACCGGGTCGATGTCGTCCTGCGTGATCGTCAGCGAGAACAGGAGCTGCCGCGGCTCGAGCACGTCCACCGCCGGACGCGCGATCGCCGCGCCCCGCGAACTCTCCGCGCTGCCCGCGCCCCCCGCCCGCTCGCTCAGCCTCGACGTCAGACCACGACGACCGCGAAGGTACGAACGGCTGCGGGTGGACTTGCTCATACACACTCCCTTGGACCAATGCCCGACCTTCGGCCGGGAACGGTCGCGTTCACTCGCGCGTGCTCGGCCGTTCCGTCCGGGCCCGTCGGCCCCGGGTAGGGGACGGAGCCGGTGTCCTCGGAGGGCCGACGTACCGGTCCAGGGGCACCCCGGGATCGCTCCCGTTCCGCCCCGACCGTCGGCTCGGCCTGCCGCCAAGCCCGCACAACGTACACGGGCGCAACCCGGTCTTCAACCGGTCCGGCCGGTCCAGCCCGGCTGCCGCGTCGCCCCAGACCCCATCGCGGCAGGAAGCGGGGCCCGCCGCGCCGAAGGGTCGTCAACAGGTTCGCTACGCACGGAACCGGCCGTGGTTGCAAACACCACCGCCCTCCGGACCCTCACGGTGCGTCAGGCCGCCGATCTGGGCATTTCCACCCGCGACCGGCCCCGATCCCGGTCGGCTCCCGGCGGGGACAGGCCACCCCGTCACAGGATCCGCTTGGACCTTGGGAAGCTCCCGAGGACGGTCAACTGCTCGCAGTGGGCCGTCGCCCCCTTCACCGCCGCCGCCATCGCCGGGTCGTCCCGGTGTCCGAGGGCGTCGATAAAGAAGGTGTACTGCCAGTTGTTCCGCCCGCTCGGCCGCTTGTCGATGTGGCTGAGGTTGATCCCCTGCTCCTCGAACTCGTGCAGCACGCCGACCAGAGCCCCCGGCCGGTCCGCCGTCGTGAACATGATCGAGGTCTTGTCGTCCCCCGTCCGCTCTGCCTTGTGGCGGGAGATCACGAAGAACCGCGTCACGTTGTTGGGGTTGTCCTCGATCCGCGGGAACAGCACCTTCAGCCCGTTCAGCCGGCCGGCCAGCTCCGTCCCCACCGCCGCGCTCCCCGGCGTCGCCCCGATCGACAGCGCCGTCTTGTTCTCCTCGGCCGCGATCTGGGCCGCGCGGCTGGAACTCGCCGCCGGGATCAACTCGGCCTTGGGATACTGCGTCGCCAGCCACAGCCGGCACTGTCCGAACACCTCCGGCTTGCTGTGGATACGTCGCACGTCCTTGGGCGGGCAGTTCGCGAGCAGCGCGTGGTGCACCGCGATCTGCACCTCGGCGCAGATCGTCACGTGGCCGCGCCCATCGCGAAAAGCGTCCAGCGTCTCGACGATCCCGCCCCCCGTCGAGTTCTCAATCGGCACCAGCCCGTAGTTCACGTGCCCCCGCTGCACCTCGGTGAACACGCCCCCGATCTCGTGCAGGTCCTCGAACTCCACGCTCGTCCCGAACTGCTTCACCGCCGCGACGTGCGAGTGCGAACCCGGCGGCCCAAGAAACCCGATCCTCAGCGGCTGCTGGAGCTGGAAACTCCCGGACATCAGCTCGCGGTACACGCCCTCCAGCGTCCGCTCCGGCAGGGGCCCGGTGCTGAACCCGATGGCCCGCTGCAGGACCTCCGCTTCACGATGCGGCGCGTAGATCGGAAGCCCCGCGCGGCGCTTCAGCTTCCCCACCTCGACCACCATCGCCGCCCGCTCGTTGAGCAGCTTCACCAGCTTCTTGTCCATCGCGCTGATCCGCGCGCGGACCGAGGCCAGCCCCGACAACGCCCCGGGGTCCCCGGCGCTTTCGCCGGGCGAAACCTCTTTTTGCTTGCGGACCGGCTTCCGGGATCGCGCGGGCTTCTTCATAGAGTCCATTCTCGGCGTGGCGGGTCCAAGCCTATCGACCCGAAACCCGACCGTCTCATCCGCAACCTCATTCCGCGCGTTCGATCGCCTGTTCGTCTTGTGGTCGGCTGACGAACCCCCGGAGCTCAATTCCTCGCCGGGCTTCCGCACAATCTGCGTGCCGCGATTCCCAATCATTTTTCCATACTCACCGGTGGCCCGCGCGCCTTTCCTTAAGGACCAGGAACCCTGTCAGGCCCGGCAAGCTCATGGACTCAAGCTTTCTCAACCACCTCGGCTCCGGCCTGTCCGCCATTTCCAGCCTCCCGCTGGGCGCCCACGCCATCCCCGTCATGCTCCTCATCGCCGGCCTGCTCTTCTGGCTCGCCGGCGGCCGCTTCCTCAAGCAGCTCTTCGTCCTCATGGGCATCGTCTCCGGCGCGGCGGTCGGCGCCGTCGTCGGCCCGGGCGTCCTGCCCGCCCAGGTCGGTTCCATCCCCGGCAGCTATCTCGCCATGGGAGTCGGCGCGGTCCTCGGGCTCGTCGCCGCGCTTCTGGCCTTCCGCTTCGCTATGGGCTTTTGCAGCGCCGTGATCCTCGCCGCGGCAGCATCCCTAGGGGTCGGCGTCTATCTCTCGAACCAGCCCGACGCTCTGCCGCTCGGTCTGGCCGGAGAAGCCCGCGAGCGACTCACCCCGGGCGCCGCCGACCTGACCGACCAGTACAAGAAGGCCGTGGACGAGTACACCAAGTCGAAAAACGGCGCCGGCTCGTCCGCGGACGCCACCACGGCCGACCCGTCTACTTCCGTGTCCGCCGCCGCCGCGGACGCCACCCGTCAGTTTGCCCAGGAAGTCCGGGCCGAGGCCGAAGCGCTCTGGGATTCGACCCCCGAGAAGAGCCGCCTCCTCCTGCTCGCGGGGGCCGCCGCGGGCGCGCTCGTCGGCGCCGCGGTGGGCATGGCGATGCCCAAGCGCGCCGCCTCCATCATCACCGCCGTGCTCGGCGCCGGGGTGGCGCTGCTGGCCGCCCGCTGGCTCGCTCCCGCGTTCGAAGTCCCCGGACGGCACCTGATCACCGACCGCGGCCCCATCGGTCTCCTGGGCATCTGGGGCGCGCTCTCGCTCTTCGGCATCATCGTGCAGCTCCAGGCCGGCAAGAAGAAATCGCCGCCGCCGAAGCCCGACCCCAAGCCGGAGTAGGCCGAACCCCTTCGGACCCGCCACGGCTCCCGCTTGACCCCGGCCCACCCCGCCTCGATACTGCTGACCCGCCGCGCTGCTCGTGTCGCGCCGCGGGCCGGAGTACCCGCGGATGCCCACGAACTTCACCCTGCCGCGCGCCGCGCGCGCCCTTGTTCTCGGCGCGCTGGCCGTCCTGCTTGTCCCCGGCTGCGCATCGACCGATCGGGACCGGCCCGAGGCCTACGAGTACGAGGCCGGGGCGTTCCGGCCGCTGGCCGAATCGCTCGACAAGATCGGCTACCGCTGGGACTGGTCGGGCTTTCCCGCCCCCGCGCGGGGCTCGCGCGTCGAGTTCCTGAAGGCCTGGCCCGACGCCGTCGCCGCGCAGGATTCGGCGAGCAAGCTCACCGTCCTCGAGTCCAGCTCGGGCCGGGTCCGCTGGTCGAGCGAAATCTCGAGCCCGTTGACCCGGTTCGTCGGCCTCGCGCGCGACCGGCAGTTCGGCGGCGACCGCGTCATCTGCTCGGCCGAGGCCGAGGTGCTCATCCTCGACATCCAGACCGGGAACCTCATCTCCCGCCAGCGCTACGAGAGCGTCGTCAACACCCCGCCCCTTCTCCTGGGCACTCTCGGAATCTACGGCACCCCAGACGGAACGTTCCTGGCCCACGAGTTCAGGAACAGCGCCCGCGCCTGGGCCTACCAGGCCTCGGGCCCCATCGAGCAGCCGCCCATCCTCGCCGGCGGCGTCATCGCCGGAGTCACCCAGGCCGGGCACGTCGCCCTCATCGACGCCGGCACCGGCACCCTCGCCGGCCGCAACCGGATCTACGGCGGTGCGGCAGGGCCCCTCGCCACCGACGGCGCCCTCACCTTCATCGCCAGCCTCGACCAGTCCCTCTACGCCTTCGCTCCGAGCGGCCTCACCGTCTGGCAGCACCGCACCAGCCGCCCCCTGGCCTTCGCCCCCGTCTGCATCGGCGCCCGCCTCTACTGCCACACCGCCGACAACGGCTTCACCTGCTTCAACGCCGCCGACGGCACGGTCCTGTGGTCCAACAAGGAAGTCCGCGGCACGCTCATCGGCACCCGCACGGGCGACCTCCTCGTCTGGGACGGCGTCACGTTCTCCGTCCTCGAGCCCGCCCGCGGCGCGACCGTCGCAAGCTCGACACTCCCCACCATCCGCCAGATCACCTTCGATCGCTTCGACAACGGCGTCATGTACGCCGTCAACCGCGCCGGAGTCGTCGGAAGGTTCGTGTCCAAGAAGTGACACTCGAAGCGAGCTGTTTTCCCGGTTTCAGACCCCGACCGGACAGAGGCTCGCCTCGCGCGGACCGTCGAGGCTTCGAGCGCAGCCCGACCGCGCAGTCCGGGGCGTCGCATGGCCCGGCTGTTTCACGGCGGCAAGATGCCACCGGCTGGGTGCTGAACGACAAGCACTTCAAAGGCGGGCCGCGGGCTCAGCGTCGTGCCTCCCTGTGATGGCGGCTCCTGGATCGCCTCCAGCAGCCGCGCCCGATCGGGTACCCTCACACATCCGATGACCACCCCAGACGGCACACCCCCCGACCTCGTCCCCATCCGCCGCGCCCTCCTCTCCGTCTCTGACAAAGCCGGCCTCGAGCCCTTCGCCAAGGCTCTCGCCTCACGCGGCATCGAGCTCATCTCGACCGGCGGCACCGCCGCGCTCCTCGCCTCCTCCGGCCTCAACGTCACCCCCGTCGAGCAGGTCACCGGCTTTCCCGAAATGATGGGCGGGCGCGTCAAAACCCTGCACCCCAAGGTCCACGGAGCGCTCCTTGCGCTCCGCAACGACCCGGACCACCAGCGCTCGATGCGCGAGCACGGCATCGCGCCCATCGACCTCGTCGTCGTCAACCTGTACCCCTTCGAGGCCGCCGTCTCGCGCCCCGGTGCCACGCTCGACGACGCCGTCGAGAACATCGACATCGGCGGCCCCTCGATGGTCCGCTCCGCCGCCAAGAACTTCTCCCACGTCTGCGTCGTCACGCACCCCGGCGACTACGAGAAAGTGCTCGAAGAGCTCGAGAAGACCCGCGGCTTCACCACCCTCGCGCTGCGCTCGCGACTGGCCGCCCGCGCCTTCCGTCTCACCGCGCGCTACGACGCCGCCATCGCCGCCGAGCTCCGCGCCCGCCTCCGCCCCGCCGGCGAAAGCCGCTTCCCCCGCGTCCTCCACCTCTCCTACTCCAAGCTCGAGGATCTCCGCTACGGCGAGAACCCCCACCAGGCCGCCGCGATCTATTCCACGCTCGACGGCGCGCCCGCCGGCCCAACCGTCGTCGGCGCCCGCAAGCTCCACGGCAAGGAACTCAGCTACAACAACCTCGCCGACGCCTCCGCCGCCCTCGAGCTCGTGCGTGCACTCGCCGAACTTCCCCCCGGCCCCGCCGGGCCCGTCGTCGGCGCCTGCGTGGTCAAGCACACCAACCCCTGCGGCGCCGCCATCGCCCCCACCGTCGCCGACGCCGTGGACGAGGCCATCCTCGGCGACCCGCTCGCGGCGTACGGCGGCATCCTCGGCGTGAACGCCGAGATCGACGGCCCGACCGCCGCGCGCCTCTGCCGCAACGATGTCTTTTTCGAAGTCGTCGTCGCGCCCGGCTTCTCGCGCGCCGCCCTCGACCAGCTCCGAGGCCGCTGGGCCAACCTGCGCCTGCTCGCCACCGGCCCGCTGGTCTCCAGCACCACCGAGCCCTCGCTGCGATTGCAGTTCATCCCCGGCGGCGTCCTCGCGCAGGAGCACGACCGCCGCGCCGCGCTCCCCGAAGAGTTCGCGCACCGCGCCGGCCCCAGCCCGACGCCGGAGATCATCCACCTCGCGCACTTCCTCGAAGCCGTAGGGCGCTCCCTCACCAGCAACGCCGTCGCCATCGGCGGCGTCTCCCCCGAACGCGGCAACCACACCTGCCGCCTCTTCGGCGCCGGCGCCGGCCAGATGGACCGCGTCGCCGCCTGCAAGATCGCCTCGAGAAAGGCCCGCAAGCTCGCCCACGGCGCCATGGCCTACAGCGACGCCTTCTTCCCCTTCCCCGACGGACCCAGGGTCCTCATCCGCGCCGGCGTCTCCACCATCGTCCACCCCGGCGGCAGCAAGCGCGACCAGGAAACCTTCGACCTCTGTCAGGAAAAAGGCGTCACGTGCCTCACCACCGGCATCCGCCACTTCCGCCACTGACGACTTCAAGTGCCACGAGTTCGTGCATGACTTTGACGGTTCCTCCGCCCGAGTCGCGCGCCGGTGTGAAAGAAAACTCCTTCGTCCTTCCGCCGAAGTCTCGACCGGCCACTCCCCTCCCGCGATAAACTCGCGCCATGGGGGACGCCACCAGATCCCTGGGAGGCGAGAGCGAGCGCTCGAACGACATCACCTCGCCCGCGACGCCGGCCGCTCCGCGCGGCGCGCCATCCGACGCTCGACCTCCCACATCCGACATCCCCGCCCGCCTCGGCCGCTACACCATCACGCGAGTCCTGGGCCAGGGCGGAATGGGCACCGTCTACGAGGCCGAGCAAGAAAGCCCCAGGCGCACCGTCGCCCTGAAAGTCATCCGCGCCGGCTACCTCGCCCCCGAGATGCTCCGGCGGTTCGAGCTCGAATCGCAGGTCCTCGGCCGCCTCCAGCACCCCGGCATCGCCCAGATCTATGAAGCGGGCGTCCTGGCGAACCCGGAGCATCAGCGACGGGCCGCACCGATTCCCGACGACGCCTCGGGTCCGTCCTCTGCGCAACCCCCCGGCACTCCGTTCTTCGCGATGGAGTTCGTCCGCGGCGTCCCCCTCACCGAGTACGCCGACTCCAGGCGCCTGGGCACGCGCCAGCGCCTCGAACTCCTCGCCAAAGTCTGCGACGCCGTCTACCACGCCCACCAGAAGGGCGTGATCCACAGGGATCTCAAGCCCTCCAACATCCTTGTCACCGAGCTTGATCCCCCTTCCGGCCGCAGCACACAGCACCCCAGCGCCTCCGCTCAGCCGAAGATCCTCGACTTCGGCGTCGCCCGCGCCACCGACTCCGACATCCAGCAGACGACGATGCAGACCGATGTCGGCCAGCTCATCGGCACCGTGCCGTACATGAGCCCGGAGCAGGTCACCGGGGACCCCAAGGAGTTGGACACGCGGAGCGACGTCTACGCCCTGGGCGTCATCGCGTACGAACTGCTCGCCGGGAGGCTCCCCTACGACCTCCAGCGCAAGATGATCCACGAGGCCGCGCGGATCATCCGTGAGGAGGAGCCGACCCGGCTCTCGAGCATCAACCGCACCCTCCGAGGCGACGTCGAAACCATCGTCGCCAAGGCGCTCGAGAAGGAGAAGACCCGCCGGTACCAGTCCGCCGAGTCTCTCGCCTCCGACATCCGCCGCTACCTCAACGACGAGCCGATCGCCGCACGCCCGGCGAGCACGTGGTACCAGGCCGCCAAGTTCGCCCAGCGCAACCGTGGCCTCGTCACGGGACTCGCCGCGGCGTTCGTCCTCCTGATCGCCGGTGTCATCGGCACAAGCATCGGCCTCCGGCAAGCGGTCCTCGCCCGCGACGCCGAGGTCGCCGCGCGCAAAGAAGCCGATGCGCAGCGCGACGCCGCCGTCGCCGCCAGGGCCGAGGAAGTGAAGCAGCGCGCCCTCGCCGAGTCCCAGCGCGATAAGGCCGAAAAGATCGCCGAGTTCATGTCCGACACGCTCGCAGGCGTCGGACCGAGCGTCGCCCGCGGGCGCGACATCACCATGCTCAAGGAAATGATGGACGCGGCCGCCGCCCGCATCGAACAGGGAGACCTCAAGGACGCCCCCGAGGCCGAACTGCGCCTCCGCGGCACGATCGGCAGCACCTACAGGCAACTCGCCCTCTACCCCGAGTCGGCGAGCATGCTCGAGGCCGCCGCCGCGCTCGCACGATCCCTGCACCCCGGCGACCATCCGGACACCGCCGACACCCTGAACGACCTCGCGATGCTGCTCCAGGTCCGTGGCGACCTCGAGGGCGCCCAAAAGTACTTCCGCGAATCGCTCGACATGGTCCGCCGCCTCCGTCCTGACCTCCGCGCGGGCGGGTCCATGGCCGTGGCCGCGTGCCTCAACAACCTCGCGAGCGTGCTGAGGGCGCGCGGAGACCTCGCCGGCGCCGGGCCGCTCATGCGCGAGTCGCTGGACATCCGCAGGCGGCTCGCCCCCGGCGACGACCCCGCCCTCGCCCGCGGGCTCAACTCCCTGGCGAACCTGCTCCACGACCTCGGCGACCTGGACGGCGCCGAGGCGTACTACCGCGAATCGCTCGACATGCGCAGGCGCCTCTACGCCGGCGACCACCCCGACGTGGCCGTCGCAGTGAACAACATGGCCGAACTGCTCAACGACCGCGGCGACGTCGCCGGCGCCGAGCCGCTCTACCGCGAAGCGATCGACATGTTCAGGCGCGTGCACCACGCTGACCACCCCTTCGTGGCCAACGGGCTCAACAACCTCGCCAACCTGCTGCGGGGCCGCGGAGACCTCGACGCCGCCGAAGCACGCTACCGCGAATCGCTCGAGATCCGCCGGCGCCTCTTCCCAGGCGATCACGCGGCCGTGGCGCAGAGCCTCAACAACCTGGGGCTCCTCCTCATGCACCGCGCCGACCTCGCGAACGCCGAATCCCTCCTCCGCGAGGCCCTCGACATGAAGCGGCGACTCTTCGCCGGCGAGCACCCCGAAGTGGCGATCGGGCTCAACAGCCTGGCGCTCGTGCTCAAGGCCCGGGGAGATCTCGCCGCGGCCGAGCCTTTGGTCCGCGAGGCCTTCGAAATGAGGCGGGCCGCGCTGGGCGAGCGACATCCCCACACCCTCATCTCGCTGTACCACCTCGCGGACGTGCTCACCCGCATGGAGCGGCACGCCGACGCCGCCCCTCTCGTCGAAGCCTGCATCGAGCGGGGCGCCGCGACCTACGGGGCCGACCACCGGCGGACGCTCGACGCCATCAGGCTCTCCGTCAACCTGTACGAGTCCTGGGACAAGGCCGACCCCGGCAAGGGCCACGACGCCACGGCCGCCGAGTGGAAGGCCCGGCTCGATGCGATCGCGCCCCGCGAGGCCGCCGCGCCCGCCGATCCCGGTTGACCGCCCCGCACCCGCGCCCGATATCTCCAACACAACCTTCATCCACCTTGAACTCGCGGGCGAACTACAGTACAAGTGGCGGACGGAAGGTTCGCCCGCCGTGTGTGTGAGGGTTCTTCGCCGTGAAGCGCCGCGATGCACAGCACAAGCCCGCCACGCCGGCGCCCGACGCCGACACCGTCGAGCACAGTCTCTCGCCGGCCGTCGCCTTCGCGATGACCGGCGCGCAAGGGGCCGTTCACGTCGGGGGCGGTGAGGGCCTCAACGCCAAGGTCCTCGTCCTGAACAAGCTCTACGTCGCCATGCGCGTCGTCTCGGCCCGGCGTGCGTTCTGCCTCCTTCTGAACAACGCCGCCGAGATCATCCACGTCGAGCACAAGGACGACGGCCACCAGTACGTCAACTACGACTTCGCGTCGTGGGCCGAGATCGGCGCACTCCGCAAGGAGTTCGAGCGCGAGCGCCACGACTGGGTGAAGACCCCGCGCCTGGAGATCTGCGTGCCGCGGATCATCCGGCTCCTGGGCTACGACCGTCTCCCCGACCAGTCGGTCAAGCTCAACCGCCGCAACCTCTTCGCCCGCGACCGCAACCAGTGCCAGTACTGCGGCAAGATATTCCCGACCGCCGACCTCTCGATCGACCACGTGCTCCCGCGGGCCCAGGGCGGCGGCGAGTCGTGGGAGAACCTGGTGTGCGCGTGCATCAAGTGCAACGCCAGGAAGGGCGGACGCACCCC
>CAZCPB010000042.1:0-20229 GCA_964500365.1 uncultured Phycisphaeraceae bacterium
CGCGCTCGTGCAGGTACTTGTCGGTCTCGCCGTGCGAGCGCAGCAGCTTGATCGTGCGGGCAAGGGCTTCATCGTTGCACGAGATCGAGCCGCCCTCCCCGGTCGCGAGGTTCTTGGTGGCGTAGAAGGAGTAGGTGACGGCGTCGCCGTAGGCGCCGAGGCCCTTGCCTTTGTACGTCGCGAGGTGCGACTGCGCGGCGTCGTACACGACGCGCAGGTTGTGCTTCGCGGCCAGCGCCTGCACGGCGTCGATGTCCACCGGGCAGCCGTAGAGGTGCGTCGCGGCGATGCCGCGGGTCTTCGGTGTGATCTTCTTGGCGGCGTCGTTCACGTCGATCTGGAACGTGTCGGGCAGGGCGTCCACAAAGACCGGGGTGCAGCCGCGGGCGACGATCATCGAGACGGTCGCGATGTAACTCCACGCCGGGACGAGGACCTCATCTCCGGGGTTGAAGAGCGCCTCGTAGGCGAGCTGCAGGGCGCAGGTGCCGTTGGCGCAGGTCATCATGTGGCGCGACGCGGTCATCTGTCCGAACCGCTGCTCCAGTTCCTCGCACTTCTTCGCCGCGCGGAGCATGCCGCTCTTGAGCACCGCCGTCGCGGCTTCGATGTCCGCCGCGGAGAGGGCGGTGGACATGAAAGGGACGGACTTGGTCGAGACCGGCGACCCCCCGTTGATCGCCAGGGTGCTGGTGCGGGAAGCAGGCCGATCGAGGACGGGGGTGGTGGTCAACGGAATCTCCTTGCGGGTGGGAAAGGTGAAGAATAGGTCGGGCGCGGCGGGGATACGCCCCAGGGACGGAACTGCGGGCCGGTCTTGCACGGTATAGTCTCACCATGACCTTCCAGCTTCCTTACAAGAGGTCGGCGTTCTTTGCCGCGGGGGTTCTTGCGAGCGCCCTCGCCGTCTCCGCTGGTGGGATCGGAGCCGAGCAACCGCCAGCGAGTCAGGGGTTGACACCCGCGATGATCGCGGACTTCGGCGGCGAAAAGCACATCACACGCCCGAGCCTCGACGCGACCATGGGTTTTTCCGTCCCGACTCGCGTGACCCAGGTGCTGGTGCGGGTCGGCGAAGAAGTCAAGGAAGGGCAGTTGATGCTCCGAGGCGAAGACGCGGAGGAGGCGGTCTTCGTCAAGCTCCAGGAACTGCGGGCCGAGACCGACCTTCCCGTTCAGAAAGCCGCCAAAGCGGCAGAACTCGCCAAGCTCGAGTATGAGGGGCTGCTTGAAGCCAAGAGCAAGGGCGCGGGCTCGCCCCTCGAACTGGGGCGCGCCAAGCTGACGTGGGAGGGCGCGGAGATCGATCTCGAGACCGCGAAGATCTCCCAGCAGCAGGAGGTCCTGCAGGTGGAGCGGTTCCGGGCGCGCCTGGACAAGCTCCAGTTGAAGGCACCGTTTTCGGGCAAGGTCGATTCGATCTCGGCGGACGTCGGACAATCGGTATCGGAGAACGACAAGGTCGTCCGCGTGGTCAGCATCGATCCCCTGCGGGTGGACGTGCCCACGCCCACCTCGATGACGCTCGAACTGGGGCTCAAGGAGGGCGATCCGGCCTGGGTGCTGATGGACCTGCCGGGGGAGGCGAGGGTGCGGGCCGGCAAAGTCGTCGGCCTGGGGGCGGTCGCCGATTCGGCCAGCGCGACCCGGTCGGTCCGCGTCGAAGTGCCGAACCCTGAGGGGGTCATCGCCGGGTTGACGGCGTGGGTCAGGTTCCGCGAGCCCTCGGGCCCGTGGAAGGACCGGATCGTCCCGGCGGGCCCGGGCCCGGTGGCGGGGGGGCACAAGTGATCGATCTGTCGAACCTTCGCGCGCCGGGGTGGCAGAAGATCGTCGCGGACCTCGCGTCGCCCGCGCCCGACGACCGCGCGTTCATGATGAAACTGCTGGCGGCGATCGCCCAGGTGAGCGGCTCGCGCCAGGCGGTGCTTTTTCTCGTTCCCGTCGCGCCGCGGGGCGAGTCGCCGGATCAGCCGGCGCCCGAGGCCGAGCCCCGCCCGGTGCTGACGTGGCCGCTGCCGCCTGAGATGGCGGGCTCGCCCGAGCGCGTGGCACGCGCGGACGTGGCGATCCCGGACTCATGGGTCGAGCGCCTGGCCGACGCGCGTTCGGCCGTGCGCCACGCGGCCCTGTCCCGCCAGAGCCTCGTGTTCGGGCTCGACTCGAACGACATGCTCTACGACGCCTCGGGCAAGGGCTTCCTCATCGCCGTGCCCGTGCCCGGGGGCCTCGGGCCCGACAGCGGGGCGACCCCGGCGTCCGCGGTGATCACGCTGCTCCTGGAGTCGCGCTCGCGCCAGGCGCTGCAGACGACGATGGCGCTGGTCGAGCTGCTCGCCGGGTACGTGCACACGCACGCGGCCGGGCAGCAGCTCCGGCGCGTGCGCAGCGCGGGCGCTTCGCTCGACCTCGGCGCCCGCCTGATCGCTTCGATCAACAACGCGCGGACGTTCAAGGGCGCGTCGATCCAGCTCGTCAACGACCTCTGCCGCCAGCTCGGCGTGGACCGTGTCGCGATGGGCTGGGTCGGCGGCGCGAAGAACGCCGAGGGGCGGCGGTTCTCGAAGGTGATCGCGATGAGCGACACCGAGCAGATCGACCGGCGGATGGCGATGGTCCGGAAGATCGAGACCGCGATGGACGAGTGCCTCGACCAGGAGCAGGCGGTGCTCTACCCGCCCCCGCCGGTCGAGGGCGCGGGGGCGGACGTGCTTCTTTCGCAGGCCATCACGCACGCGCACCGGGACCTTGCCGCGGGGGACGCGAAGCTGAAGGTCGCGAGCCTTCCCCTGCGGATCGACGAGCGGGTGCTGGGGGTGATGCTGGTCGAGAGTACGGGCGCGGGGGCGATCGACCTGCAGACGATCGAACTGCTCCAGGCGTCGCTGGACCTGATCGCGCCGGTGCTCGAGATCCGGCGCAGCGACGACCGGAACCTGGCCCTGCGGGCGTGGGACTCGGCGCACCGCGCGGGGGCGTGGCTCGTCGGGCCGCGCCACACCCTGTGGAAGATCGCGGGCGCCCTGGTGGTCGCGGCGACGCTGGTCGTCACGCTCGTGGATGTGACGTACCGCGTGAGCGCGCCCATGCGGCTCGAGGCCCGCGAGCCGCGCACCGTGAGCGTGCCCTTCTCGGGGAAGATCAGGTCCTTGGCGCCGGGGATCGAGCCGGGCGTCAGGGTCGAGAAGGGACAGTTGCTCTTCGAGATGGACACGACCGAGCAGCAGCTCCAGAAGCTCCAGGCCCAGAGCCAGATCGTCGAAGCCGAGAAGAAAGCCGACGAGGCGCGCAAAAAGGGGAACATCTCCGATGCGCAGCAGGCCGAGGCCCAGGCCGAGCAGGCCCGGGCGCGGCTCGGCCTCGCCCAGCACAACATCGACGAGGCCCGCGTCGTCGCGCCGATCTCCGGCACGATCATCGCCGGCGACATCCGCGACAAGGTCGGGGCGGCGGTCGAGATCGGCCAGAGCGTCTTCCAGATCGCCGACCTGTCGGACATGGTCGTGGAGGCCCGCGTGGACGACCGCGACATCGCCCTGGTCAGGCCAGACGCGACGGGCGAGATCGCGACCAAGGCCGACCCGGCCAAGAGCTTCCCGTTCACGGTCGAGCGCATCGTCCCCCTCAGCCAGGCCGAGGAGGGCAAGAACGCGTTCGTCGTCCGCGGGAAACTGAGCGGGTCGGCCCCCTGGTTCCGCCCCGGCATGGAGGGGATCGCCAAATTCAACACCGAGGAGCACTCGCTGGCGTGGATCGCCGGGCGAAGGGTGATCGACCAGCTCCGCTTGTGGCTTTGGTGGTGATCCGCCGGGAGGTTCGATTGGCAATCTGCAAGACCTGCGGCCGCGAAATGTGCGATTCTTCCTCGTGCGACCCTCACCCGCTGATCGGGTTCGGGCGCGAGTGGGCCCGTGTCCCGTACGGGTCCGAGGACCTCAGCTACCTGACCTTTACGCCGGACGCGGAGCGCGGACGCTGCGGGGATTGCGGCGTCGTGACGGGCGGCACCCACCACACGTTCTGCGATCTCGAGCAATGCCCGCGTTGTCGGGAGCAGCTGTTCTCGTGCGACTGCGAGTGGGAAGCGTCGAAGGCCACCGGCGATGAGTGAACGCCCGACTTTTTCTCCCTTCTGGCACCGCGTGCGGGCGATGCGGCCGCGCCTGCGTCCGCACGTCCAGATCACCCGCCAGCACTACCGCGGGCAGCGCTGGCACGTGGTGCACGACCCGGCCACCAACAACTTCTTCCGGCTCAGCCCGATCGCGCACGAGTACGTCTCGCTCCTCGACGGCCGCCGGACCGTCGAGGAGGTCTGGCACGCGGCGCTCACGCGCCACGAGGACGATGCGCCGACGCAGAACGAGGTCATCCAGCTCCTGAGCCAGCTCTACAACTCGAACCTCCTGAGCGTCGAGGCCAGCCCGGAAGTCGAGCAGCTGCTCGGGCGTGGCAGAGAGCGCACGAAGAAGAAGGTCCAGCAGCAGGCCATCGGCCTTATGTACTTCCGGGTGAAGCTGTTCAACCCGGACCGGTTCCTGACGCTGATCGAGCCGGTGCTGCGGCCGCTCCTGAACCGCTGGGGCTTCCTGGCGTGGTGCGCGCTCGTGCTCCTGGCGCTCTTCACGGTGCTCCCCGAGTGGGAGGCGCTGCGGGGCGGGTTCGGCAGCGCGATCGCGCCCTCGAACTGGGGCTGGATGATCGTGGTCTTCATCGTGACCAAGTTCATCCACGAGACCGGGCACGGCGTGATCTGCAAGCGATTCGGCGGGCAGGTCCCCGAGTTCGGCGTGATGATGCTCGTGCTGCTCCCGGCGCCGTACGTCGACGCCTCGGCGTGCTGGGCGTTCCCGAGCAAGTGGCAGCGGATCGCGGTGGGGGCGGGGGGCATGCTCTTCGAGCTCTTCGTCGCGGCGATCGCGGCGTTCGTCTGGGTCGCGACGCGCGACACGCAGGGGCTGGCCCACCAGCTCGCCTACAACGCGATGCTCACCGCCAGCATCTCGACCGTCCTCTTCAACGCCAACCCGCTCATGCGCTTCGACGGGTACTACATGCTCGCCGACCTGCTCGAGGTGCCCAACCTGATGCAGCGCTCGACGCAGATGCTCAAGCACCTGGCGCAGAAGTACATCTACCGGGTGCGCGAGGGCACGCCGCCGAGCTCGTCACGGTCGGAGCAGGCGATTCTGGTCGTGTACGGCGTCCTGGCGATGGCCTACCGCGTCTTCCTGTTCTTCTCGATCACGCTGTACGTGATGGGCAAGCTCTTTGCGATCGGCCTCATCCTGGCGGTGTGGACGGCGGCGATGTGGTTCATCCTGCCCGTCGGCGCGTTCATCCACTGGCTGGCGACGGGCACGCAGATCGCCGAGTTCAGGGCCCGGGCGGTGTTCACGAGTATCGGCCTGGCGGTGCTGCTGGCGCTCGCCGTGGGCGTGATCCCCGCGCCGGACCGGAGACGCGCGGCGGGCGTCGTCGAGGGCGAGGCCCGCTCGGGGGTCTACTTCGGCGCCGACGGCTTCGTGCGGACCGCGCACGCCCGCCCCGGGGACCGGGTCGCCGAGGGCGAGCCGATCGTCACGCTCGAGAGCCCCGAACTCGCGGCGGACCTTGCCGCGACGCGGGCCAAGCTCGCCGAGGCCGAGGCGATCGAGCGCGCGGCGACGTCGTCCGGGAACGAGGCGCAGGCCCAGGTCGGGCGCGACCGCGTGACAACGCTGCGCGATGTGCTGGGAATCCTCACCGAGAAATCGGCGAAACTCGTGGTGCGAGCGCCGCACGACGGCGTCGTGGTCGGGGCCGATCCGGCGAGCTTCGTCGGCTCCTACGCCAAGGCCGGCAAGCAGGTGTGCGAGGTCGTGGACACCGCGCACCGGCGCATCGCGGCGACGCTGACGCAGACCGAGGCGTCGTGGCTGGTGGCTCTGGCGCGCGAGGACTACCGCGTCGAGATGCGGACGGTGTCGCGCGTGGGCGACGTGGTCGAGGGCGGGAGCGTGCGCGTCGTCGAGGCCGGCCAGCGCGAGCTGCCCCACGCGGCCCTGGGGTTCGCCGGCGGCGGGACCATCGAGACCGAACAGAAGGACCAGCGCGGCACGGTCGCCAAAAACCCGCTCTTCAAGGTCTTCATCGAGCCCAAAGAGGGTTCGGCCCTGCCCCACGGTGAGCCCGGCGAGCGCGTCAGCATCCGCTTCAGCCTCCCCGCCAAGCCGCTCCTGGCCCAGTGGGTGGACCGGCTGCACAAGCTCGTGCAAGGAAGGGTGGATGTGTGAAAAGCGCAACGCGAAAAGCGATGAGCGCAAATTGGGCATCGACGCGCTCGGGTCGTTTGAGCGATGCATGCTCCGTACCTGTACCGTGGCAACCGTCCCTTGACGGCTTTGCGCTTTGCGCTTTGCGCTTTGCGTTTTCTTCCCCATGTCCCACGCCCTGACCCGCTACCACGCCCTGTACGAGTCGCTGCGGAGCCGGCGCGTCCGGCCGCGCGTCGACACCGGCGCCGACCGGGTCGCGGGCCGGGCGATCATGCGGCTGAAGAATCGCCGGTTCAGCCTCGCGTACCTCCGCGAAGAGGCGAACGCGATCGACGCGATGGCCAGGGAAATGCGGGCGACCTCCGAGGCGGCACTCGACGACATCGTCGAGCGCCTCCGCGAAGACTTTGTCCGCAACCGCCAGACCGACGAAACGGTCCGCCGCGCGCTCGGCGCGGCAAGGGAAATAGGCCGGCGCGCGACCGGCGAAGAGGCCTACGTCGTCCAGCTCATGGGGGCGCTCGCGCTGTACCACGGCCGGATCATCGAGATGGTGACCGGAGAGGGCAAGACGCTGACCGGATCTCTCGCCGCGCCGCTCCTGGCCTGGCGCCACCGGCACGTGCACGTGCTGACCGTCAACGACTACCTCGCCGCGCGCGATGCGCAGAGCCGCGAGGCGATCTATCGCCGCTGCCGCTGCTCGGTGGGCGCGATCGTGCAGGAACTCGAGCCCCCGCAGCGCTTCGAGGTCTACGCCCGCTCGATCGTCTACGGCACGCCAAAGCAGATCACCGCCGACTGGCTCCGCGACCAGATCAAGCTCGGGCGCGTGACCACGGCGTGGTCGGGCCGGCACGCCGCGGCGCTGGCCGGGCCCGGGGCGGACGCCGGCCCCATGATCCCGGGCCTGCGCGCGGCGCTGGTGGACGAGGCCGACGCGGTGCTGATCGACGAGGGCGTGGTGCCCCTGATCATCGCGCGGGCCCGGCGAGAAGACGACATGGCGCAGGTCTATCGGCGCGCCGCGGTCATCGCCAGCAAGCTCGACGAGGGACCAGACTACTCGATCGACCACCTGCGCCGGAGGTCCGACCTCAAGCGCCGCGGCCTGCACCGCTGCGAGCAGATGTGGGACGAACTCCCCGAGCCGGTGTGGAAGGCCCGCCGGCGCGCCGAGGAACTCGTCCGCCAGGCGCTCGTCGCCCGTCACTGCTACATCGCGGGCAAGCACTACCAGGTGGTCGAGGGCAAGGTCGTGATCGTGGACGAGTACACGGGGCGGTTCCTCGCCGATCGCTCGTGGGAGCACGGCCTGCACCAGGCGGTCGAGGCCAAGGAGGGGCTCGACGTCACCGCCGACCGCGAGACCCTCGCCCGCATGAGCTTCCAGCGCTTTGTCCGCTCGTACCCGTTCCTGTGCGGCATGACCGGCACCGCCGCGGACGCGACGGGGGAGATGGAGAGCGTCTACTCGCGCCCCGTGACGGTGATCCCGACCAACCGCCCCGTGATCCGCGAGCGCAGGCCGACGCGCATCTTCGCGACCGCCAAGGCCAAGTGGGACGCGGTCGCCGACTCGATCGCCGAGCTGCACGCCCAGGGCCGGCCGGTGCTTGCGGGCACGCGCTCGATCGCCGCGAGCGAGTACCTGAGCCGGCTGCTCGAGTCGCGCGGCCTGGCCCACCGCGTCCTCAACGCAAACTTCGACAAGGACGAGGCGGAGCTGATCGCGCTGGCCGGTCGCGGCGGCGACCCCAGGAACCGGGAGATCCGGGCCGCGGTCACCGTCGCGACCAACATGGCCGGTCGCGGCACGGACATCAAGCCCGATCCGCTCGCCCTCGCGGCGGGGGGCCTGCACGTGATCCTGACCGAAATGCACGGGGCGACGCGGATCGACCGGCAGTTCGTCGGCCGCGCCGGTCGCCAGGGCGACCCGGGCTCGGCCCAGATGTTCGTGTCGCTCGAGGACGAACTGGTCGTGCAGCACACGCCGAGGCTGGCGTCGGCGCTGCGGTCGCGGGCGGCGGGCGATGAGGAACTTCGCGCGACCGGCGCCGCGCGGGCGGTCTTCCGGATCGCCCAGCGCCGGGCCGAGCACCGCGCAAGGCTCAGCCGCGCCGCGGTGCTGCGGCAGGATGACTGGATTGAGAAGTACCTGCCGGGGGCGTGAACGAATTGGCTACCGGCGGCGCACCACCCCGGCGGAAGCGAGCTGTCCGAAGACTGCTGTGGTGGCTGACAGCCATCTTCTTTCTGGTGCTCGCGGCGCTGCTCGCCGCGTTCTGCGTGGGGTCGCCCTTCTACTACAAATCCAAGTACGAACGCGTCGCGCTCAACGCGGCCCCGAGTAATCGTCCCGCCGCCCTCGTGCCCGAACAGCAGACCGAGCCGCACACGTGCGGACTGCACGCGCTCTCGTCGATCTACCGGGCGTACGGCCTTGACCCGATCGAGGCTCGCCTGCGGTTCCGGCTCGGCGTTGACAAACCCGCGACGAACTTTGATCCGACATCTCTCGGTACCATCCACCCGGACATTCTCCGGGTCGCCGGCCAGGACGGGTTTGATACCGAAGTGCTGCTCATGAGCGGCGACATGGACGCCGCGCGGCTGCGGAGCCACCTTCGCGCCGGGCACGTCGCGATGGGGCTGGTGCGGTTGGGCAATCTGCACTGGATTGTCCTGTCGGGGCTTGACGGCGAGTCGGTCGCGGTGTGCGATTCGCTCCGAACCGACACCTACGCAGAGCCGTTCGACGAGATTGTCCGGGACCGGCTTCAGAGCGCGATCCTGCTCGCGCCGAAGCGCTAGGCCAGCGGCGGGGCTCTCGCCGAGCCGATCTGTCGTTTGCTCCTTGCGGCTGCAGACGTGCGCTATGTGAATACGAACGTGGACTCAAAGGCAGGGTACGATGCCCGACGTGCCCGGCCTCCGTGCGCAAGTCAATCGGCTTGAAGCGCTACGACGATGGCGAATGGTGAGCATCGTTATCGCGCTCGCCGCGGTGCCGGTGACCATGTATTTCATGGACGGCTGGCTGACGGCCTGGATGATCATCGCGGTCATGTTTCTCGTGATTCACACGTGGCTTGAGTCAAAGATACGCGGTGTCAATCGGACCATGGCGCGTAGTTCCTGGATGATCTGCCCGAGCTGCCGGTATGAATTGGAAGGTCTCAGTTCGAAGGGCGTGTGCCCCGAGTGCGGCGACGCGTACACAACGGAGTCGCTCGCCCGCGCCTGGGATACTTCGGAATGACTCGCGCCGAAGCGATCGGGGAGAACGGCCGTTTCGGCATGGCAGCGTGAATGAGGCGAGTTGCTTCAGCTCGCGTGAGTATCAAGAGTTGCTTCAAGTTGCCCCACGTACCCGCCCCCGAAAAGCCTCACATGCACCAGCAGCGGGAATAGGTTGTACACGTACCGTCGCGTTTCGAAGAACCCGTCCCGGATCGGACGCAGCTCGTGGTAGCGCTCGAAGAAAGCGCGCCCGAACGTCGAGAACAGCGTGATGAACGCCAGTTCGACCTCCGGGTGCCCGCAGTACACCGCCGGATCGATGAAGCCCGTGATCCTGTCTCCGCGGGCGAGCACGTTGGTCGTCCACACGTCTCCATGCAGGAGCGAGCAGCGCGAAGGCTCGTCGATGAACTCGTGGAGGCGCAGCGCGAAGCGCTCGACCCGCTCCAGAACCCGCGGCGGCAGCCTCCCCGCCCGCCCCGCCTCGCGCGCCATGTGCAAGAGCCGCCGCTCGCGAAAAAACGCGACCCATGAGTCTTCGGCGCCGGGCACGGGCGCGTTGGGCTGCTGCAGGCCACCGATCAGGGTGTCGCGCTCGAGGCCGGGGCGCTCGGCCGCCACGCCGTGCAGCGCCGCGAGCAGTTCCGCGGCGTGGCGCTCGGCACCCTCGCCGAAGCGGCTCTCGCCCTCGATGAACTCCATCGCCAGGAGCGACTCCGCGACGTGCAGCACCCGCGGCACCGGCAGCGCCGAACGTTCCGCGAGCGTCCGCAGCATGTACGCCTCGATCCCCGACTTGCCGGGCTCATCGAAGCGCTTGACGACGACGCGCGAGCCGTCGGCGAACTCGGCGAGCACGACGTCGCCAACGCAGCCGCCCGAGAGGCGGCGCACGCTCGTGAGCTTCGCTCCGAGCGACGCTTCAAGCTCGGACTGTGCGTCGCGCGGCAGCACCGGTGAGATCATTGGTCGTTCGGCGCCGGACCTCTCCCGGCTTCGCGGACGCGGCCACGCCCATCCGTGAGCCGGTACGAGATGCCTACACGTGCACCTTCCGGTTGTATACGAACCACTCCAGCATCACGAGCCCAAGCGCCCCGAGTACGAAGTAAGGCCACAGCTTGGTCGTCAGGTTCGCCCGCTGCTGCTGGAGGCGCGTCACGCTGCCGGTTGCGAGCATGAGCTCGTCGGTGGCGCCGATGTCGGACTCCTGCGAATCGAGCAGGTCGGCCGCGTAGGGACGCACCGCCCGCCCCCCGTCCTGGCGGTCACCCGGGCCCGCGATCCCCTTCCACGTGATCTCGTAAACGCCCAGCGAACGCACCGGCCCGAAGACCGCCCGACCGTCCGCGGCAACCACGATCGGCTCCTCGGCGCCCTCCGGGGTCTTCGCGCGGGCATCGTCGGCGCCGGCGGGAAGCCTCGCGCTGATGACCTCGCCGGGCCGCACGAGCCGATCGAGCCCCGAGGCACCGCCCTGCCCGCCGCCGATGTAATCGACGGCCGACGCCAAAAACACGACAAAGCTCACGTCGAAGGGCCAGTTGCTCCGGGCGACGTCGAACGGCACGACGACCGCGCGCCAATCCTGCCCCGTCGATTCGACGATCCCGGGGCCCTGGTCAGTTTCGGCGATCACGAGGCTCGCGCCGGGCGATTCGACGAGGGGCTGACCGGCGGCGTTGGTCGCCGCACCCTTGGCCGCCTTCCCGGCGTCCGCGTCGGTCTTTCCGTTGCTCTCCTCCTCCGCAGGTGCCGTCGGCGGCGTGTCGTTCCGCGACCGCACGTCGACGAGCCTCGACTCGGCGATGATCACCGGGTCGAGCGTCACGTTCCGCATTACGGGGTGCTGGCGCGACCAATCCATGAAGATAGAGGGCGGCCCCTTGCCGCGGTCGATCAGCCCCGCGCCCGAGGGCACCTCGCCGAGCACCACGTACCGCCCCGGCGGCAGCCCGACCTCGCCCGCGCCCACCGGGGGCAGCCACGCGTCGAGCACGATCACGTCGAACTCGCCGGCCTTGCCGCTCTTGAGCACCGCCGTGAACTCTTCCGGCGACATCTGTTCGTGGCGCGCCAGGGGCAGGCCCTTGAGCGCGGCAGAAATAAACAGGTTGCCGCGGGTCACGACCGCGACGCTCATGCGCTTGGCGGGGGGGACCACGAGCCACGCGCGATTGTCGGCGTCGAGCGCGTCGAGCTCCGCGACAGGCGTCTGGCTCGTCGAGTCCAGACCGCGGAGGCGGACCTGCATCACCGCGCCCTCGGAGCGCTCCATGGGAAAGACGATTCCCGCGGTACCGGGCGTCGGGCGCGGGGGCGTGGCGCCGGCCGGCGGAGCACCCTCGCCCGCGGCGGCGTCGCTGGCTTGCGGCTCACCCGTTTCTCCCCCGGAGATCGCGGTTGTCGCCGGCGGCACGGTGACCTGCTTGATCGCGACAACGGCGCCGTCCACGAGCAGTTCGACATCGACCTGGCGTGCCGCGGGCATGGTGGACGTGAGGGCGACGAAGACGCTCAGGTTCTGCGGCTGGTCGTAGGCCCGCTCGGCGCGGAGGCCGACGATCCCAATGTTCACGGCCTCGGGCACGCCCACGCGGTGAAAGATGAACGAGTCCTGGTCGCCGGGCTTGGACTCCTCCGAGTCGGGGATCCGCCCATCGGACCAGAGGTGGATCGTCGCCGGCAGCCCGCCCTCGAGCCCCTCGACCGGCTTGCCCTCGACGATCCGCTTGGGCGCGTACGCCTTGGCCAGGCGCATTGCTTCCTTCATGCTCGTGGGCGCATCCGTCGGCTTGATCGACTCGACCGCGGCCTTCAGGATTTTCTTGTCGGTCGTGAACTGCTCGACGACCTCCGCGCTCGAGTCGAAGGCGATCACCATCGCCTGGTCGGCGCTCTCGCGCTGGAAGAGCCCGGGCTCGCGGAGCGACTCGATCAGCGAGATCGCCTCGCGCTTGGCGGCCTCGAGGCGGATGCGGCGGTCGCCGACGCTGAGGTCCGGGTCGCCGTCCACCGCCGACATGCTCGCCGAGCGGTCGATCAGGATGATGTTCCGCTCGCCCACGCCCAGGTCCGAGCGGATCTGCGGCTGCCCGAGGGCGAAGATCGCCGCGCCGAGCGCGAGCAACTGGAGGATCAGCAGGATGTTGCGGCGGAGCTTCTGGAACGGCGCGTTGGCCTGCAGGTCCTGGATCGCCTTCTTCCAGAGCAGCGTTGTCGAGACCTCGAGATCGCGCCGGCGGAGCTTGAGGAAGTAAAGAATGATCAGCGCGGGGATCAGCACCGCGGCGGCATAGGCGGCGTAGAGGGGCGTGAGGAAGGTCACGGTTGTGGTCTCCAATGCGCAATGTGCAAATCGCAAAGCGCAACTAGAGACGCGTGACGCTGGTGAGCGCGTGCGCCCGACCTCCGGATTTGCGCTTTGCGCTTTGCGCTTTGCGTTTTCATCGCAGCATCCCCCTCTTCCGCAGGTAATCCAGGAGCAGCGTCTCGACCGGCGTCGAGCTCGGGATCGTCATGAAGTTGATGTCCCGGCGCGCGCAGAACTGGCGGAGCTGGTCGCAGTACGCGGCAAGGTTCACCTTGTACCGCTTGAGCAACGGCGCCGAGATCGTCACTTCTGCCAGGTCGAGGTCTTCGACATCCTTCAGGCGCAGGTCGCCCGTGATGGGCGGGTCGATCTCCTGCGGGCTCAGGACCTGCACGCAGAAGACGTCGTACCCGCGCCCGACCAGCATGCGCAGGCCCGCCTCGTACCCCTCTTTGAAGAAGAAATCAGAGAAGACGAGCATGACGCCCTTGCCGCGGCGCGTCAGGGCGATGCGCTCGCACGCGCCGCGGAAGTCGATGGGCCCGCCGGGTCGGACGGAGCAGATGAAGCGAGAGAGGTCGTGCGTGCGCCGCCTGCCGCGCAGGTCGCGGATGGCGCGGACGAGCCCGAACGCGTCCCCCGGCCTCGCGGCCTCGGCGCCGTCCTCCGCCTGGGCCGGGGTCGGTCCATCGCCGCCGGCGCCGACCGGGATCCCGCCGATGTACGACGCCGCGACGCGGTTGAGGTTGACCAGGCCGACGTAGCCGAGGGCCATCGCCGCCTTCTGCATGAACGCGAACTTGTTGGGCTCGCCGCAGTCGCTGCTCTCGCTGGCGTCGATCACGACGTGGAGGGCGAGGTCCTCCTCCTCGAGGAACATCTTGAGGAAGAGCCGGTCGAGCCGGCCGAAGATGTTCCAGTCGATGTGGCGGATGTCGTCGCCGGTCACGTAAGGCCGGTGGTCGGCGAACTCGACCGACTGGCCGCGCTTCTTGCTGCGGCGCTCGCCCTTCAGCTTGCCGGCGAAGACCTTACGGCTGGCGACGTCCAGCCCGCCGACCTTGGCGATGAGCTGGGCGTCGATGAGGTCCTCGAGGGCCTTGGGGCGCGTGATGGTGGGGGTGCGGAGCATGGTCAGGCGGGAAGAGAACGCGGAGAAGCGGAGGTCGCGGAGAGACGCGGAGGGAGATCGAGATCCAGGAATGAGGACGGAATCGGAGTGCTGCGCGAGTTGACTCGCCGATAGATCCCGTCCTTGAGCCGCATAACGTTGAAGTTCAGGAGCAATCCGAGCGGGTACGCACCCGCGCGAAGGTAGTTCACGAGCTTAGCCAGGTACTCCTCGCTCACCCGCTCGACCGCTTTCAGCTCAAGAACCAGTATCCCGTTCACCAGCACGTCGGCGTACTGCTCGCCGAGTGCCAAGTCTTTGTAGTTCATCCGAATGGGAGATTGCCGAACGAAGGGAATTCCGCGCAGCTCGAGCTCATGGCAGAGTGCTTCTTCGTAGTACTTTTCCAGCAGTCCCGGCCCGAGTATCGAATGGACCTCCAGTGCGCACCCGATCACGGCCTCGGAGAGTTGATTCCACTCGGGTGGTGCGTCCGTGATCCTCATCGCGTGCTCTTCCGTCTGCTTGTTCATTCGGTGTTCCCCTCCGCGTTTCTCCGCGTCCTCCGTCCCTCCGCGTTCTCTTAGGTCTTGCCCAACGGGTCCACCGGCGGCGGCGGCTTCCCCGGATAGTTCGGCACGCGCGTCATCGGCTCGCGGCTCGGACCCTTCACCGCCTCGCCCTCGAAGTACCGGATGGAATCCCGGAACGTCACCCACCGCTCCAGCGTTCGGGCATCGCCGAACACGAAGCTCACGTCCACGAACTCGACCGACTCGGTCGTTGCGTCGATCCAGAACCCGCCCGGCGGGAAGAGGCGCGCCAGCAGAACCTCGGGCCGCTCGCTGGTCTTCGGGTAGAGCAGCGTGTCGCCCTCGCGAACGCGGAGCGAGGAGAGCTCGCCCCGGACCCCGTCCACGGTCATCCCAGCGTGGAAGTACTGGTCCAGCCGTGTGTGCAGTTCGGCATCGTCGAGGTTCGCGTGCAGGGGGTACGAGCCGCAGCCCCCGAGCAGCGCGACCGCCGCAAGCACCGGGCACGCGACGATCAAGGCTCGAGAATGCATGCGGGGCTCCTTTGCAGATGATTCTGTACCAAGGGCTCGGTCACACCCCGACCTTGGCCGGTTCCGACGGCGTCAGGTCAATGATCGACTTCACCAGCGAATCCGGATCGACCTTGTCCGCCTCGGCCTCGAAGTTCAGGATCAGCCGGTGACGCAGGCACATCGGCGCGATCCAGCGGACGTCGGCGAAGCTCACGTGGTAGCGCCCGTCGATCATCGCCTTGACCTTGCCGCCCAGGAGCAGCGCCTGGGCCGCGCGGGGGCTCGCGCCGCAGCGGATGTACTTGTTCGTCGGCCCTCCGCCGCCCCCGGCGGCCGTCGCCGTGCCCGGGTGCGTTGCCAGCACAAGGCGCGCCACGTACTCCTTGACGTGCGGGGCGACGACAACGCCGCGCACCAACTCCTGGGCCTTCAGGATCGCGGGGCCGTCCATCACGATCCCGGCCTGCGGGTTCTCGGTGCCGGTGGTGCGGTCGAGGATCGTGAGCAGGTCGTCGAGCTGCGAATACCCGACGACGATCTTGAAGATGAAGCGGTCGAGCTGCGCTTCGGGCAGCGGGTACGTGCCCTCCTGCTCGATCGGGTTCTGGGTCGCCAGCACCAGGAACGGCTTCTCGAGCTTGTAGGTGGTGCCCGCGACCGTCACGCTCCGCTCCTGCATGGCCTCGAGCAGCGCCGACTGCGTCTTGGGCGTGGCCCGGTTGATCTCGTCGGCGAGGACCACCTGCGCGAAGATCGGCCCGCGCTGGAACTCGAACTTGCGACGGCCCGTGTCGGCGTCCTCCATCACGATGTTGGTCCCGATCACGTCCGCGGGCATCAGGTCGGGCGTGAACTGGATGCGGCTGAAGGGCAGGCTCAAAGTCTGCGCGAGGCTGCGGACCAAGAGCGTCTTGCCGAGGCCGGGCACGCCCTCGAGCAGCACGTTGCCGCCCGCGAAGAGCGCGATCAAGACGCCGTCCACGACCTCGGAATGGCCGACGACGACCTTGCCGATCTCGGCCTTCAGCTTCTTGTACGTCTCGCGGAACGCCTCGCACTGGGCCTTGACCTCGGCGGACGTGTGGGGCGTGGGTTCTGTTGCGGTGGGGGGCATGGGGAACTCCGAGCTGGGCTGGGTGCGGTGTGTTGGGTGCTGAGTGCTGGGTGCTGGGTGCTGGGTGCTGGATGCTGGATGCTGGATGCTGGCGCTTCCACTACTCACTACTTACTACTCACTTCTCCTCTCTCACTGCTCCTCCATCTCACTCCTCGCTCTCTTCTTGGCCTTGAGCAGCGCTGAGAGGTCTCCCTGCGCGTCCTTCGGCTTGTCCTTGTCCTTGGCGAGGCCCGCCGGTCCCGCGACCTGGCGCGACTTGGGATCGGTGGCGGCCCTCTCGAGCCCGACCTCCGTCCCGACCCGCGCCTTGGCCTCGGCGCTCGCCTCGAACTTGACGCTCTTGACCGCTTCGGGGGCCGGCGCCGTCTTCGACGCGGCGACCTGGCCGCCGGCCGCACTCTCGCCGATCCGCCGCTGCGCCTTTTCGCGCGCCGTCCGCAGCCCCTCCATCTGCTTCAACTGGCGCGCCTTGGCCGGCGAGAGCACCCGCCGCACCGCCGCCGCGATCATCGCCGGCTCGATTCTCACCCGCCGCACGCCGACGTCGATCAGGAAAAGGCTCATCGCAAAGAGCGCCGCCCACAGCCACACCGGGCGCAGCGCCACCGGCATCGTCAGACCGTCGCGCAGCCACAGGTTTTCCGCCACCGGGTCGTCGCCGCGGAGCACCCGCCCGCCGGTCATCTGTGCGACCTGGCGCAGCAGCGGTTCGTTGTCCTGGAGCGTGCGGTACTCGTCGGCGAAGGGGCGGTTGATCGCCGCCTGCACCGAACCCTTGAGCACCTGCCCTTCCTCTTCCCCCGGCGCGCCGTAGATGAAACTCGCCAGGTACGACCCCGATGCGGGCGTCGGCACCGTGATCTCGTACCGGCCCGGCCCGGCCTGCGGCAGCGTCAGCTCCTTTACAGTCCCGTCGGGCATCACCAGCCGGCCGATGAAGTTCGCGAAGTTCAGGGGCTGGCCCTTGCTGTCGTACGCCTGCACGCTGATGGTCGTGCGGTCGCCCTTCGCCTCGGTCGTCACCTTCATGTTGGGCGAGCCCGCCGGCCGCATCGCCCACCGCAGGTGCTGCTCCCAGAACGACTTGAACATGGGCCAGCCGACCCACGCGCTCGCCCAGCGGGGGTTGGCCTCGCTCGTGAACGCGACCGACCGCCCCAGCCCGTACTGCCACATCGCCAGGAGCGGGTCCTTGCCCTTGGCCCGCAGCACCACCTGCGAGAGCCCCTCCCGGTCGGCCGCGACGACGTAGCCGGTGAGCCCCGGCATCGTCCCGCCGATCCCGCGCATGGTCTCGACCGTCCGGTCCACCACCGGCGGCGAGAACGCCGGTCCCTCCCAGATCAGGCTCCGCTTCACCGTCTGGGCTTCCTTGATGAAGATCTGCGGCAGCGTCGCGGCCTGGCCGGGCGGCACTTCGTAGTGCCTGCCCCCGGTCTTCTCCGACATCCACTTCATCTTCGCGACGTCGCCGGCCGTGTGCGTCGCCATGCCGACGGTCGTGATGGTGACCCTGTTGTCGATGAACTTCTGGAGGAGCGCGGCGCTCGGCGGCATCGGGTCGCCGTCGGAGATGACGATGCAGTGCCGCTGCCCTGCGTCGACCTTCATGATGTCCCGGATCGTCAGCTCGAGGGAAGGCGCGAAGTCGGGCATGTCGCCGAAGTTCAGCTTCTGGATGGCGCGCTTGGCGATCGACCCGTCGCCCTTGAGCTGCAGCGGCAGCACCCAGCCCGTCCCCCCGACGTTCCAGCCGTACTCGTTGATCCCGATGTAGTCCAGGCGCGACAGCGCATCAACCGCCGCTTCGCACACCTTCTTGCCGTAGTACACGCCCTCGGGCAGCTCGACCGAGTGCAGCACGATCGCGAGCGCTCCGCGCGGCATCTGCCGTTCCTGCGGCGGGTCGAGCCGGATCGGCAGCGCGTCCTCCAGCGGCGAGCCGATCCAGCCGCCGGCGCCGAACGCGTTCTTGCCCCCGAGCATCACCAGCCCGCCGCCGGAGTCGTGCACGTACTTCTTGAAGTCCTCCTGCTGCTTCTGGCTGAAGTTGTACGACGGCTCGTTGACCAGCACGATCGCGTCGTAGCCGGCCATCTCCGTCAGGTTCGCCGGCGCCTGCGCGGCCGGCACGACGTGGGCCGCGATCTCGCACTCCTCGAGCACTTTCTCCAGCGCCTCGGACTCGGCCCGGTCCTCGCGGATCACGAGCACCTTCGCCTCGGCGACCACGAACGTCACCGCCGAGCTGCGGTTGTTCTCCGCGATCGAGTCCCCCCGCGCCCGCCCCGCCACCAGTTCGGGCTCGAAGACCGCCTCGAACTGCGCCGGCCCGTCGCGCGGCGGCTTGACGATCTGCGTCAGGACGTTCGGCGGCGGGCTCGCGTGCAGCTCGATCGGGGTTCCGAACGACGGCGAGTCGGGGTCGAGGTCTATCGGCTCGCCGTTGAGCAGGATCGACAGCCGCCCGCGCGCCGCGACCGTCGAGTTGATCACCACGCGGAGCGCCACGTTCTCGCCGAACCGCGCCGTCGCCGGCGCGACCAGGCGGTCGACGATGACCTCGCCCTCGTGCTTGTATCGCAGGGGCAGCACGTCGATCGGCACGCCCGCCGCCTTGGCCGCCTCCGCCGCGCTGAGCAGGCTCCCGGCCGTCTCGTTGCCGTCGGTCGCCAGGAGGAACCGGTTCGCCGCGTCGGTCGGGCGCACCGCCATCGCCAGCCGCACGCCCGCCGCGAGGTTGCTCGCGTCGATGATGCCCGTGTGCGAGGTCTCGAGCAGCGTGGTCAGCCGGCTCGGGAGCGCCTGCACGAAAGCGTCGCGCGCCGTCGTGACCACCCCCAGCCGGTCGTCGGGCGACTCCCGACCCTGATCGACCGCCCGCTCGATGTACTGCTTCGTGAACGAGCCCTCGCCCTGCGGCACCGACTGGCTCACGTCCAGCACGAGCGTCACCGCGACGTCCTTGCTCACCCGGCGCCACTGCGGCTCGGCCAGCGTCGCGCACAGCAGCGCGATCACCGCCAGCCGCACGCCCAGCGCCACCCACTTGGTGACCGTCCCGAGCCCCGACAGCGACCGACGCCCCATCCACCACGCCGCCAGCCAAAGGATCGGCGCCAGGATCAGGAAGTGCGGCGCATCGAACTGCACCGGACCGACCGTGACCGACCCGAGCATGGCGGCGGGCGCGTGCATCAGCGCGGCCCTCCGGGCCCGACGGGTCCTGCCGCCACGTGGCGCGCCAGGAGCGGGAGGTCGAACGCTTCAATGCGGCAGTTCCCTGAGTCCAGCACGTACACGCGCTCCCCGATCGCCGTCACCGCCCACGGGCTGGCCAACTCGCCCGGTCCGCGCCCCGGCACGCCGAAGACCCCGAGCGACCGCCCGCTCTCAAGGTCCACGTGGTGCACGCGGCTGGCGCCGAACTCGCAGACCAGCGCCGTGCCGTCGGCGCGCAGGCATAGGCCGTAGGGGTACTGAAACTCGGCCTCGTCCTCGGACGGCGAGCCTGCCGCCGTCCCCGCCGGGTCTCGGTTCGCGCCGATCCACGCGATGAGCCTTCCCTCCAGCGTGAACCTCCCGACCCGGTGATTGCACGAGTCGGCGACGACCAGCTCACGCCGCGCCGGGTTCAGCTCGATCGCCTGCGGCCGCTTGAACTGAACGTTCTCCGCCGCGGACGATTCGCCCATCGTCCCGAAGCTGAACGCGAAGCGGTACGTGTTGGGCTCGCCCGCGTGCTCGAACACGCTGATCCGGTCGTTGCCCCCGTACTCGCTGATGTACAGCCGGGACGGGTGGCGCGACCCGGGTTCGACGAGCACCGCCACGTCCGTCGGATAGATGAACTGTCCCGGCTCCTCGCCGAAACTCCCGATCTCCGCGACGATGGTCGGCGCTGCACGCTCCTCGGCGCCGGGCCGGTACGCGAGCACCCGGTGGTAGTGGGTGTCGGCGACGTAGACCAGTTCCTCACCGCCCTCCCCCGGTCCGATCGTGATCCCCACAGGCTTGCCGAACGCATATTCGGGCATCCTCCACCCGCCGCGATAGGCGCCCGTGTTGCCGTCGATCCGCTGGACCCGGGCCGACTTGTCCACGACCCAGAGCGAGCCCCCGTCGGTGTCCATGGCG
>CAZCPB010000043.1:0-20084 GCA_964500365.1 uncultured Phycisphaeraceae bacterium
GCCAACCGCGTTACCGGTGATCGGATCGGATGCCGCGAGTCGCCGTGCCGACCCGCTCCATTTCATCTGGGCTCACACCTCCACCACCATCGCCACCGAGTTGCCGCCGCCCAGGCACAGCGCCGCGAGGCCGCGCTTGCCGCCGGTGCGCTTGAGCTGGTGGAGGAGGGTGGTGAGGACGCGGGCGCCGGAGGCGCCGATGGGGTGGCCGAGGGCGATGCCGCCGCCGCAGATGTTGAGCTTGGACTCCGGGATCTCGACGCCCGCGGCCTTGAGGCCCTTCAAGTTGCTCAGGACCTGCGCGGCGAAAGCTTCGTTGATCTCGAAGAGGTCGATGTCCTTGGCCGCGAGCCTGGCCTTCTCGAGGACGCCGGTGATGCCGGTGATGGGCGCGGCGAAGATGTCCTTGGGGGCGACGCCGCTGGTGTGGTAGGCGACGATCTTGGCGAGAGGCTTGACGCCGAGGGCTTCGGCCTTGGCCAGTCTCGCGACGAGGACTGCCGCGGCGCCGTCGGAGATCTGGCTGGCGTTGGCGGCGGTGATGGTCTCGTGGCTCGGGAGCGCGCGGAGCTTGGAGACCGAGTCGATGGTGGTCTCGGGGCGGATGCCTTCGTCGGCGGAGACGCCGGGGGACTTCTTGTCGAGACACTGCTCGCCGGTGAGCGCGACGATCTCGCTCTTGAAGTAACCGGCCTTGGTGGCTTCGGCGGCGCGCTGGTGGGACTGGACGCTGAAGCGGTCCTGCTCGGCGCGGCTGATCTCGAATTTCTTGGCGATGTGCTCGGCGCCGCTCGTCATGGCCCAGCACTCGAAGGCGCAGCGGAGGCCGTCGAACGCCATGACGTCTTCCATCTGAGTCGGGCCGTACTTGACGCCGTCGCGGATGCGGGCGAAGTGGGGCGCGGCGGTCATGTTCTCGAAGCCGCCGGCGAGGACGAGGGAATTGTCGCCGGCCTTGATGGACTGGGCGGCGAGCATGACGGCCTGGAGGCCGCTGCCGCAGACCTTGTTGATGGTCTGGGCCGACATGGTGTCGGGGAGGCCGGCCTTGAGGGCGGCCTGGCGGGCGGGGTTCTGGCCGAGCCCGGCCTGGAGGACGCAGCCCATGATGGTCTCGTCGATCTGGCCCTTGGCCGCGGGGACGTCGGCGAGAACGGCCTGCGCGGCGTAGGAGCCGAGGACGGGGGAGGGGACCTTGGAGAGGCCGCCGAAGAACTTGCCGATGGGGGTGCGCCTGGCGGCGAGGATGACGGGGGTGGTGCTGGACATGAAGTGAACCTCCTGTCCGGAAGGATAGGGAAGTTCACCACGGAGGCACAGACGCACACGGAACAGCAGGGCAATCGTGTTGGTCGGTTCAATCGCGAACGGGCTGCCACTTGCTGCGCGGGTTCATCGCTCGCTCGCCGATGCTCCCCGGGCTTGCTCGCGGACTCGCGGCGCCCGGGGCTAACCACATTCGGCCCGCGGCGCGGGCCGAGATCGGGTCCGTGCGTTGATCACGCTATTGCTCCGCAACGAGATGCGGGTGGTAGCTCCCGGGTGGAGTCCGATGCGATGTCGTCGTCTCGGCCTGGTCGGCTGGGCCGTGCGCCGATGGCGGAGATCGCTGGGGCGAAACGAGCGAAGCGGTTGTCGGAACAACGGTGGTCGCGCCTCGCGAGCGCCCGTGGAGTTTCTACGCTTGTCCATGCCTGATGTGCCGAGAACGCCCGGTCTGGCTCCCGATCGAGAAGAGGCGTTGTTCTGGTCGCGGCTGGCGGAGTTCGTGGCGCTGTATGCGGCGTTTCCGCTGGTGCTGTACTTCACGGGGATCGGGCGGCTGCTCATCCCGCTGCTGGTGGTGTCGAGCGCGTTCTGCGTGTGGATGCTGGTGCGCGATCCCGAATTTGACCGGCGGCGGTTGTGGAACTTCGGGGCGGCGCGGGCCGACTGGGCGCGGGTGCTGGGGCTGTTCGGCTTGGGCGCGGTGCTGATCACGGGCGCGGTGCTGGTGCTGCGGCCGGAGCTTTTTCTGAACTTTCCCCGCCGCAACGCGGCGATGTGGGCGTTCGTGATGGTGTTCTACCCGCTCCTGAGCGTGTACCCGCAGGAGGTGATCTTCAGGGCGTTCCTGCACCACCGCTACCGGGCGGTGTTCCCGTCGCGGGCGAGCATGATCGCGGCGAGCGGGGCGGCGTTCGGGTTCGCGCACGTGATCCTGCACAACCCCGTGGCGGTGGTGCTGACGATGGTGGGCGGGGTGCTCTTTGCGTGGACGTACGAGAGGACGCGGTCGCTGGCGGCGGTGTGCGTCGAGCACGCGCTGTACGGATGCATGCTGTTCACCGTCGGGCTCGGGTCCTATCTCTTCGCGGGGGCGGCGCACCGCTGAGTCGTGCGGCGAATGATCCGGCCGTCGGCGTTCGGCTTCTCGCCGCTTTGGAGGGATCACCATGGGCCTGCTCGGATTCATGTGGGATGTGTACCAGCAGAACCAGATCAGCGAATCGCGCACGGACATCAGCCGCGCGTCGGCGCGGGCCGGGGCCGCGGCGGAGGATGTGCGGTCGCTGCGGGCGCAGGTGGATCACCTGTCGATGGTGAACATGGCGCTGTGGTCGATCGTGCGGGAGAGGCTGGGGCTGAGCGATCAGGACCTGGCGAAGCGCATCGAGGAGATCGATTTGAGCGATGGGAAGCTCGACGGCAAGGTGGCGGTGGCGACCCGCGAGTGCCCCGCGTGCGGGCGGGTGATGTCGGTAAAGCACCAGCGGTGTTTGTACTGCGGGGGAAGGGCGGGGTAGCGGTGTGGTGCGGGTATCGCGGATCCTTCATCCGGTCACTGCTGACATGCGAATATTCCTGCACCACATGCCGGAGTAACGCCATGCCTCGATCCGACGGAAAGAGCCGCAGTGCGGAGATGAGGAGGAACGACACGTACAGGAACCCGGCGGGGACTGGAGCGCAGCGGTTCCAGCCGTCCGACGCGTCGGGGAAATCGTCGGCACGCTCGAAATCGGCCCGGAGCGGGGCGGAGCGGAGCGAATCGACCTCGTCCGGGCGCGGCGGGGCCGGGACACCGAGCGGGACCTCTTCGCATAATTCCGCCAAGCATGTCAAGGGCAGGTAGCGAGCGCGCATCGACCCCGAGCGGCGCACCGGGAACATCTGAAGTTTGCCGCGTGCGCGGGAGAGTCACGAATTCGCGATGCCCGTGATCGTTCCCGCAATCATGGTGAAGAGGTTTACTCGTGAGGCGCGTACGCCCAAGGGGCGACGATCCTCAACGCGTTCGAGCCCAGAGCATCGCCACCCCTCGCTACGGTCGTGCCCTCATGAAGCCGGGGCGCGTGGGATAGCTTGGCCCGTCACTTCGTTCCGGGTTCGTGGTGAACGCGCTTCGATGGGCGGACGCGTGTGACGGAATAACGATTGCCGGAGATCGTGCGGGTGGCGGTGGTGATCGGAGCCTCGAGCGGCGGGAAAACGTGAGGTCACCGGCTTGCGAGGCCGGCGATCGCGCCCGCGAACACGGCAAAGAAGTTGAACATCCAGCCCGTGCTCTGAATACCGCCGGATTTGAGTTCCACGCGGTTTCCGCGTGGGTATCGAGATCGAAACAGAGCCGACGCGATGCAGGGCATGACCACGCCCGTCACCAGGCCGACGAGGTATGTGATGCCGAGCCAGGGACCGGGTCCGAAGCCCGCGCAGGCGGCCGTGGCCGCCGCCGCGTACGTCGGCCCGCAGGCGAGGCCCAGCCAGAGTCCCCAGCGGCCACCGTGAACGAGGTCGCGTGCGCGGTGCCCGCACTCCGGACAGGTGTGGGATCTGTCCGCGGTCACAAGACCGGTCAGGTCGTACCCGCAGTGCTCGCAGGTCAGCGGGCCCATGGAGCGAATGATACAAGGCAAGGCTTCGCGCCGCTGCACGCCGGGGTGCTGGACGTAGAGGCGCGGACCTCTTCCTAGCGTTCGAGGGGTGGCTCCCAGAGCGTCGCCACCCCTCGCTACGGTCGTGCGCCCGAGGCGGGCGGGCTCATGAAGTCGGGGCGCGTGGGATAGCTTGGCCCGTCACTTCGTTCCGGGTTCGTCGTGAACGTGCTGCGGTGTGCGGGGATCGGTGACGAAGGGGCGCGACTGGTTGATTGGCCCGTCACTTCGTTCCGGGTTCGTCGTGAACGCGTTTCGGAGCGCGGGGATCGATGAAGTTGGGGCGGTTTGTGGCTGGTTGTGGCTATCGATAGCCGCTGGGGCCGGGGTGGGTGTCGGTGGGGCTTTCGCAGCCGGCGCCGGGGATGCCGCAGCCGGCGCAGCCGCTGACGACGGAGAGGAGGCCTGCCGCGCCCTGCATGTCTTCGAAGAAGAACTTCGGCGCCGGGGCGGGGTGGTTGCCGAGCTGGGCCATGGTCCTAGAGTCGTAGAGGCGGCCGTTGAGCATGGTGTACTTCAGGCTCTCGGAGTTGCGGATGTCTTCGAGGGGGTTCTTCTCGAGGACGATGAGGTCGGCGAGCTTGCCGGGCTGGAGCGAGCCGATGTCGTTGTCGAGGCCGACGTAGAAGGCGCCGTCGAGCGTCGCGGCACGGATCGCCTGCATCGGCGTCAGGCCACCCTGGACGAACATCCAGAGCTCCCAGTGGGCGCCGAGGCCGGCGAGCTGGCCGTGGGCGCCGAGCTGGACCTTGACGCCGACATCGTTCAGCGACTTGCAGATGCCGCTGCTGCGGAGGTGGTTGTAGTCCTCGTCGGGGGCGGTGATGCGCCGGCGCGAGAGCGGGTCCACGATGAAGCGGGGCACGAATGTGGTGAGGCGGGTGTTGCTCCAGACGCTGGTGCGGTCGTACCAGTAGTTCTCGCCCATGATGCCGCCGTAGCCGACGATGAGCGTGGGCGTGTAGCCCGTGGCGCTGCCGGCCCAGAGCTGCTGCACGTCGTCGTAGATCTTCTCGACGGGGAGCGAGTGCTCGACGCCGGTGTGGCCGTCCACGACCATGGTCATGTTGTGCTGGAAGAGCGAGCCTCCTTCGGGGACGACCATCATGCCCAGTTCCCGGGCGGCGGCGATGACCTGCTGGCGCTGGTCGCGGCGGGGCTGGTTGTAGCTCTTGACGCTGAAGGCCCCCACCGCCTTCATGCGCTTGAGGTGGAAGCGGGCGTCGTCGAGGCTGTCGATCTCGGACTTGAAGGAGCCGGCGGCGCCGTAGAGGATGGTGCCGGTCGAGAAGGTGCGGGGCTGGGTGACGAGGCCGGCCCGCTGCATCTCGCTTGCGGCGAAGATCGTGTCGGTGTCGTTCGAGGGGTCGTGGACGGTGGTGACGCCGAAGGCGAGGTCGGCGTACCGGCCCCAGTTTTTCTGAGGGACGATGCCGTTGATGCCCTGGGCGCCGTGGGCGTGGACGTCGATCAGGCCGGGCATGATGGTGGTGCCGGAGCAGTCGATGGTCTTCGCGCCCGGCGGGACGGGGACGGTCGCGCGCGGGCCGACGGCGGTGATGCGGTTCTTCTCGACGACGATCGCGCCGTCCTCGATCACCTCGTCGCCGTTCATGGTGATGATGCGGGCGCCGGTGAGGACCAGTGAGCCGGAGAGGACATCGGCGTCGGCGGTGAAGGAGATGTTGACGCCGCGCCCGGGGAGTTCGGGGAGCTTGTCGGGGGCGCCGTCCACGAAGGCGAAGGACTCGGCGACCTTGCGGGTGAAGAGCTCGGGGCCGAGCGACCAGTGCAGGGCCGTGCTGTCGCCGGACCAGTGCAGGTTCTTGCCCGCCTCGCCCGAGACCCGCGCGACGGGCTGGCCCGTGGTCTTGGGCCCCACGTTCACTTCGCGCCCGGTCGGGATGATGGGCGTGATGTAGGCGTTATAGCGCTCGGCCCACGCGAGCCAATGGCCGTCGGGGGAGACGGCGAACTCGGTGGCGTTGTTGCTGGTGAAGTGCGTGCGCTCCTCGCTGCCGTCGGTCGCGATCGAGAAGAGCGTGTGCTTCTCGTCCTCCTTGATGACCTCGGAGGTCTTGAGGAAGACGCGGTCGTTGTCCGCGCCGAACTGGGGCTGCGCGCCCTTGCGGCTGATGCGCCGCGCCTCGCCGCCCCTGGAATCCACGATGTAGACGCCGGGGTCGGTCGACCAGATCGGCGTCGTGAGATACCCGCCCGACATCTTGCCGTAGACGATCTTCGAGCCGTCGGGGCTGAAGACGGGGTCGGCGTAGTGGCCGGGCTCGGTGGTGACGGCGCGCCCCTCGCCGCCGGCGCTCGACACGACCTTGACCGCGCCGAGTTTCTCGTCGTTCCAGGCGGTGTAGACGATCCACCGGCCATCGCGCGACCACGCCGGGCAGTGCTCGAACTCGTCGCGGGCCCCGGTCAGGCGGCGGGGCTCACCGTCGGGCAGCGGACGGACATAGAGATGGCCGAGCGCCTGGTAGACGACGGCGTCGCCCCTGGGCGAGACGCTGACCCAGCGGAGGAGCCTGACATCGAACGTGCCGGGGGCGACTTCGACGGGGAAGCGGAGGCTCTCGGCGACCTGGCGGGTGTGCCGGACGTGGAACGGGATCTCGGTGATGGCGCGCGATTCAAGGGCGAGACGGTGGAGCCCGCCCTTGGCATAGAAGACGATCGAGGCCGAGTCGGGCGTCCACGCCATGGTGGGGTAGACGCCGTGGACGGCCCAGGTTTCCTGCATGTCGCGCTCGAGACCGTCGTAGAGCTTCTCGATGCGACCGGACGCGACATCGCGGACAAAGAGGCAGGTCTTGAAGCGGTCGCGCCGGACGAAAGCGAGCCACTTCCCATCGGGTGAAGGCGTCGGGCGGCAGGCGCCGCCGGGGCCGGCGACGAAGGTCTCTGTCTGGCCGGTGGTTCGGTCGAGGCGGTTGATGTTGTAGATGCCCCTGGTCGAGTCCTTGTCGTAATCGAACTGGGCGCCGGGCGTGGCGTCGAGGCTGTAGTAGAGGTAGCGGCCGTCGGGGGAGAAGGCCGGCTCGCCGACGTCTTTCTGCTCGGTCGGGCGGGTCGTCATCTGGAGGCCCTCGGTCCAGCCGCCTTCAACGCCCGTGCGGTGGTAGAGCCACATCTCGCCGGCGCCGAGGGAGCGGCGGCCGGTGAAGTGCTTGCGGGCGACGATGAACTGCGAGTCGGGGGTCCACGCGGGGCTGTTGAGGAGGCGGAAACTTTCCTTCGTGATCTGGCGCGGGTTTGAGCCGTCGCGGTTCATCACCCAGATGTTGTCGCCGCCGGCGCGGTCGCTGGTGAAGGCGATGAGCGTGCCGTCGGGGCTGAAGCGGGGCTGCATGTCCCAGGCGATGCCGCCGGTGAGCGGCTTGGCCGCGCCGCCTTCGATGGGGATGGTGTAAAGGTCGCCGAGGAGGTCGAAGGCGATCTCCTTTCCGTCGGGGCTGACATCGAGGCTCATCCATGTGCCGCGGGCGGTGTCGATCGGCACGTCGTGGAAGGCCGGTCCGTCGGCGCTGTAGGGGTTGTTTACGTCCCACTTCGGCGCGTCCTTGCCGGCCTTGGCGTCGTCGGAGGGCTTGGCCGGGGTCGGCTGCTGTGCCCCGCCAAGGGTCGGGGTAGCGAGCGCCATTGCCGCGCCGAGAAGGGCGGCGACGAACGGGGTCGGGTTGGAGGGCATCTCGGGTCCTTGATTGATGGCGGCTCGCATCGGCACGGGCGCGCTTGAGCGATTATTCTCTGGCCGGAGCGACGGAGCGCGCGGGCGACGGAGTGCGTCATGCCGAAGGCGGGGACCGAGCGAGTGTTTTTGGGGTATTCGCGTCCCGCGTTGCGCCCCGCGGCGGAGTGGCTGGTCGAGCGGTTTTCGGTGGGGGGCGAGGCGGACCTGGGCGGGGTGCTCGTGTGCGTGCAGGGGCGGCGTGCGGCGTGGCACGTGCTCACGCTGCTGATCGAGGCGTGCGCCGCGCGCGGGGTGGTGCTGGTCCCGCCGACGATCGGGACGCCGCTGGACGTGCTGGACGTGCGTGGACCGGGCGGCGCCGCGGAGGCGAGCGATGCGCAGCGGCTGATGGCGTGGTGCGCAGCGCTGGAGCGTGTGGACCGCGCGGCGCTGGGGGCGCTGGCGCCGGGGCGCGATCTCGGGGCGGCCGGGCTGCGGGAGCGGCTCGCGCTGGCCGACGTCCTGGACGCGACGCGGCATGAACTGTCGGGGCAGGCGCTCTCGATCGCGGAAGCGGCGGACCTGCTCGGGAGCCCCGGCAAGGATGTGCCGGATCTCGAGCGCTGGCGTGGCGCGGCGGTCATCGAAGGAGAATTCGAGCGCGAGCTCGCGGCGCGGGGTCTGACTGACGACGCGGGGCTGCGGCTGGGCGCGGTGCGGGCGGCGCAGGGCGCACGGAACAACCGTTCGGGCCCGGCGCGGCGGGTGGTGCTGGTCGCGACGCCGGACTTGCCCCGTCTGGTCCGGCTGGCGCTCGAGGCGCACCCCCCGGAAGCGGTGCTGGTGATCGCGGAGGAGAAGGAGGCCGCGTCGTTCGATGAGCTAGGGACCGTTCGAGCGGGCGCGTTCTCGACGACCGACCTTTCCACCGGGCAGGTGCGCATCGCGGGGTCTCCGTCCTGGCAGTCGCGTGAGGTCGATCGCGCGCTGCGGGAGCACGCGCAGGGCAGACCCGCGGACGGCGTGCTCATCGGAGTCCCGGACGCGGAGGTCGTTCCCGCGGTGCGGGCGCGGCTCGAGCCGCTCGGGGTGAAGGTGCGCGACGCACGCGGGCGGGCGCTCGCGCGGACGGCGCCGGTGCGCTTCCTGGCGCTGGTTCGGTCGCTCCTGGACACACAGCACACGCGCGAGCTGGCGGCGCTGGTGCGGCACCCCGACGTGTTCGATTGGATCGATGCCCGGATCGGCGGTTCCTTGTGGGCGGGGAGCGGTTGGTTGCGGGAGCTGGATGCGGCGCTGGCGGCGTCGCCGCCCCGGGCGCTTTCGCGCGGCTGGGCGAGGTCGGGAATTACGCACGACGGGGCGTGCGGGGAGATGGCGGGGCTCGTGGGGCGGCTGCTGGGGGGACTGGGCGGGGGCGCGGGGGCGGACGAACGTCGGGGGGCACACGAGTGGGCAGCGCACGTGCGCGAGTGCCTGCGCCGGCTGTACGAGGGCGTGGCGGTCGGGGCCGAAGGGAGCGAGACGGACGTTTCGTGCCGCGCGTGCGAGGCGATTGCTGAACGGCTGGACGAACTGGCGGCGTGCGGCGGTGAAGGTCGTCGCGAAGGGATGTCGGCGTCGGAGGCGATCGGCCTGCTGCTTCGGCTGTGTGAGGGCGAGCGGATTCCGAGCCCGGCGCAGCCCGGGGCGGTCGAGATGGTCGGGTGGCTGGAGGTGCCGTTCGACGATGCGCCGGTGTGCATCGTGACGGGGATGAACGAGGGGAGCGTGCCGCGCGGCGCCGGGGGCGGGACGCTGCTCACGGGCGGGTCGCGTCGCGCGCTGGAGATGCCGGGGTCTGATGCGGGACTGTCGCGGGACGCGTACCTGCTGAACGTGCTGCTGCGGTGTCACGAGCGGGTTGTGGTGATCGCGGGGAGGCGGAGTCTGGCGGGCGACCCGCTGAAGCCGAGCCGTCTGCTGTTCACGTGCGGCGACGAGGAGCTGCCGGCGCGGGTGGGGTTATGGACGCGGGCCTCGAAGGAGCGCGGGGCGTCGGACCGGGTGGCCGGGGCGTCGGAGTCGGGCTTCCGGATCATGCCGCGCGTCGATGCGGCCCGTGTGACGACCATGCCGGTGACGGCGTTCAAGATGTACCTGGCCTCGCCGTACGGGTTCTTCCTGCAGCGCGTGCTGAAGCTGGAGGAGGTGGGCGAGCCTGAGTCTGAGCTCGGTCCGCCGACGGTGGGCGACCTGTTCCACCGGGCGATGAAACGGTTCGCGGACGGGAGCGCGCGGGACGCGACGGGGGTGGACGACATCCGGGGGGCGATGCTGGGGGCGTTGGAGGGGGTGCCGGGCGAAGAGTTCGGGCCCGAACCGCCGGGGGTAGTGCGGGTTCAGGCGGCGCAGCTTCGCGAGCGGATCGCGGGGGTTGCGGCGATGCAGGCAGCGCGGCGGGCGGAGGGATGGAGGATCGCGCACGCGGAATGGAGGGCGCGCGAGCCGGTGACGCTCGACTGCCCGGGCGGGAAGGTCTTGCTGACGGGGTCGATCGACCGGATCGACGAGCGAGACGGCGGGCGCGAGGTGGCGATCCTGGATTACAAGACATCGGAGAAAGGCGTCCGGCCTGAGGGCGCGCGCTCGAAGAGCGGTGCGTGGCTGGACCTCCAACTCCCGTTGTACCGGCACCTGGCGGCGGAGCTGTGGCGTGGAAGGGCGGAGCGGCCGGCGCTCAGCTTCGGGTACATCAACGTGCCGACGCGCCCTGGGCCCGCGGAGGTTCACGCGGCGACGTGGCAGGAGGCGGACCTGGCGAGCGCGGACGACGCGGCGCGGGCGATCGCGGCGCGGGTGCTGAGAGGGGATTTCTTCGTGCTCGGGGACTGGCCGCCGGACTCGGGTGCGCTCGGGTACCTGTGCGGCGAGGGGCTGATCCCGCCCGAGGCCCGCGGTGAGGACGGCGGCGAAGGAATCTCGGAGGCGGGCGAGGAGGGCGAGGCGTGACGCGGCTGGAATCGTGCGCCATCCTCGCTTCGGCCGGGTCGGGCAAGACGTTCGCGTTGACGACGCGGTACCTCGCGCTGATGCTGGCGGGGGTGGCGCCGGAGCGGATCCTCGCGGTGACGTTCACGCGTGCCGCGGCGGGGGAGATCCTGGACCGGCTGCTGAAGAGGCTGTGCGAAGCGGGCGAGAGCGAGAGCGCGGCGGCGGCTCTGGAGACGCAGCTTCGCGAGAACGACACGGTGCCGGTGGCGCGGCTGACTGCGGGGCGTTGCCGCGGGGCCCTGCGCGGGCTCGTGAGCGCGATCGACCGGCTGGGGGTGGGGACGATCGACGGGTTCTTCGCGCGCCTGGCGGGCGCGATGATGCTGGACCTGGACCTTGCGGCGGGGTGGCGGATCGCCGAGGACGATGAGGATGCGCGCTTGCGGGCACGGGCGGTCGAGGAGGTGGTGGAATCAACGGACTCGGAGGAGACCGTGCGGCTGGTGCGGCTGCTGCACGGCGGGATGTACTCGAGCCGGGTGTTCGGCGCGGTGCTGGGGGCGGTGGGCGCGGCGCACGCGGCGTACCTGCAGTCGGAGCCGGGGGCGTGGGAGGAGATCGGTCCGTTGAGCGAGCCGTTGGGCGAGGGCGCGCTCCGCGCCGCGGTGGGGGCGTTGCGGGCCCTGGGCCTGGCGCGGAACGCGGACGGGAAGACCATTGACGCCCGATGGCAGAAGGCGCACGCGACGGCCATCGAGAGGGCGGCGGCGGCGGACTGGGACGGGTTCTTCGACGCGGGGATCGCGGAAGCGGTCGGGACGGGGAAAGCGGACTTTGCGGGCAAGCCGATCCCGGACGCGGTCCGGGCGGCGTACGAGCCGCTCCTGACGCACGGACGCGCGGTGCTGGTCGCGCGGCTGCGGGACCGGAACATCGCGACGCGCGAAGCGCTGGCGAGGTTCGACGCGGCGTATCAGCGGCTGAAGAGGGCAACAGGGGTGAGCACGTTCGACGACGTGCCGCGTGCGCTGGTGCGGGCGAAGGTGGCGGGGGCGCTCGAGCGGGTGTACTACGCGCTGGACGGCCGGCTGGACCATGCGCTGATCGACGAGTTCCAGGACACGTCGGTGGTGCAGTTCGGGCTGCTGAAGCCGATGATGGACGAGATGGCGCAGGACGACTCGGGGGCGAGGTCGCTCCTGTGCGTCGGGGACGTGAAGCAGTCGATCTACCGGTGGCGCGGGGCGGAGCCGGAACTGCTCCCGGCGGTGCTGGCCGAGTGGGAGTCGGTCCGGCCGAAACCCCTGGACAAGTCGCGGCGGTCGAGCCCCGAGATCATCGAGGCGGTGAACGCGGTGTTCGGGAGCCTGAGGGAAAACCCGGCGCTTGCGGCGACGGCGGAAGGGGCGACGGCGGGCGGGGCGTGGGCGGGCCAGTTCCACGCGCATTGCACGGCGGTGAAGGAGCCGGGGTTCGCGCAGCTGCGGGTGACGCCCGGGGCGGCGGACGGGTGCGAGCACCTCGAGCAGAGCGCTCGCCACATCGCGGGGCTGGCGAGGGGCGCGCAGGGCGCATCGATCGGCGTGCTGTTCCCGACGTGGGCGCGGATGGGGTGGATGCTGGCCCGACTGCGCGGGCTCGGGGTGGACGCTGTGATCGAAGGCGGGTCGGGGGTTGCGGATTCGCCGGCGGTGGCGGCGGTGCTTTCGCTGATGCGGCTCGCGGACCACCCGGGGAACACGGCGACGGCGTTCCACGTGGCGACTTCGCCGCTGGGCGCCGTGGTGGGTCTTTCGTGGCCGCCGGGCGGGCGCGTGGACGAGATCGGTGCATCGCTGCGGCGCGAACTTGCGGAGCGCGGGTACGCGCCGACGGTCGCGGGGTGGGCGGCGGCGCTGGCGCCCGAGTGCAGCGCGCGGGACGCCGAGCGGCTGGGGCGGCTGGTCGAGCTTGCCGAAAGGTTCGACGCGGGGGCCGGGGGGCGGCCGTCGGAGTTCGCCTCGTTCGCCGTGAGCGCGACATCGGCGGAGGCGAGCGAGGCGCAGGTGCGGCTGCTTACGGTGCACCGGTCCAAAGGGCTGCAGTTTGCGTGCGTGGTGCTGGCGGACCTTGACGGGTCGATCCTGGCTCGTCCGCCCGGGATCGTGGTCGAGCGCGCGTCGCCGCTTGCGCCGGTGACGGCGGTGACTCGGTACGCGGCGGGGCATGTGCGCGCGGGGCACCCTCGGCTGGAGGCGATGCACGCCGCGAGCGCGGCGCGGATGATCGGGGAGTCGCTGAGCGTGCTGTACGTGGCGATGACGCGGGCGGAGCGGCGGCTGGACGTGCTGCTCTCACCGCGCGAGGGCGGCGAGAATTGGCCCCGGACGTTCGGGGGGCTGATCCACTGGGCGCTGGCGCGGGACACGGCGCGGACGCCCGGGGCGGTGCTGTGGGCGCGCGGGGCGGAGGTCGCGGCGCCGGAGGCTCGGCCGGCGGCGAGGGGCGCCGGGGAGCGGGGGATGGCGGGAGCCGGCGGCGGCGCGGCGCCGATCACGCTCGGGCCGCCGTCGGGCAGGATTACGCGCGCGTCGGCGCTGGCGCCTTCGCGGATCGCGGAGGTGCGCCCGCGGACGATCGGCGAGGCGCTGGCGGAGGGCGCGCCGGGGGCGCTGCGGGACCGCGGAACGCTTGTGCACGCGTGGATGGAATCTGTCGAGTGGGTGGAGAGGGTTCCGAGCGTCGAGGAGCTGCGCGGCGTGACGGAGCGGGCGGGGCTGGCGTGGAGTGAAGAGGCCGGGACGCTGGCCGAGCGGGTGCGCGGCGTGCTGCGCGACGCGCTGGTGCGCGATCTGCTCGACCGAGGGGGAGCTTCGGAGCGCTGGGGGCGCGGGGCGGAGGTCGAGGCGATCCGCGAGCGGCCGATCGCGGCTCGCGGCGGGGGCGACGAATCACGGGTGGTGGTCGGGCGGATCGATCGGCTCGTGCTGGTGCGGGAGGCTGGGCGGCTGTGCGGGGCGGAGATCATCGACTTCAAGACGGGGGAGGAGAGCGGCGACAACGACGCGGTCGTCGCGTGGTACGGGCCGCAGCTCCGGGCGTACCACGGGGCGGTCGCGGCGATGTACGGGCTGGAAGCGGCGCGGGTGCGGTGCGCGGTGGCGCTGGTGCCTCAGGGGCGGGTGGTGTGGGTGGCGTGAGCTGGTGGCCTGAGCGTGGAAGCCCGGCGCGATGGCGGTCGCTATCGTCAGGCGCCGGCGTGGGCGACGGGATCGGTGCCCGGTTCGGCGGTGTGGGCGCCCCCTCCGGTTGCCGGCGTTCAGCGCTGCGCGCTGCCGGAGCGAAGGTCTGCGCGGGCCTGAGTCTGGAGTCTTCACGATGATGATGTCGCGGGCGCTGCTGGTGCTGGTCTGTCTTTGGCTTCTCCCCGCCGCGGCACGCGGGCAGGACCTGGCGGTCGAGAAGTACACGCTGCCCAACGGGATGACGGTGATCCTGCACGAGGACCACACGCGCCCGATCGCGACGATCAACACGTGGTTCCGGGTGGGCTCGAAGGACGAGCCGCCGGGGCGGAGCGGGTTTGCGCACTTGTTCGAGCACCTGATGTTCATGGGCACGGAGCGCGTGCCCAACGGCGACTTCGACCGGCTGATGGAGGCCGAGGGGGGCTGGAACAACGCCTCGACGGGGCTGGACAGGACCAACTACTTCTCGGTGGGGCCGGCGTCGATCCTGCCGACGCTCCTGTGGCTGGACGCCGACCGGCTGGAGGACCTGGCGAAAGAGATGACGCAGGAGAAGCTCGACCTGCAGCGGGACGTCGTGCTGAACGAGCTGCGGCAGGTGGTCGAGAACCAGCCGTACGGGCGGAGCGAGCTGGCGCTCCAGTACCTGATGTACCCGCCGTCGCACCCGTACCACTTCCCTCCGATCGGGACGGAGGCGGACCTCAGGGCGGCGACGGTGACGGACGTGAAGGACTTCTTCGCGACGTTCTATACGGCGAGCAACGCGTCGCTGGTGGTGGCGGGCGACTTCGACCCGGCGGTGGTCAAGCCGCTGATCGCGGACCTGTTCGGGTCGCTGGAGCGGCGGCCCGAGCCGATGCGCAAGCCCGCGGACCCGGTTCGGCTCGCGGGCGTGAAGCGCGGGGTGATGTACGACACCGTGCAGGCGCCGATGCTCTCGTTCTGCTACCACAGCCCGGCGGCGTACGCGGAGGGGGACGCGGAGTCGGATCTCGTCGCGTCGATCCTGGCCGAGGGCAAGAGCAGCCGGCTGTACGCGCGGCTGGTGGCGCAGGAGGGCGTCGCGTCGGCGGTTTCGGCGTACCGCGACCACGGGAAGCTGGGGTCGATGCTGCGGATCGACGTGATCGCGGTCGCGGGGGCGGACCTCGACGTGGTCGAGCGGCTCACGGACGAGGAACTGGAGCGCCTGGCTTCCGAGGGACCGACACGGGCCGAGATCGAACAGCACCGGGCGCGGATCGAGCTGGCGAAGTTGAGGGAGATCGAGGACCTTAAGAGCCGCGCCGACAAGCTGAATGAGTACGAGTTCTATCTCGGCGACCCGAACTCGCTCGAGCGGGACCTGGAGCGGTACCGCGCGGCGACGGTCGAGGGCGTGCGGCGATGGGCGCGGCTGGTGCTGACGCCGGGGTCGCGGGTGCTTCATCGCGTGCTTCCCCTTGAGCCCGAGCGGGAGAAGACCGCGCGGGACTCGCGTCCGGCGGACTTCAAGCCCGCGCCGTTCGCGCCGCCGGCGCCGGTCGAGTTCGCGCTGACCAACGGCATCAACGTCAAGTGCTGGGAGTTGCCGGGCCCGGCGCTGGAGACCGTCGCGGTCGTGTTCGCGCCGGGCGGGGCGCTGAACCGCGCGGACGGGTCGGACGCGGGGCTGGCGGCGCTGACGGCGGAGATGCTCGGCGAGGGGGCGGGGGAGCTGGACTCGTTCGCGTTCGCGCAGGCGGTGGACGCGGCGGGGGCGTCGTTCGAGAGCGCGGCGGGGCGGGAGGCGCTGGTCGTCGAGATGACGATGATCGCGCGGAACTTCGAGCGCGCGGGGGCGCTCCTGGCCGATGCGGTGAGGCGGCCGCGCCTGGCGGCGGACGACTTCGAGCGGGTGAAGAAGATCGCGCTGGAAGAACTGCGGCAGTCGGAGGAGGACCCGCGTGCGGTCGCCGAGCGCGTGGCGGCGCGGAGGCTGCACGGGCCGTCGAGCGCGCTGGCGTGGCCGCTCGAGGGAACGCCGGGGGCGTTGTCACGGTTCGGGCTGCGCGACGTGCAGCGGATGTACTCGCGCCTGGTGCGGCCCGAGCACGCGACCGTGCTGGCGGCGGGGAGCCTGAGCCCGGTCGAGGTGCGCTCGGTGCTGGAGCGGACGCTGGGGGACTGGCGCGTGGAGGGCGGCGCGGAAGCGTTCGAGGGGCCGACGCCCGGTTCGGCCGACGCGATGCGGGTCGTGGTGGTCGATCGGCCGGGGGCTGTGCAGACGATGATCCGGTTCGCGTCGCCGGCTCCGGCGTACGGATCGGAGGAGCGCGTCGCGCTCGAACTGGTCAATACGCTGCTGGGCGGGAGCTTCACAAGCCGGCTGAACCAGAACCTGCGGGAGCGGAACGGGTACACCTACGGGGCGCGGTCGGGATTCGAGTTTTCAAGGTCGCACGGGGTGTTCGCGGCGGGGGCGGGAGTGACGTCGGCGGTGACGGGCGCGGCGCTCAAGGAGTTCCTCGGCGAGTTCGGGCGGCTTTCCAAGGGGGACATCACCGAGGAGGAAGCGGCGAAGGCGCGCCGGTTCTACCTGCAGCGGCTGGTCGAGAAATTCTCGGGCGGCGCGGACGTGGTGGAGGCGGCGGCGGAACTGCTCGTGGATAACGCCGCGTTCACCTCGCTCGCCGAGGACGCGGCGGCGGCGGAGTCAACCGGCGTCGGCGCGCTGAACGCTCGGGCGGAGGGCTTTGACTGGGCGCGGCGCGGCGTGCTCGTGCTCGTCGGGGACAAGGGGGTGATCGAGGAGCAGGTCGGGCCGCTGGGGCTGCCGGCGCTGGTGGAAGTGGATGCGTACGGGGAGGCCGCGGGGGGGCGGACGGGTGGGCAGGACATTGAGAAATGATGTTGTCCGGTGTGCTCAGCGCCTGAGATAAGGACGGAGCGCCGGCGTTCGGCGAACCCACCCCCCCGACCCCCCTCCCTCTGGGAGGGGGGAGTGGTCATTGCTTTACATTGGCCCATTGATCGTCGAGGCGCTTGAGTGAGATCGGCTCGGCGGTGCCGAGGGACTGCGCGAAGAGGGACACCCGCATTTCTTCGATCATCCAGCGGTAGCGTTCGAGGGCGGGGTCCCGCCGGCCGGCGGCGTCGAGTTCACGCTTGCGCTCCAGATAGCGGCGCCAGCGGGGCGCGAGGTCGAGCATCGCGCGGCGGTCGCGCTCGATTCCGGCGTTGGCGAGGCGCTCGAGCCGCTGCTCGATGGCGGCGAGGTAACGGGCGCGGTGGCCGACGCGCTCGCGGGGCGTTCGAACGAGGAACCCTTCGGCGCAGAGCTCGGTGATCTGGGAACGCGCATCGGCGACGGCGTCGGCGAAGGCGGGCGCGGCGGCGCCGGCGATCCGCAGGTGGACGCGGTGGAGCGCCTCCAGGATCGGCTCGACCTCCTGCTCGACCCGGCGGGCGACGCGCGGGACCCGGCTCCAGCCGGCGAGAAGGGCGGCCTCGAACGCCGGCTTGTCGCGGGCGGGGGGGCCGTCCATGAAGGCACCCTCGGCGACGAGGAGGGAGAGGTCGCGGGTGAGGGAGCGGCCGGGGGCGGAGACGGCGTAGCGGGCGGTCATCTGCGGGAGCCGCTCCATCAGGCGGACGTAGTGGCGGATTTCGTCCGCGGCGCGCAGGAGGAAGAGGGCGCGGAGGCCGTCGTGCGTGGCCTCGGCGGCGCGCTCGGGGGTCTCGAAGAGGCGGAGGCAGACGATGCCGCCCTCGTCGGTCAGCGCGGGGTGGGCGTGGAGGGTGACGCCGGAGCGCGACAGCGTGATTCGCTCCGGAAGGGGGCCGAAGTCCCAGTCGCGGATATCGCGCCGGTCGTACTCGCGCGGGGCGAGGGCGCCGAAGCCCGCGCGGACGCGGTCGCCGAGGTCTCGCTGGAGGCGGGCGAGGTCGCGGCTTTCGGCGAGGGGAGCGCCGGCGGCGTCGAGGACGCGGAAGTTCATGCTCAGGTGCGGGGGGAGTTCAGCGGGCTTGAAGCTCGACGGTGCGATCTCGAGGCCGAGCGAGGTCGAGAGCTCGCGCGAGATCACTTCGAGGATCGAGCCGCGGGTGCCGTCGGAATTTGCCGCGGCGTCGGCGCAGCGGGCGAGCAGTTCGGCGGAGATGTACTTGCGGGTGCTTCGCGGGAGCGTCCTGATCAGCGCTTCGACCTTCTCGCGGAGCATGCCGGGGACGAGCTTCTCGCCGGAGCGAGCGTCGAGGTGGCCGAGGACGGCGACGGGGACGTGCATGGTGACGCCGTCGGCGGGGGAGGCGGGCTCGTTCGCGTAGGTGAGCGCGAGGGAGGCGCCGCCGAGCGGGACGGAGTCGGGGAAGCGCTCGGGGGTGACGCCGTCGGGGACCTGGGCGAGGGCGGCGGTGTCGGTCATGTAGAGCAGGCGCGGCTCGCGGCGCTCGGCGGTTTTCCGCCAGCGCTCGAAGCGGTGCGAGTCCCAGACGTCGGGGGGGACGCGGGCGTCGTAGAAGGCGAAACGGGCGCGGGCGTCGGCGACGAGATCGGCGCGGCGGGCCTTGGCTTCGAGCTGCCGGGCGCGTTCGAGCACGGCGCGGTTGTGGACGAGGAATGAGCCGTCGGTGCGCAGGTCGCCCTCGACGAGGGCGTGCTGGATGAAGATCTCGCGGGCGGCGCGGGGGTCGATCTGGCCGTACGGGACGCGCCGGCGGGCGACGATTTCGAGACCGAAGAGCGTCACTCGCTCAAAGGCGAACACCTGGCCGGCGTGCGCGTTCCAGTGCGGGTCGAAGTGGCTGCGCGCCAGGGCGTGGGCGCCGACCTGCTCGATCCAGGCCGGGTCGATCCGCGCGACGGTGCGCGCGTAGGTGCGGGTGGTCGTGACGATCTCGCCGGCCATCAGCCACTTGGCGTTCTGCTTGAAGAGACCCGAGCCCGGGAAAACGAAGAACTTCGTGCCCCGGGTCCCGGCGTACTCGGGGGTCTCAGGGTCCTTGCGTCCCACGTTGCTGAGCAGGCCGGTGAGCACGGCGCGGTGGATCAACGCGGGGTCGGCGGGGGCGGTGTTGACGCGCTTGCCCATCTCCGTCAGGAGCGAGTGGAGCTGCTGGCGGACATCGTGCCACTCGCGCATGCGCGTGAAAGAAAGGAACGTCTCGCGGCAGAGTTTGCGGAGCCGGCTGGCGCTGAGGTGGTGCGACTGCTCGTGGAAGAAGCGCCAGATGTTGAGGAGGGCGAGGAAGTCGGAGGACTCGTCGCGGAACTGGCGGTGGGCCTGGTCGGCGGCGTCCTGCTTGTCGATGGGGCGTTCGCGCGGGTCCTGCACGGAGAGTGCCGCGGCGATGATGAGGACCTCGGCGAGACAGTGCTCGCGTTCGGCGGCGAGGATCATGCGTCCGAGGCGGGGGTCGACGGGGAGGCGGGCGAGGTCGGCGCCGAGGCGGGTGAGCTCGTTGCGGTCGTCCACGGCGCCGAGCTCGCGGAGGGTCTCGTAGCCGTCCTTGATCATGCGCGAGTCGGGGGGCTCGACGAAGGGGAAGTCCTCGACGGCGCCGAGGCGGAGCGCCTTCATCTGGAGGATGACGCTGGCGAGGTTGGTGCGGAGAATCTCGGGCTGCGTGAAGGGCTCGCGCGCGGCGTAGTCGTCCTCGGCGTACAGGCGGACGCAGACGCCGGCCTCGACGCGTCCGCATCGACCGGCGCGCTGGTCGGCGCTGGCGCGCGAGACGGGCTCGATGGGGAGGCGCTGGACCCGGGTCCGGGCGCTGTACCGGCTCATGCGGGCGAAGCCCGGGTCCACGACGTAGCGGATGCCCGGGACGGTGAGCGAGGTCTCGGCGACGTTGGTCGCCAGCACGATGCGGCGGCCGGGGTGGGGCCGGAAGACGCGCATCTGCTCCTGCGCGGAGAGGCGGGCGTAGAGGGGCAGGATCTCGGTGCCGGGCGGGTGGTGCTTGCGGAGGACGGCGGCGGTCTCGCGGATCTCGCGCTCGGTGGCGAGGAAGACCAGGACGTCGCCGCGGCCGGATGGGTCGAGGGCGGAGAGCTCGTCCACCGCGGCGACGATTGCTTCCTCCTGGCTCAAGCCGGCGTCGTCCTCGTCGCCCGAGCGCGGGCGGTAACGGACCTCGACGGGGTAGGTGCGGCCGGAGACTTCGATGATCGGCGCGGGGCCGAGGGGGCCGGCGAAGTGCGCGGCGAAGCGCTCGGGGTCGATCGTGGCGGAGGTGACGACAACCTTGAGGTCAGGTCGGCGGGGGAGCACGCGCCGGATATAGCCGAGGAGGAAGTCGATGTTCAGGCTGCGCTCGTGG